>CAZFJW010000049.1:0-9037 GCA_964519355.1 uncultured Gammaproteobacteria bacterium | reverse complement strand
AAAATAACTCAGACTTTCAAAAATTACTATACTATAATATCAATATGGACTTTAAAACTCTTGAAAACAAGGTAAAAGAAATTACACTAAAAACCCAGCCAGACTATTCAATAAAAAGCAAAAGAGAGCTTGAGATACTTGCAAAAACCGTGAAGCTTACTGAGGAAGTTGGCGAGCTCTGCAATGACGTTTTGGGAATTTTAAAAATGCAGAGAAAATCCAAACTGGACAAATTTGATAAAGAAAATATATACCAAGAATTTGCTGATGTTGTGATAAGTGTCATGTCTCTTGCTGGCAGCGCAGGTGTTGACCTTGAAAGGGCTATTACAGACAAACTAAACAAGATCGAAGATAGGGCAAAAAAGGAAAAAAGAATTTAACTGAAAAGCAAATCAAGGTATCCACTCATCATTCTTGCTCCGGAAATAATTGGGAGATAAGTTTTTAACTGTTGAATAACAAAACTTCTCCATTCAGTATCAGAATTAATGATATTCAATGCTTTTTCAAATTGTCTATATGTTGATGCAACTTCCTGTGGGTAATTTTGTCCTGTTACTGTCAAATATGATGTAGTATCCAGATCAGCAATTCCTCCATCCCTTGTCGAAATTACCATAGAACAATTAATCATCGCTTTCATCCATGAGGTGCCACAGGCTTCATTTCCTACTTTTGGCGTATTTATAAAGATATGAGCTCCTTGAGCCAAGTATTTTGCAACTTCATCATCATAATCTTGAATAAAGTGGACTCTTTGTTTTAATGCACTATCTGAATCAACAAGACTCATTATTCGTGCAATTTCCTCTTTCATTTCACCATCATGATTGTGAGCAGATCCTGCAAGAACCAAATGAAATTTATTCTTCTCAAGTAATGCAACGAGCTTTTCCGTGTTCTCAAAAAGTAGAAATGGTCTTTTGTATCCTGCAAATCTTCTTGCCCATATTGCAACCTGATCGTGATATGGAATTTCAATTGGTTCGCCGTATTGATTCTGACGAGTAAGAAGATATTTATAAAGATCTTCTTTTCCTCTATGTTTTGCTCGTCTTAATTCATAGGCAGTTATTCGATCAAGTGCCTCAGGAGCAGTACTGCTGACTATGTCCATTTCATCAATTGCATGAACTCTTTTGTACAAAGACATTAACTCAGGATGAACCCAGCGGTCTAGATAAATACCATTGGTTACCGCATTGAAGGAAACAGGAGTATCGTTTATTCTCTTAAAATTTGCGTTCGCAATTGCAGTGTGAAGACGACTTACCCCATTATGCTTACCTGCAATTTCAAGAGCAATTGTAGAAAGGCGCAGAGTTCCCCGCACTGCCGCAATTAATCCATTTATCCAATCAATAACTTGCTTGTTGGCAATGTTTTTATATACATATCTTTCATATACTTCTTTTTTAAAAGAAGCTGAGGCTGTTGGGAGAAGTGTGTGGTTGGTAAAAAGTGTTTTTGATCGAACTTTCTCGAGTGCCTCACTAAATTCCATCCCTTGAGTGCATAAGTCATCAAGATACGCCACAGCACCAAATATCGCTCCTGCTTCATTTATATGATAAATACTAGGCTCAAGACCTAGCGCTTTTAGCGCTTTGTATCCGCCAAATCCTAAGACCGCTTCTTGGAACATTCTGTGCTCTGAGTCGCTCCCATATGCATAAAGCTCCTGGAGACCTTGTTCATACAAAACAACGATATTGTTTTTTCTGTAGATTGAGAGAGGAATGACATCTGTATTTGCACTAATGCTAACTTCTACTTCTGCTTTTTCAAATCCTCTCGATTCAGGATGTCCAATATCACAATACTCCTCCTGTTGAAAATGAGCGAGTTTATGTTTGCATTCACGGGGATAATATATTGTAACGAGCTGAAAAGGAATTCCAAGTTTTTGTGCTTCAAATGCAGTATCTGCAGCCAAAATTCCCAAACCACCACTGCCTCGAATTTGGATATCTTTTGTATCATATATTTCGAGAGTGAAATAACTCCAAGGATTTTTTTCTGTTATTTTACCCGCAAGCTCTTCTCTGTTAATTGTTTTTAAGAATGTTGTAAAATCCTGGGCAGACATATATTTAGTATCACTGAGAGAGACTCCCTAAATCAAGAGATATAGTATGTTGGTTGCACCCTTGATACTTCTTTACTATTATTAATGAGATGAGTCATCCAGCCCATACCCAGCACTTACAAACCAAGAAACAACATATTATTAAACTCCTGTTTCATCTTGTTCCCTTTTTTATAATAATTTTTTGCATTGTTGCACTTATTGTAGTTTACAAAGATTTATCGATGAAAAATAAAATTCTTGCGGGAGACAAGTCTTCGCTTATAGGCAAAAACTCAAACCTGTTAACTGAATTTAAAGATCTTGAAAATGAATTTAAGGACCTCAAAAGTCAAGATCAATATTTGATAAACCAGGAACTCCAAAAAAAAGTTAAAAATGTTGAGACTGAATATAACCAGACTGTTGTTACTTACGAATCATTGCTTGAATTAAAAGGTAAAACTAAGGATACTGAAAAGTTTGACAAAGCATTTGCCTTAACTTTAAGACAGTTATCAGAGCTCAACTATACCTCAGCTTCTGCAACGCTTTCTCAATTAAAAAAAGACATTGCAGCCAAAGAACAAGAATTAATTACTGCATTTACGATCCCTAAGAATGTACAGGAAAAAAATACACCTCCTGGATCAGGCTTTTCAAGACAGAAGGTAAGTATTGATCTTGGAAGTTACTTGGTCGATATCATTTCAGCAGACCTCTCCTCAACAAAAGTTATTGTGGACACAGCATCAGACGGAACCTGTACAAATGACTGCCCTGTTCTTTCTCTTGGAGACTATGCTTCAAGGTCAGGAGCATATGCCGGAATTAACGGATCATATTTTTGTCCCGCATCATATCCATCTTGTGCCGGCAAAACGAATTCATTTGACACACTCCTTATGAACAAGAACAAAACGTATTTCAACTCAGACAATAATGTTTACAGCAGTGTTCCAGTTGCTGCCTTTGGATCCGGCTGGGCAAGGTTTATGGGACGCTCGTCGGATTGGGGAAGAGACACAGGGGTAGATGGAGTAATCGCCAATCAACCACTTCTTGTTTCGGGCGGGAATGTAGCTTTTGGAGGAGATGGGGATCCCAAAAAAGGTTCAAAAGGATCACGTTCATTTGTTGGAGCTAGTGGTTCAATAGTTTATATTGGAGTTGTCCACAACGCCACAGTTGCAGAAGTAGCACATGTGCTAAAAGCGATGGGGATACAAGATGCTCTTAATTTAGACAGTGGTGGATCAACTGCATTATGGAGCGGGGGTTATAAAGTAGGACCTGGACGAAATATTCCTAATGCAATACTATTTGTAAAAAAATAAACATCTTTTTACAATCCAATCTTACTTAGATTTTTTTTGTTTCTTTTTTTGATCTTGTACATCTCTTAAAAATTCATTTCTCACCGCGTGAGCTGCTGTGCGAATAATCTCCTCAATATTTGAAACAGTATTTAATATTTCCCAAATTGCATCGTGATTTTCTTGATCAGCATGTTTTAAAAATCTCTCGTGATCTTCTTCTGGGAGTGATAAGAGAATATGGTCCATAACAGAAGTATGGATTGCGGATTCAAAAATTTTGATCAAATGACTTTTTTCTCTCTCAGACATCTCTGTGTCTTCAAGTTCAAGACTTACGTGATGAATTTCAATAAGATGTGTATAAAATGTTTTTCTCATCATAATTTTTGTTCGAGCGGCCCAAGAGCAACTTTATTATCAGGGTCATCAAGAAAGAAAAAAAGTACAGCATCCCGCAGTTTCCCATCCTTTGACTCAAGATAACGCATCACTTCAGGACTTCCGCCTAAATGTTTGCCCGTTGAGATTCCTGGTCCCGCATCTCCTATAACTACAACAATTGCCTTGCCATTTTTTGGATTAACTACCAGCATTTTTCTGTACTTAAAAAAATCAACATATTCACGAGTTCTTTGGTTATAACCATCGGCTCTAAATGTTTGAACAGCAATATAATATTTTTCCTCCAAAACATCTTGCTGTGTCATCTCGGCTCTAGATCTTGCAAAATATCCAAATGCCCCTCTACCTGGAGCCATACCTGAAGATAGAAATTTCGAGTAATCTTCTTGCGACTCAAAATGAGTATCGATAGTATCTCCTGGATAGCGCATCAAATGCTGCTCCGCTCCAATATATCCAAATGTCCGCTCAAGCCTTTTATTTTCAAGTTCTGCTTTTACTTTTATACCAAATTCTCTATTTAAAATATCTTCAATTACATTTTCTTGGTTCCCATTCAAAACCCGATAATCCTTTGGCAGAACTCTTTCTAAATCAGCAACTAGGAAAAGCGATTTGTCCACCGACTCAAATTCCGCTTGCTGCTCTTGGAGTACTGAATTTTGTGGAAGTTCAAGAACAACAGGAGTAGATAGCAAGAGCATCCCAGCCATACCTCCTAGCGTCATCTCTTTAGAAGTTTGAAGAATCGAGCGGATTGATTTCTTGTGACGCGAAAGGAATGCTTTCTGAATTTCATGATGTCGAGTCGCCCACTTATCACGCAGTAATTCGTATTGTGAAAGATTTTTTTTCCAAAAAGGGAACATTACTTATGTATACGTAAATTTTTAGAGAAACGCAAATGATTTATACTATCAGCATTAGAAGTGCCATCAATGCCATACCCAAATCTTCAATTAAAGTAAGTTTTGTTAACGGCACCTTAATAACAGTCCCAAGGCATACACATTGAAATTTTTCCTTCTTAAGAAGTTTGATCAAGACACCAAGACCACTAAATATCATCACAATTAATACTATTGAATGGAAAACTGTATTATTTGTTTCAAGTAGATATCCCAATCCAAATAAAAATTCAATGAAAGGATATATAAACCCGTAAATGTGCCATTTTTTTGCTAGCAAATCATAGGACGCGTAACCGGCCGCAACACCATTCAGATCGAGCATCTTGAACCCCGAGAAAGTGAGGAAAAAACCGGCCATAAAATATGCCATAGAGTGAGAAAGATCAAAAACCCCAAGGCGCCAATCTTTCAACATGGCTACCACAACAATAGTCAAAAGCAAACTAAAAATAATCAGAAGTGGGCGATATGTCTTAAGAAATGACTTATTAAAGTTATCACCAACAGGAACAAGCTCCATTCCTCCGCATTTCGGACACTTCCCGGGACGGTCTTTTATAATTTCAGGATGCATTGGACATGTATAAAGGGTTTTTTTATTTTTCATATCCCCATTCATTCTGCCACTGCTTCATCTGTTCAATTTCTTTTGTTTGGGCCTCAATAATAGCAGTTGCCATATCTTTCAAATCTTGATGTGATGCATTTTTTAATGCTCGATCCGCCATTTCAACTGCACCCTCATGATGTACGATCATTTCAGATAAAAATGCTTTATCAAAGTCATCTCCCGTCTTACCAGCTAATGCATCTGTCATCATATTCATTGCTCCGTGCATCGAATCATCCTTATTACTGCTCATCATCATTTCATCAGAATCCATATGAACCATTTGTGGTTTTGAATTTGAATTAATAACTAACATGAGAAGCACGCCAAGAATAAACCCCAAAATACCAATAATAGTTGTGTTTTTTTCCATACCTTTCACCTCCTTTACAGTATTTTTAATCATTTTTTGACTTCTGATAGTGAATATAACTTCAAGAGTTCTTCAATCGTTTTTTCTCTTTCACTTTTATCTTTCGACATATTCTCGGCAACGTGTGTTTTTAGGTGATTTTCCAAAAGTAGTTGGTTGAGAGAGCGTAATGATTTTTGCACTGCAAGAGATTGAGTAAGAATATCAATGCAATATTTTTCTTCATCTATCATTTTTTCAATACCTTTTAGCTGACCTAGAATAATTTTAATTCTATGTGATGAGCGTTTTTTTAATAGAGGAATCATGAATATATCTTAATACCCCCCAGGGGTATTTGTCAATATGATTTTTAAATCATTGCGTCTGCTTTTGACTTAATAAATAATTTTGAGCTTTATTAAACTGCTCTTCAGAAATTCTTTGAGTACGAAGTCCAAATTGAAGCAGCTGCATAAGCGTAAAAGCAAACCGATACGAATAGCCCTGTGATTCAATTAATTCTTTTGCACCCTGACCTCGATCTATTAATACAGTTATATCAGAAACACTAAATCCCATTGATTCAGCTGCTTCTATTGCTTCAAATTTAGACTCGCCACCAGTTGCAGTATCATCGATAATCCTCAAGAATTTTCCATCACCAGATACTCCGCTAGCAACGATTCTTCTTGATTGTTCATCTTCTTCTTTTACAAAAACTTCTTCAAGTGGAATTTCTGACTTGTCTGAATAGGATCGTGCCAAGGCAGTTCCAGCATCAGGAATTCCTGTACAAATATCTGGGAGTATCCCACTTTCAGGAATTTCAGAATATACTGTTCCAATTTGATCCAAGACTTCAAAAGGCAGGTTTCGTAAATTAATTTTTACAGGGGCTAGCGGTGAATAGGGATTTTTTTCGTGATGTTTGAATGCATGCTCCTCTTGATGCTGTGCAAAGTCTAGTGGACTCGTAATTCTATTGTCTACTTTATACATTCTGTGTGTGCCGTCTTCGTTAAAATGTAGGCGATATGCCGGACCTTGGACTTGAACATCAAATAACATTCCGGCGAGAATTTCTTGGTTATACGTTAAACCCTCTGGAGTTCTATACGGTACTGGGGATTCTTGAAGGTTTCCCATTCTTAAGCAGCTCTTAATTCATTTATACCTTGAGTTAATTTGATTGTTTCTTCTCGTGCTCTTTCTGCAAAATCTTCTCCACTTGAAGCATGTACGATTCCACTTGATGAGTTAATGATCATACCCCATCCCCTAGAGTCCTTACCATTTTTAACTGTAGCTTCTCTATCTCCACCCTGACTACCAAGACCAGGAATAAGAATTGGGAGATCCCCAACTGCTCTTCGAATAAGACCCAATTCGGCAGGTGCTGTCGCTCCTGCCACTACTGCACAATTCCCATTCTTATTCCAGTGATTTGCAACTCTCATTGCAACGTCAAGAAAAAGTGGAACTTTCGTGTAATCAACAAAGTCTTCAGGTTTAATCTCCTTACCCAATAGTTCTGCAAAATCACCCTTAAACATTTTTACAGTCTCAAGTACCCTTAATGCTTCTGATTCTGTTTTTCCTGCAGGACCATTGCTTAGTTCAAATAATTCCTCATCAGTTAAGAAAAATTCCTGGTTCTGAAATTCCCTTGCACCTTTGTTTGATGTTCTGGCCAAGACAATAATTCCTTTGTCGGTCCTTTCCAAAAAAGGCTGCATTGCTTCTTCTCCAAAATACCCATTTACAGTAACAGCATCAACCCCAAATTCATCAAACAATGAGGCAGCGTAACCAATGTTGGTATTGCCAATATCAGCTCTTTTCACATCTCCAATTACTGGAACTCCAGGAAATTTAGAATGAATATATTCGATAGTATTTCCAAACGCCTGCAGACCCTGAGCGCCAAATCTCTCATAAAACGCGATATTTGGTTTGTAAAATCCTGCAACACCTCCGGTTGCATCAACAATTTCTCTGTTGAATCTAAATAGACTATCTCCCATTCGCTCAGTAGAAGAAAGAACACTTTGCGGCAATTTAGCGGGATCTGGATCAAGGCCAACACATACAAATTTGTCCTGAGCCCAGCGTGACTCGAGTGATTCAACAAATGGAGATTTAGGAGTAAAGGCTTCTGTAATAGGTGCTGATTCAGACTGATGTGACATAATTACGGACAGAATTGAATATATAATATCACTTGAATGAAATAAAACAACCCGATCTTTTTATATCATCAAAAAAGACAATTTACAGAGGCGCTTAGAATATAGGATTGAGGGAATAAATCATGTAGAATCCGAGAGCAAGTAAGAATATTCCAACACCGAGACGCATGAGCCCCCTGTGCTCTTTTCTCCATCCCTCTAGCTTCTTTGATGAAGTTCCGAAGTATGCGATGCCAATAATAAAGAACAAAGGAAGAATAAAAATAAAATTATAGAGAAGAAGCATTGGCACAGCTGTTGCAACTGCTCCTTTTGAAAGAAGACCTAAAATCGCCAAATATGGCGCCCCGGTACAAGGAAGCTCAACAATTACAACAAATACCCCCAGCAATGCAGTTGTGAATATAAGAAGTAGCGGGTTTTTAGTTTCAAGCTTTGCGATTTTATTGGTATACATTTTTATACGCTGCGAACCACCGGGTATCATCTGAAGAGAAAACCCCTTCCCATACCAAAAGTAATCTTTAATTTCCAAAAGTCCCGCAACTATTGCGATAAGAGCCGCTCCCCAATAGAATGTCGTTGCAAGCCCAGCATCAATTGCCACTTTCAGAATTCCGAAACCTAACAGTAGATATGTGAGATATACAATCGCGGAATAAAGAAGCCCAAAGAGCAACATTTTCTGGTGACTCTTAAAGACTTTCGTCATAAAAGCTATAAGAAAAATGAGGACTCCAAAAACGCATGGATTAATACTATCCAGCGCAGCTGCTGCAATAATAATTGGTAGTGTTAAATTATCTGCGCTCATAGATTATTTTGGCTGAGAACCTTTTGCCTCCGCGTCTTCTTTCTTAATTCCTGCAAGACTTGAAAGCTCCTCAATTGATTGTAGTCCTACTTTCCTTTCAATTTCAATCCCATCTTTTTCGATAAGAAAGGTTGGTGTATGATCAATCTTTTTCTGAAGACACAATTCAGGATTGCCACCTGGCCCTTCAGGATGGCATTCTACATGATTAAAAAGCTTGTAGGCCTCTCCCAATAACTTTTCTTGTCTCTTGCAATTGTTACATTTAAATGAAGCATAGTATACAACCCCTTTTTTATTGAGTGCATCAACAAGTGGAGTATAATCACGTTTTATGAGCGTTCCAGTCTGAGCAAAATACATCAC
>CAZFJW010000048.1:0-9240 GCA_964519355.1 uncultured Gammaproteobacteria bacterium | reverse complement strand
GAAGTGTTTTCTGTAGACCAGCGCGAGAAGTTAAGGCGGGAACTTTTCCAAAATTAGATCTATTGAATGTATTATGGCTAAAAAGCAAAAAATTCATTCATCAACGCAAGACTTCACAGAAATTATAGAAGTAACAGATGGAATTGCCTTCTTTAAAGGGAGACGGGCTTGTACTGTCCTTGAGATCTCCTCAGTTAACTTTTTTCTTCTCTCCCAAGACGAACAAAATGCAAGGGTGTATGGATATATGTCTTTGTTAAATTCTCTCTCGTTTTTCATTCAAATTTTGGTGGTCAGTAAAAGAGTTGACATGTCCGGATACCTAAAACTCTTGGATCAAAAAATAACAAGTGCAACAAATCCAAAAATATCCCAGCATCTTGAACAATACAGAATTTTTATGCAGGATCTTATTAAGGGTGACGACCTGCTTGATAAAAAAACGTACGTTATTATTCCCATTTCCTTTATTGAGATGGGGGCAGGGAGTGCTGTAAAAAGCGCGAAGGGTGGATTCTCTGATCAGGCAAAAGATGCCCTTATTTCAAAAAGGAATACTGTTGTTTCGCAAATTGAAAGAATTGGACTTACAGCCAGAACTCTTAATAACGATGAAATGATTTCTCTTTTTTACGAACAGTTTAATCAAGAAATTATTAACACTGATTTTAATTCAAACGATATAAAAAATATCGTACTTTAAATTATGTTAGGAATAGGAAAGAAAAAAACTAATACAGTGCAGCAGCCAGCTCCTACTGCACAAGTACAGCCCGCTGTAGCTGGCCAGCCAAACACTGCCCCTGCACAACCACAATCCCCAGCTGTGACACAACAAGGCGAAAATAAGGCAGTATCTATGCTTAAGGATGGATCTGTTAGTGTGCTCGATCTTATTGCGCCCTCTTCAGTCGAAGTTGATTTCAAACATATTAGGGTCGGAGACAAATTCTACCGAACTTTTTTTGTCGTTGATTACCCGCGGCAAGTTTCCCCAAACTGGCTCTCGATACTTATTGATTACAAAGAAACTATGAATATCAGCATGTATATTTACCCAGTCGAGAGTAAGGATGTGTTATCAAATCTCCGACGAAAAATTGCAGAAATGGAAGCCACTCTCGAAGGAGACGCCAAGCAGGGCATGCAGCCTGACGTTAAGCTTGAAGCAGCACTCGAGGATGCAATGGCATTGCGAGAGGAACTCGCGCGCGGACTTGAAAGATTTTATCAATTTGGGCTTTATGTCACACTCGCGGCATCAACTGTTCAAGCGCTTGACGAGCATACAAAAGAGATAAAAAGTCTTCTGGCATCAAACCTTATGATCATAAAACCCGCCACGCTTCAAATGGAAGACGGATTTAAAACAACACTTCCCATGGGATCAGACCGACTCATGATAACCCGCAACATGGACACGACATCTGTCGGGTCGACATTTCCATTCACCTCATATGAGATCTCACATGCCAATGGAATTTTATATGGCATCAATACAATCAACAGTTCACTTGCAATCATCGACAGATTTTCTTTTGAGAATGCCAATGAGGTTGTCTTTGGAAAGTCAGGGTCTGGAAAATCATTCCTTGTAAAACTCGGAATCTTGAGACAAATGATGTTTGATGCTGAAATTATGATCATTGACCCTGAGGATGAATACAAGACACTTTGCCAGGCGCTTGATGGAGAGTATGTTACATTCTCCAAATCTTCTGAAGTAAAAATTAATCCTTTTGCCCTCATGGCTGAGGACCTAACGGAAGCACAGCTGGGAATAAAAATTCTTTCTCTTCACGGCCTTCTCAAAACCATGCTTGGAGAAATGTCTCCAACACAAGAAGCTATTCTGGATCGAGCTATAGTTCTTACTTACAAACAAAAAGGTATTTCGCCAGACCCTGCAACATATAAAAACGAGCCTCCTATTCTTGAAGATCTTTATAAAACCCTCCTTAACATGGAAGAGCCAGAAGCCAAAGACCTTGCGTTCAGGCTTGAAAAATATGTAAAAGGCGGATTTTCAGGACTTTTCAATCAGCAAACCAACTACGATGTTAAAAATCAGCTCACTGTCTTTTCCCTAAAACAGCTCGAAGATGCGCTCCGTCCGATCGCAATGCATGTAATTTTGGATTTTATTTGGAATAGAGTTCGAACCAAACTAAAAAAGAGGATTCTTGTTGTTGACGAGGCGTGGTATCTTATGAAATATCCAGACTCTGCATCTTTTCTTCAGGGAATTGCAAAAAGAGCTCGAAAATACTTCCTCGGCATGACAACTCTTACTCAGGAAATTGAAGACTTTTTGTCAAGTGACTACGGCAAGTCAATTTTGTCTAATTCCTCTGTCCAAATTCTTCTTAAGCAAAATTCAACAGAAGTAGAACTTCTTGCTAAAACTCTCAACCTGTCAGAGGGAGAAAAACAATATCTTCTTACTTCTCAAGTCGGAGAAGGTCTCCTTTTTGCAGGACAAAATCATATAACTGCTCAATTTATTGCTTCACAGTTTGAATACGACCTGATAACCTCGCGACCTCAAGATCTTATGGACGAAAAACCTGAAGCCCTGCCTATTCAAGAATCAAACGAGGCCCAAGCTCCACAGCCCGCAAATATTCCGATAGAGCCTACTGAGATTTCTACTCAAGGAATTCAGACAAGCCACATCAATCCGCCCCCTCAACAAGCGCCATCTGTGTCTTCGTTTGCACCACAGGGCGCAACAACCAATCAATTCCGCCAGCCAGCCTCACCGCAGCAGCAAGCTACGCCTGGTATAAATCCGAATTCAAAAGGCCCAGGAGTACAATAATAAATCACCTGATGTATGGAGAATGAACAAAACCCCCAGGAAGAACCGCAAGAGAAAGATAAAGGCGGCAGAAGCAATCCGATTGATCAAATTAACCAGGGCTACAAGCACGCCAGACGCCTACAAAAAAGCTTTTCCCAACCAAAGGGCGGGCAAAACATGCTCAAAATGGCTCAGGACCCAATGGGGTCGTTGACTTCAAACATTCCCGGCCTTGGTGGAGGGAAAGGCGGAGTAAAAGGGCTCCCAAAATCTCCAAAACAACTAAAAACAATTAAGAACATCGCTCAGGTTGCATCAAAAATTCCCCCTCACGTGTGGATTGTCATAGGGATTATTCTACTGATTCTTTTAGTAATCTGTATTGTTCTTATGATTGTTCTTGCAGCAAGTGACAACAGCCTTGAAGGAACAGGGCCTGGCAGTGGAGGAAAAAACCCACTACCGAATGGGCAACCATTCTCAACGATCGAAGGATTTTCTCTTTCCACAAACTGTAGTGATGAGCTTACAAATGGAAGTAGTGCTGATTGCCAAATTTCATACACATACGACTCAACAATTGCAAAAATTCCACTTGAAGCTATTGTTATTTTTTTTGATCTGCCCGCAAATACACGATTTGTTTCTGCGACGGGCAATTATATATCAACAAATACAGACAAAACCTATTCCTGGAAGCTTTCAGATCCTCTAAACCAAGCTGTTCTTTCTTTTTCTATAACAAATACCCAATCAGACATTTACGCAGATGTGGCAGCACGCGCAAGAGTTGAGGGATTTTCTTCACCGGGAGGCCAGCCTGCCTCCGCTTCTAATTCATGCGGGGGCAAATATCCTCTGGATAATCCTCTTGGGAATTTTGGGGACCCAACATGCACTTTTACAAAAGATCAACTCTACTCACTTCTGCAATCTCTTGATCCTGCGAACGCAGACACTTGGTATTATAAGGTTGTTCCTTGTGAAAGCAGTTATGATTCAACAGAACACAATCCAGAGGCAGTTGATCCCGCTGGAGCCTGGGGGCTCTTTCAAATGGGAAGAGGACTTAATGGTCAATACGATCATGGAGACGTACAATGGCAGGACCAAATTACCAACGCAACATCATATAATAGATTAATAGGATCACCAGGTGTTAGCGGTGCGTATTGGTGGTGCGCCAGATAAAAGACTATGTCATTTCGAATAATACTAATAGCATGTGTTGTGTTTTTTATACTCTTTATTGGACTAATTATTTTTTCAATTTTTACGCCCAAAGACCCTGTACCAACAAGTACTGTGCAGAATGAATCTGGACCAAACCCAACGACATCATTTTCAAGACCAAAACCCCAAATGAGGTATAACAAAGAAGCAACCGATGAATTGTTGGAGACGGTTCGAACCCGGCCAACTCCTAGCCTTGATACTGACATTGCCATCAGAGAACAACTCATCGCATCGCTAGAGGGTGAGAGTGATATTCTCTATGCTTCACCGCTTGTTAGGATTGAATATATTAGCACCCCAAATGACTTTGAAGCAGAGATACTTACAGATGAAATTGATTCTGCCAAAGATGAGGCTATTGCATGGTTTCATTCACAAGGACTATCTGAGGAGGGGATTTGCAAACTGCCTCTTTTCTTCTATCTATCGTCCCGCACAAAAAGTGGTATTCAAAATAGTAATTACACATTTAATCCCAGACCCAGCTTTTGTCTATGAATAGATTAACATTACTCATTCTTTTTTTCTTTTTATTCCCATCCATTGCCCATGCTCAAGAAGCCAAAAGCAATACAGAACGGATTAAATTTGGCAATCCTAAAACTCAAACAGGGGACGCATGCTGGCCAACAACTGGAAGAGTTAGTCAAGGACCGCAGGGCGGCACAAGCCATAATGGAATATTTCAAGGATCGGGAGATGAAAGCCTTGATATTTCCGCACTTCCTTATGGAACGAATCCTCCTGTGTATGCCACCTTCAACGGCACAGTCAAGACCTATGATTGTACTGATGGTGGAAATTGTGTTGGGGGATATGGGAATATGATACAACTTACTCCTGAAGGCTCCAGCGGAAGAGTTCTGCACGGACATCTCAGTCTCATATCGGTTGGGGATGGGTCAACAGTATCCAAAGGAGACCAACTGGGAATAATGGGGACAACGGGCGCGTCTACAGGCGTTCATTTACATTGGGAATTTGAAGGAATACCACTCGCCCCTCCTTATATCCCTGAGGAAATACCCGTCTCTAAAAGAGCTTGCGATTCTGAATTAGATTGTGCAATCAGCATGAGCGCAAATCCCGAATCTTGTCTTGCCTCAACATCCACACCTACTGAGGCTTATTGGTTTGTCCTTCATCGAAAATCGAACACAGAGGATCTTTACAAAGGACCGCCCGGAAATAAAACTGCCAGCTCCCTTCAAAAAACTTTTCAGGTCAAAACTGGAAGGCCAGGAGAGCGTCCCACTCCGCTTCCCCAGCTTGTCGGACGTGATTACTGGACTATTATTGAAGGCCACCCGGAATCATCCAATCCCGAGACGGCCCCCTATTTTCTAACCCTCGATGTTCCTGGAATTGAGCAGCCGCCGTACGGGCCCGTTCCATATACAGAATGTAATGGCTCACAATGCGATTGGGTCACGGCTGGTGCATTTGGGCTGCATGGCGTTGGCGGTAATCCTTCAAAACTATCAAGTTCTGATGTTGGAAGTTCTGGCTGTATTCGACACTCAGATGATGATATTACATACTTATACAACCTGCTTGATTTTTCTGGAGGAGGCATTAAATATTATGTTGAAGATAATTAATAGAAATGTTGCTATTGTTTTTATCTGTATATTTTTTGTAATTTTGTTGGTTTTAGGAATACTGAGGATAACCAAAAAAACTCATACACCTGAACCCATAACTGATAATGGCCCATTACAAACACTCCCTATCCCGACTTTTATACCAGCGCCTCAGGTCATATCTGACGCTACACAAAGCTCTAGGGTCGCCATCGAGTGGAATGTGGATGACAAAACGTCCCTCCCAACTTCAAGTAAATTTTATTCTGTTACGAGCACTAAAATGAGCCAGGAAAAAGCACAGTCAACCGCTCTTTCATTAGGATTTACCGAACAACCACAAGCACTCCAAGGGCAAGACCTGGTCTTTACATGGGAACATTTTGGCAAAAGTCTCCAAATTCATGTTAATTCTGGGTATGTTCTTTATTCCTCATCTCAAGTGCGTGGTAAAAGTGATATTGATGGAAAAAAACAAGACAATGTTGACTCTATTGAAGAAGCATTGTCTATAGCAAATGATTTTATAAAACCTCTTAATTTATCTTCCGAATCACATATCGTAACTCACGAACAAACAGTGCTCATTGATAGTGAGGGTAAGATACTTGATACGGAAAAAAGCCCGAATGATTATTATTACCAAATAATATATTCTTATCGGATCGGGAATTATCCAATCTCTTTACAAAGAGCAAATAGTCAACTTATAAAAATAATTATCGACAGACTAGGAACCGTAAAACAGCTTCAATATTGGGACATAAACCCAATACCATCCAGAGATTCAGTTTCGCTTGTTTCAGTATCCGAAATAAAAGACCAGTTGAGCAAAGAAAACTACACCTATACATTTATTGAGCCTAACGACATTACCAATCCGCCACAACTAGATACCATATCCATTTCATCTATTAATTTTGAGTATTTCTATGATTTTGCATCACCGTATCTTTTCCCCGTATTTATATTATCCGGCCAGGGTAAATCAGTCGAGGGAACCTCTCCAGTAACAATAACTGTGCCAGCTTTGGTAAATAATTAATCCTGTACTCGAACAGGCATGATAATGTGGAAGTAGTGAGGATTTGTATTATCAAAAAATTTTGCAGGCTCAAGAGAACTATTTAATTCCATAACAATTTCCTCACCTTCACATTGTTTTAGAAAATCCAGCAAGTACCTAGCGTTAAATGAAATTTCTGTATCCTCCCCTTCCTGTACAACATCAATTTGACCTTGTCCTTCTCCTACTCCAGATGATCTGGCGGAAAGAATAATTTTTTCATCTTTTATAACAAGCTTTAGAATATTTGCGTTTTCGCGCGCCAATACTGCTGCAAGACGCGTCTCTTGATAGAACTGGTTCTTGTCTACTGTTATTTTTGTTTTAAAAGATTTGGGTAAAATCTTTTCGTATTGAGGATATCTTCCAGCAATCATTCTCCCGACCAGAACTATTTCACCTGTTTCAAAAAGTGCCTGATTAGTAGTTAGATCTATAAATAAATCACCCTCCCTTTTTAGACCAACAAGTTCTTGAATTAATTTTGAAGAGAGAATTACAATTCCATCTTCTTTCATTCCAATTCCCGTGCCGCTTTTAAACAATGAGAGTCTATATCCGTCAGTTGTAACAATCTCTTCTTTTCCTTCTTTTCTAACAAGACAAACACCTGTCAATTCAGGCCTTGTTTCCTCTTGAGATATTGAAAGCAACACTTTTGAAAAAGCCTTCTCCAGTAGCTCTTTACCAACATGTATCTTCTCACCTACTACATCATCGAATAACTTAGGAAACTCCTCAGCAGGAAGGGTTTGAAGAGTAAATTTACTATCTCTGGTAACAAGATCCACTTTTTCTTTATCTTTTTGGATTGTGAATTTTTCTTTAGGAAATGAGGAAATAAGTTCAATGAAATATTTTCCAGGAAGTGCTGCCTTTCCATTTTCAATTATTTTTGCGGGTATTTTAATTTGTGCGCCAAATTCAAGATTTGTAGCTGTAATAAATAAACCCTCATTTTTCGCATCAATCAAAATATGCGAAAGAATTGGTATTTGGGAGTGAGCAGGTAAAATTTTTGCTAACAATGGAAGAATGTTTTCAATGTTCTCCACCAATATTTCTGCCAACATAAATATAACTTATTAGTATTAGTAGTAGTATAGAGGCAGAAGTGGATAAAAGCAAGAAATTGAGCCTACTCAAAAGTGTGGATAACATGTGAATAAGTGTGGATAACATGTGAATTACTCAGTATTTAAAAAATTACGTTCTTGTATTACTCTCTACTACACGTTTTATTGACACGATTTCCCCATTTTTCTCCTCATTGTTCTGAATCAGGAACTCAATCTTTTCCACACCGTGCATGACGGTTGTATGGTCTCTGCCGCCAAGTAAATTACCTATTTCAACAAGTGTTAGACCCTGCTCTTTTAATAAATACATGCATATATGTCGTGCTCGAACTAAAGAAGCATCTCTTTTCGATCCTTTGATTTGTGTAGTTTTAATATTGTAGTAATTACATACTGCCTCAATTACAGCATCTGGGGATGCGGCCTGAGTCCTTTTCTTTGCCCCTTGAAGAAGAGACAAGACAAGTTCTTTTGAAACCTCTTTAGATGGCGTTCTGACCAGGGCTGCAGATAATCTAAGCAGAAATCCTTCCAAGGCCCGTGCGTCTTGAACGTGTTCGGCAATTATTTTGGCTACATCTGTGGAAAGAGGAATGCGATGTTTTTCACTTTTGATAAGAGTTATTGCAGCTCTTAGTTCAAAATCAGGCGGGCCGACGTCAACAGTAAGTCCCCCTTCAAATCTTGAAGCAAGTCTTGATTCGATTTTCCGTATTTCTGACGGCGGACGATCTGATGTGAAAATAATTTGCCCACCTTTATCTATCAGCGTGTTGAAGGTGTGAAAAAGCTCTTCTTGAACTTTTTCTTTCCCAGTCAGAAATTGAATATCATCAAGAAGCAATACGTCAACATTTCTAAATTTTTTCCTCAGTTTGTTTGTAGCATTCTCTTTTATGGATTCGACTACCTCATTTGTGAATTCTTCAGTTGTAAGATATAAAATTTTCGCATCACTTTTTATCTCAAGAACCTTATTCGCAATCGCACACATTAGATGTGTTTTTCCAACACCTACTGTTCCATATATAAAGAGAGGATTGTAAATGCCCCCTGGTGCCCCAGCGACAGTAAGGCCGGCAGTATAGGCTAATTGATTGCTTTCAGAGACTGCAAAAGTTGCAAACGTATAGTCAACTCTCACCCTCTCCGGCCGAGGGGTTCGTTTTTCTATTATTGGCATTGGGGTGAAAAGAGGTCCTATATCTTTTTCTAACTTTCGTTCTCTTATAGAAGTAGAAAAAATAAGACTTACATCTTTGTTGACTTTTTTATCGAGTGATTTTTTAATCAAAGCATAATATCTTTTTTCTATATATTGTGCCGTTATGTATGTAGGAGCCCCTATTGTGGCGATATCATTTTCAAGTGAAATAAGATACGTATTTTGGAAAAAAGTAAGGTATGTGGGTTTGGACACCTCTATTTGTATTTCATCAAGCACTGCTTGCCATATATCTTCCATAAGCTTCC
>CAZFJW010000047.1:0-9708 GCA_964519355.1 uncultured Gammaproteobacteria bacterium | reverse complement strand
TCTGGTCACAGCAATTTTCTTGGAAAAACGCTGGTGAGAAAAGTTGGAAAATTATAAGCAGATTTTAATGTCTTACGTTATTGACTCGTCTTCCAGCTAAATGTATTATTCAATAGTATGAAAGATAAGCCTTTGGTTTCTATTATTGTTACGACCAAAAATGAAGAGCGCAATATTACAAATTGTCTAAAAAGTATTCAGGATCAAAGTTATAAAAAGATTGAAATTATCGTAGTGGACAACAATTCCTCGGATAATACCATTGAGCTTGCAAAAAAGTTTACCACAAAAGTTTTTAATAAAGGTCCAGAAAGAAGTACACAAAGAAATTTTGGTGCATCTAAAGCGCGCGGAGAGTATCTACTTTTTCTTGATTGCGATATGATTTTGAGAAAAAATATTGTTGGAGATTGTGTAAAAAAAATCAATTCAAATCCAGATTTAAAAGCAGTTACCATACCAGAAGAATCAATTGGTGAGGGTTATTGGGCACAGTGTAAAAGACTTGAGAGGAGTTTTTACTTTGGTGTGGATTGGATTGAGGCCCCACGTTTTTTCCACCACAAAGTTTTTAAGGAGTTTAAGGGGTATGACGCAAAAAATACAGGAACTGAAGATTTTGATCTTCCCCAAAGGATAAAATACAAATATGGGAAAGAATCTGTAGCAAGAATTAACACTCCCCTAAAGCACAATGAAGGTAAATTATCCCTCACAAGAACTGTCCAAAAAAAATACTATTATTCTAAAAAACTTGGTGTTTATGTATCCAAAAAAGAGAATACGGATCTTTTTAAGCAGCAAAGCAATTTGTTAGGAAGGTATAGGATATTTTTGTCACGCCCAGATTTACTTTTCAAAAATCCTAAATATACAGTGGGACTTTTTATTATGAAAACATCAGAATTTGCAGCCGGAGGATTTGGATACTTTTTATCAAAAAAATGAAAAGAAGATTTATCATATCTGCCATATATACAAGTCCACCGGGAACGATGGGAGGAAATACAAAGATTATGATTGAAATAATCAAAAATTTGTTTTCTGAATACGAATTTGTAATTATTACGACAGAACCTGAAACATTTAAAAAAAATATACCTTCGCTCAAAAAAAGTCAGATCATAACTGTTCCTTACAAATTCAAAAAATTCAGCTATTTTTCTCATCACAGTGAAATTAACTATATTAGAAGTATTTTTGAAAAATATTTAGAACAGAACCCCACAACAAAAAATGACATAATTTATTCCTGTTCAGATTTTGGCCCAGATGTTCTTCCTTTGTACTTTTTGAAAAAGAAATATACATTTGAATGGATTGCTTCGTTATTTCTTTTTATACCGACTCCTTTTGAAAACATTAAGAATCACTATAATTTTCCACTCGTCAAGTACATTATTTATTATATCTATCAAAGATTTTTATTCTCTAGAATGAAGGAGAGAGCAGATCTTTTTCTTATTACAAATGAGTACGATAAAAAGTTTTTCCCGTCGTCCATGAAGAAGAGAATATATCCTATTTACGGAGGAGTAAATCTTGAGGAAATAGAAAAAACAAATTCAAAAGATTTAAATAATAATAACATCTATGATGCCATATTTTGCAGCAGGCTTCATCCTCAAAAGGGTGTGAGCGGATTGCTTGATGTATGGAGTATTGTTTGTGCTAAATTTCCTGAGGCAAAATTGTGTTTGATAGGGAATGGTGATGAAAATTATGTCAAGTTCTTAAAAGAAAAAGCTAAAAATTTAGGAATAAAGAAAAATATAGATTGGTTGGGGTATGTGAATGGAATTGATAAGTATAAATTATACAAATCTTCAAAATTACTTGTTCATCCGACAGTTTATGATAATAATGGAATGGTAGCAGCAGAAGCATTGTGCACTGGTCTTCCAGTCATAATGTATGATCTTCCGCAGCTACGAAAGATCTATACAAAGGGGTGTGTAAAAGTTGTGCCATATGATAAAAATAAGTATGCTTCTTCAATAATCTCTCTTTTTGAACCAAAGAAGTATAATGAGTTAAGACCGAGCAAAGCCGACGTTAGTGGAATTCGTGAATTTTGGGCCTGGGAAAATAGAGTCAGAGAATTTAATACTTTTATTAATGATTAAATCTATATTGCTAAATCTTATTTCCTTTACACAGAGCCTCTCTGGATATAAGTCTTTTGAAAAAGGGAGTGTTGTAAAGTTCCCTTCGAAAATATGGAATAAGGGTTGTATTGAAATCGGAAAAAATGTTTTCATTGCAGAAGGATCCTTTCTTTCAGTGGTTACAGAGCATAAGGGCAAACATTTTCAGCCCTCATTTGTAATTGGGGATAATGTTTGCATAGGAGCCAATTTCCATGTTAGCTGTACACAGAGCGTTATAATTGAAAAAAATGTCTTAATCTCAGATAGAGTATTTATTGCAGATGGAATGCATGGATTTGAAAATATTAGTGTTCCAATTATTGACCAGCCGATGACAAATAAGGGAAAGGTACTAATTAAAGAAGGATCATTTTTGGGAATAAATGTAGTGATTCTTCCTGGCGTTACTGTTGGGAAAAATTCAGTTGTTGGAGCATCAAGTGTCGTAACTGGTAATGTACCAGACTATTCTGTTGTAATTGGAAATCCTGCACGTATAATTAAGAAGTATGACAACAAAGCAAGAAAATGGGGGAGAATATGATAAATCAAGCATTGAAAAAAGATTTTAATAATCTTTTAAAGAATAATAGAGAGATATGTCTTGATGTTGGTTGTGGGCCAAGCAAGAAAGAGGGGTTTATAGGAATTGATATGTATCCCCAGGAGAATGTTGATTTTGTTATAGATCTTGAGAAGGAAAAGATTCCCCTGCCTGATGAGAGCGTTGACGTAATTTATACATCTCATTTTCTTGAACACCTCACAGACCCAGGGCGAATGATTGTTGAATTCGACAGGTTGCTTAAAGATGGTGGAAAGCTTGAGGTTATTGTCCCTCACTATACAAATCCTTATGCATACCATTTTACCCATAAAACTTATTGGTCTTCTTTTACGCTTCACCAACAGTATATTGATTATTATTTAGATACAAAACTAGTTACAATCTCTAGCAAGATCAATATGAGATTTCATCCATCTGTGGACGGCATTCTTACTAAATGTGTAAATATCTATCCAAATATATATGAACGCTTGTTTGCGAAGCTTATTCATGCGTGGGAAATAGAATTTCATCTAATAAAAAATTCGTCTAATAAAAAGAAGATTAGGAATATTCAGCTTCATTGAGATCGGAATCTATGCGTGATAAATCTACTTTATGTGTCTCAATAATTACATTGGTACTTTTTTTCATTCCTTTTTTGTGGTTTGATAATAGTCAAATTTTATTAGGAGGTGAGGCTTATACCACAGTTAATTATGAACAATTTTTTCTAAGAAATTTATCTTTTTGGAATCATTCTTATGGACTCGGTCTTCCGAATATTTCAATAATTCCCCAGTTTTATCATTTATTAACATACCTATTAACTTTGATTTTTAGCATTGCTCTATCACAGAAGATGATTCTCGGGTTAATTCTTTCAATGTCTTTTTTAAGTTGTTTTTATTTCTTAAAACACTTTTTCTCTCCGACGGTGCGAATTCCAATAATTTTAGGAGCATTATTTTATGTTTTCAATCCCTTTTTTGCTAGCATGTTTGGTTGGATTCCAACCTACGGTTTCCTTTTTATTTTTACCCCTTTGGTTTTATTGAAATGTATAAAAATTATTGAGGGTAAAGGGGATCATATTACCTATGCCCTACTATATATTTTTGGTTTTTGTTATGCAGGAGTTGCAATGAATCTTGCTTTATATTCATTCGTTTATATTTTAGTACTTCTCTTTGGACTAAGAACATTTTTCAAAATGGATAAAAAACCACTTGTAGCCAAGCGAATTATGCTCTCTATCCTCGTTTTATTAACATCTAGTTCGTATTGGTTATTACCTTTTACGAAGACTTTTAAAGAAATTTTTGGGGGAGCATCAATTTACGCATTTAATTTTAGTGATATTTCACTGTACAGGTTTCCAATTTTTAACAGTTTTACTTTAAATGAGTATTATTGGTTTACTAGAAGAACCATCGGGGGGGATTATTTTTACCCGTACTCTAGATGGTATGAGTATCCCGCCCAATTGATAGTTGCTCTAATAGTTCTCTGTGTTTTGTTCGCTTTTCTACAGAGTAACAAAAAAAAACAACAAAAATATTCTCTTTTTTTCTTTTTAATATTCCTTGGGGGGGTTTTTTTGTCAAAGGGAACTGCTGCGCCACTGGGTGAATTGTATAAATTTTCTCTGAAATTTATTAAATACTTTGGAATTTATAGAGCAAGTGATATTAAATTTCCTTTTTTTGTTGTTTTTGCACTTGCTTATCTTATTCCCTACTCACTGTCCGTTTTAGCAAATATGAAAAGATTTGCCCGAATAAAGAATCAAATTTTTGTAGGTTTCTTTCTAGGAATTATATTTTTAGGCGTGCCATTTATTTTGGGAAGTGTCATACCTTCTCGTCAAGCCACTATAAATTCACTTAAAGTTCAAATTCCAGAATATTGGATTCAAGCAATGCTAAATATGCCAAAAATGGATGATGGTAGGATTTTGGTGTTTCCCAAAAATTACTCTCCACTAGATAATTACATTTGGGGCTACAAGGGTGTATATTTGCCTTATTCATTCGTAGATACACCCATAGTGGGCTATTCGATTGGGTATGGTAGTTCTATTGAAGAAAGTAGATTTAATGCTGTTAATATAATTTTTTCATTGTATGAAAAAGGGGACTTTATTTCTATGCAAAAAGCTCTTTCACTTTTCAACATTCGTACAATTCTACTAAGAAATGATTTTGACCTAGCTCAAAACGCACTTGATGTAGATCAAAAAGTAGACAGTCATTATTCAAAAGATGTGTTGCAAAAAAAACTTGATAATTTTTTTCCAAGGCATAGCAGTTACAATCAACTAGTTTTCTATTCTGTTCCTGATGCATTTTTCTTAGGACAGATTTATATTCCCAGGGAAGTCCAGTATTTAAATGGAAAAAGACTCGAAGTACTTCAGGAGGCAATTTCAAATAAGACATACGAAGTGGGAACTGCATTATTTATTGACGCAAAGAGACAATTTCCTATGTATTCAAATACTAATATAACCGGGTTGGTTCGATATAATAAAAAGTCTCCAGCAGAATATGTTGTAGAAGTTACATCATCAGAGAAAGTAATTCCATTAGTTTTTGGTGAGTCATACTCAGAAGGATGGAAAATTAATGTAGAAGGTGTTTCTAGAAATGTAGTAAGTACCCTTAATAGTAGTCATGAAATTGTGAATGGGTATGCAAATTCATGGATTATTGATATTGAGTCTATCTGCTTAGAAATGAAAAATTGTAAGATAAAAAATGGGCAACGTACAATTCTCTTATCGATATATTATGGTCCTCAAAGGCAATTTATTTTTGGTCTGGCTGTTACTTTAATAGGTATGTTGATATCAATAATAATAGTATTTAATACGTTACTAAAGTATAGGTTTATGAAAAAAGTATGAAAAATAAGCAATTTTTAGCCATTACCCTTTTATTACTGATCTCTTTTATCACATATTTTCGATGGTTGAGTTTTGGATTTTTTACATCTGGTGATTGGGGATTTGCCTTCGCTGAAACCTTGGAAGAATATAAGGGTTGGACAATTTGGGTATCCAATTTAGGCTTTGGACAAATAGACCTTCTTCTATGGCGATCTCCAATTACAAGTCTATATGGATTTTTGGGGTTTTTGGGGTTTGATCAAAATATTTCGGAAAAAATTCTTATTTTTTGGCCTTCAATAATACTTTCAAATATATGTATCTTTTTTATATCAAAAAAAACTACAAAGTCTACTTTGGGTTCTATTTTTGCAGCAGTTATTTTTAATTACAGTACATACTATATTATCTCAGGTTCGGCATTTCTTCTTTACGCCTCAACTTCTTTTCTTATCTTTTCATTTTTGATCCTTATGAATCTTCTTGAGAAAAGAAAACTATATTTATATCTTGCTTTTTTACTTTCCTTTTCTATAACAGTATTTCTAGATTTTAGAATAACTTATATCGGCTTTTTTCTTCATGCTCTATATATATTTTACTTTGAATTGGTAGTTATTAGGAGATCTGCGCCTCAGGCATTAAAAGCCATTTTTCCATTTGTGTTATTTTTTGCTTTATTTCTTATTCTAAATTTTTACTGGGTTTTTCCGCTGTCACAAACTAGTCTTTTAACTGAGAACCCGGTTCTAAATAGGGGGTTATTTGGCAATGAATTTTTGACAATTTTTAACGCTTTTTCTCTCCAGCATCCATTCTGGACAGGAGGGAGGCTTGCAATATTTGAGATACAAAGAGTTCAGCCATATTTTTGGATTTTTCCTTTCACTGCATTCTTAGGCCTCCTTTTAAATAGAAGAAATAAAATAATTGTATTTTTTGCCATAGTTGCGCTTATTGGAATATTATTAACAAAACAGTCAGGTTCTCCGTTTCCCACTTTATATAGGTGGTTATTCGAGAATATACCTGGATTCAATGCTTTTCGGGAGGCAAGTAAGTTTTACCCGTTAATTTTATTAGGTTACGCAATTCTTATTGCATCATTTATCGGATTTTTAGAGGAAAAATGGAAAAAGGGTATAGCAAAAGATGCTTTTTATTTTTTAGCCTTTCTCTTTTTTTTAATATGTCTGCTACCTATAAAGCCAATATTATCTGGACAGGCAGGGTCGATTTACACTGGAAAAAAAATGCCTGAGGATTATGAAAAGATTAAACAATTACTCATCTATGACGAGGATTTCTACCGTACTCTGTGGATTCCAACACTTTCTAGATGGGGATTTTATTCGAACAATCATCCGGAAGTAAGTGGTATTGAGGTAATTAAAAATGATTGGTTTTCTTTTGTAAAAGACCTAGATATAGAAAAGTTTTTTGAAGGGGAAATGGTAATGGATTTGATGGGTCGCTCTTATACAGATTCGCTTCTTGATATGTCTTCAATTAAATATGTTTTTGTTCCTCTTGAGGATGTGTCAAATGATGATAATTTTTTCATTCATTACGGACTGTCTAGAGAGGAATATATAAATTTACTAGATACATATCCATTTCTTGAGAGAAAAGACATGAATTTTGGAAAAATTGTTGTCTACGAAAATAAAAATTTCAAACCACATATCTATAAAACAGATTTTCAAGATGACATATTCAATACTCAGAAAGCTGAGAAAGTATTTTTTATAGAAAATAGACCTACACAATATAATTTTGTAGCGAGTAAAGTGTCAAAGTCTTTTTACCTTAATTTTTCAGAAGGGTTTAATGAGGGATGGAGAATAAAAATTGGAGATTTTTCCTGGATAAAAGCTATTTTAAAAAATAATGATTATTTTTTGAGTGGTGACTTGCATATGAAGAACACGGCTGGTTTGAATTCATTTTTAATTGATCCTAGTGTCGTTTGTAAAGTTGAAAACCAATGTGTAAAGAATAGTGAAGGTTCATATACGATAACTGGAACTTTATATTTTTTGCCGCAAGCATATCTTATTATTGGGGCATTTTTAAGTGTTACAATATTCATGGTTCTTTCACTCATTTTATTTTTGGCATTTTTTAAAAGAAAATAACATGAATTTGAAAAAAATTATTTACAAAAAAAAATGGATAAAATGGGGAGTTATTCCCTTATTTTTGTTTACTTTGGGGAGCTCACTAGCACTTCTATATATAATTTTACTTGATGAGAGTTTTCTTGTTTTTACCCACAGTCATAGTAGGGAAAATTTTTCATCACTTACGTTCTCAAGACTTCAGAAGGGAAGTACGGTTTCAGGTTTTTTTACAGCAAAAGCAAATAACCTTGGGATTCTTGGTGTAAGACTTCAAACTTATTCACGAGTGCCATATAGACAGGAGGATAAGTTATTATTCAGAATTCGCGAAAAGGGAAGTAGGGAATGGTATTATGAGAACATTTACAGGTCTGGCCTGATTTATGATTTTTCCATTTTTCCATTCGGATTTCCGATAATTCAAGATTCGAAAGGACGAAAGTACGAATTTGAAATAAAATCGTTAGAGGGAAATAGTGAGAATTCAATTTCGATAAATAAAAGAGAGCCTATATTTGTTAGTAAATATCAGGAAACAAGAGAAAATCTAACCCAAAGTCCTCTTAGAATTCCATTTTTTGTATTAAAAAAAGTAGAGAATTACCTAAATAATATTGATGTTCAGTTTTCAGCATTTATCTATTTGCTCCCTATGGTATTTTATTTAATTTCAATTTCATCATTGGCAGTCCGTGTTATAAAAAAGATTTCTAATATTTATCCTCCAATGAAAATATTATTAGTCAAATCTAATTATTATCTATTTAGCGCAATTCTTGGTGCAGCAATTCTTTTTGACATAATTTATTTACAGGTTCAAAATAGCATGTTATATATTGTTATTGGGATTATGATATATGTTATTGGCTATTCATACAAAATCAGTAGTAAAAATCCTCTTGCTGTTGGGCTTGTTTTATTGTTATTATCAGTGTTTCTGTATTATTTCAGTTATTTTCAAATAGCTGAAAGAAGTGCTAGTTGGTCATATATATTTCTTGTAGTAGCTGCTATGCAAATGATAAGTGAAAAAAATGATTAAAAGTCTAAAAAAATAACGAGATTTTATTCTGATGCAAAATTATCACAATTTTCTTTCAAAATATGAAACAGCTATGCCTTCATGGAATAGATTGGAGGTTATAGCTAGCGAGTATAGAACATACAAAAAAGAAGCAAATAGAAATCTTAAGGTTCTTGATATTGGGTGTGGGCGAAATGCATATCTTACAAAACTAATTTCCAAGGAAGATTTTTATGTTGGTTGTGACTATTACCCTTCCGTAAAAAAGAAAATTGGGAAATATGTTCAAATTGATTTAAATGAGGAAAGTCTTTCGAATAAGTTGAGGGGTGATGTATTTGATGTAATTTTTTGTGGGGAAGTAATAGAGCATCTTTTTAGTCCCGATGACCTTCTGGATGAAATGAAAAAACTCATGCATAAAGACTCAGTACTTATTATTTCGACTCCCAATCTTGGGTATTATGTAAATCGAATTCTTTTACTTTTTGGAATTT
The DNA here is from genome assembly GCA_964519355.1 of uncultured Gammaproteobacteria bacterium. Taxonomy (GTDB): domain Bacteria; phylum Patescibacteriota; class Microgenomatia; order Levybacterales; family GWA1-39-11; genus CAZBEA01. Next base: position 477 of record CAZFJW010000047.1, on the reverse strand, counting down.
CTCCATTATTTCTCGAAAACTCTTCGCGCTATAAGCTAGGTAGGAAGCTGAAATCTTTAGGCCAAGGAAACATCACGGAGGGTCACATACGTGTATTTACTTATGGGGCATTGAAGGATCTATTTAAATTGAAACAGCTGAGTATTGTTAGAGTTAGACCGGTAACCATATGGGGTTTTTGGTTGGATAGAATATTTTCTAGATTATCTAAGAGTTTTTCTCCTGATAATGTTTTTGTACTTCAAAAAAAACAGAACAAAAAATAAAAATTCCAGTTTTAGAATTTTAATCTTTAGATTTCTAAATTAAATGTGTTTTTAGGTTATATTTGGTGAATTTATTTGTATTAACTCTTCATTGAGTTGTACCTGCCCAATTAGTACAATGTAAGAATGAAAATTGGAATTGATATTAGCCAGCTTGCGTATCCAAATGTAGGAGTTTCAAATTATCTTACGTCTCTTGTAGAGAATATGG
>CAZFJW010000046.1:0-9964 GCA_964519355.1 uncultured Gammaproteobacteria bacterium | reverse complement strand
AAAATATATTTCGTGTGTGAATTTTTCTGCGGCACGATTTATATTATCAAATTGAACATATCTGGTCAACCATGAGAAATTTTCATATATAAATTCTCTGTGTTATAACATCATCATGGATTTTGTTAAAAAATATAAAACAGAAATTGGAATTTTTACAATTACAGCATGTTTGCTTTTACATGTTTTTATACGGGGGCTCAATCCTCAGGATGAAGGCTGGGTGTTGTACGGTGCATGGAGAATTTTCCAGGGTGATATTCCATATAGGGATTTTCAATATCTCTATACGCCCCTTACAGCATTTCTGGGAACACTTTCATTTTCTTTATTTGGAGTATCAATTCTTGCAGAACGTATCCTTGCGCTCCTTATTGCGTCTTTTACTACAGTGTTTCTTTCCAAAACACTATATCTTATGGATGTTCCAAGAAAATTTTTGATTGGAATTGTGATTTTTTTTCTGATTTGGGGACCACTCCAAACCAATTATCTTTCGCCAACACTCATTTCAATCGAGCTTGGAATCATATATTCATATTTTGTATTAAAAGGGATTAAGTCAAAAAAAATGAAAAATGGTAATAAACTATTTTTCGCAGCTGGGATTACTGCCGCACTCATTCTTTTATCCAAACAGAACTTCGGCTTTATGGTTTTTCTACATGTATTCATTCTGCTTCTTTACTTACTAAAATCAAAAAAACCCAAGCATGCTCTTTTCTTAGTTTTGGGAATATTAGGAATTTTTACTGCAATGCTTGCCTATCTTTTGACGACATCGTCTTTTACTGCTTTTTTAAGTGAAATGTACTCTTTCTTAATAATTGAAAGTATTGCCGAACACGGACCATCATACGCAAATGCCTGGACGTACCCTGCTCCGCTATTTTACAAAATCGGCAAAATTGCATTTTATAGCATGCCTCTTTTTGTATCTCTTCTCGCTGCTTTTATGGCTATCAAAAAAAGGTCAATTTTATTTTTTGCAGCCCTTCTTTCATCTCTTTTTTATCTTGTCGGATTTCAACCTACTATGGATACTATTCATATCACGCCTCTTATTGCACTGTCATCACTGAGCATTGGATCACTATACATCCTTTGGGACTATAAATTTACTGGAAAAATCTTAACAGGACCGATTATTATTCTTCTTATACTTGGAATCTACAACGGAATTTTCAGAAACTACTACAAATGGTTTGCGCCTCTTTATACTAACGACACCCTTCTTACTTCTTCAAGAGCAAGAATTCTGGTACATCCTTCTGATGCCGCAATATTTAATACAACAGCCAACTATCTTTCAAACAGTACAACGAGGGGAGAGTATATATTTAATTATGGAATGACCCCGATTCTTTATTTTCTATCTGAACGAAAAAGTCCCAGCAGGTTTAATACAATAGAAACAAGAAATGTTGAGGGTAAAAATCTAAAAATTCTTCTTCAAGAACTTTCACAAAATTCGCCATCACTTATTATCGTTGATGGAGAATTAAGGGGAATTAATCCCACAATCGAATCCTTTATCCTCCAGAAATACACCTTGGGTACTACAATTAGTGGAAGGCTTGTGTTCAAAATAACACAGTGAGCGAGAGACCGGATTTGAACCGGCGACCTCTTCCTTGGGAAGGAAGCATTCTACCACTGAACTACTCTCGCATTTGTCTTTTAGATTACACGCATTGAAATATGATTTCAAGACGTCAATCACTTTCCTACGAGAAGGATCTACATCTCTTTAAAAGATGTTGGAACGTTCTTCCCAAGAAATACTACCTTGGTAATTTGAACACGTTTCCTGAGTGAATAAGACTTGGATTAACAAGATTGTTTGCCTTTGCAATTTCTGTCCATTTAAATCCATCACCATATGCCCTTACTGCAATATTCCAAAGATTGTCTCCTCGAACTACTGTATAAGTGTTTGCTGTAATTTTATCCTGGACAGGTACAGTTTGTGTAACTGGCTTGTCTTCTTGCACAGGTGCTTGGTCTATTTTTTCTTCAGTTACTTCCATTGCGGAAGTTTCTGATTTTGGAATATTAAGCTTTGTGCCTTTTTCTAATGCATTTGGATTTTGAATCTTATTTTCAGCTGCAATTGTTGGCCAGAGTTCTCCATTCTGATAGAATTTTTCAGCAATGCTGAAAAGGGTTTCTCCTCCCTGAACTACGTAGCTTTCAGAAATATTAGAAATTGTTTCGATATTGGTTGCATCATCAGAAATCTCTCCTTTGTTTTTTTGTGCAATGGATCTAATTCCTAAAAATACAATTACAAATAAAACAACTACAGTAATAATTCCGTATGCAAGACTAACATATGACTTTGGTGCTGAATAATCTGACATTTCTGCGATATTCATTCTTGTAGAACGTGCGGTTTTTGTGGTTTTTTTCTTTGCCATTATATGGTCCTCCTTTCTGGGCAGTGGTAAGTGGAGTAAGCGGGAGCGACGGGACTCGAACCCGCGACCTCTTCCGTGACAGGGAAGCGCTCTAACCAATTGAGCTACGCCCCCACTAAGTGGTAGTATGGTAGCAGATACCCAAGGCTCAGTCAATACGACTTTTGGTAGAATAGAGCTATAAATATGACCAACCAAGATATAGTCCATCTTTTAAAAAGTGTCGCAGCTGCTTACACGATAAAAGATGAAAGAAAATATAAGTTTCAAATTATCGCATACCAAAAAGCAGCAGATGCTGTTGAACACGCCTCAACTGAACTCAAAAACCTCTACGAACAAAAAACCCTTGAAAATCTTTCAGGTATCGGGCCTACTATTAAATCAAGACTGGAAGAACTTTTTGAGACGGGAAGGGTTCAGCATTTTGAAGAAGTCTTATCTGGAATTTCACCCGCTGTGTTCCCACTCCTTGATATACCAACATTCGGCCCTAAAAAAGCATTCAAGATTGTAACTCATTTTAATCTTGAGGATCCCAAAACAGTTATAGAGGATATTAAAAAACTTGCAGAAGACGGACAAATTGCAGAATTAGAATCATTTGGTGAGAAATCACAAGATGACATAATTCGGGCTATTAGTGAGTACGCCACAGGAACCACAAAAACCAATAGGATGGTTTTGTCACGAGCTTTTTCTCTTGCAACAGAGGTGCTCGAGTATTTAAAAAAATCACCTTACCTTCTAGAAGCCTATCCGCTCGGAAGTCTTCGAAGAATGTCCTCAACTATTGGCGATGTTGATATAGCTGTAACATCCAAAAACCCTGCCTCTGTAATTCAGCACTTTGTCGACTTCCCAGCTAAAGAAAGAGTAATTGAACAGGGACCTACAACTGCATCAATCTTAATTGGCGGTGGCAAACATGTAGACCTTCTCGTTCTTACGCCAGAACAGTTTGGATCACTTCTTCAGCATTTCACAGGAAGCAAACATCACAATGTTGCACTCCGTGAATACGCCTTAAAAAAGGGACTATCCCTTTCTGAGCGAGGCATAAAACTCCTAAATGATGAGAAAAAGCTCGTGGAGTTTAAGAAAGAAGAAGACTTTTATAAATACTTGGGACTTGATTGGATTCCACCTGAACTCAGAGAAAATCTTGGTGAAATCGAACTTGCTCAAAAAAATTCATTACCCAATTTAGTTCAACTTTCTGATATTAAAGGTGACATGCATATTCATTCTGACTATCCTCTTGACAGCTCCCATGATTATGGAGATGCATCAATGGAAGAAATGGTTCAAAAAGCAATTACACTCGGATATGAGTACTTTGGATTTTCAGAACATAATCCAAGCGTAAATAATCACTCCAAAAATCAAATTTATTCAATACTGGAAAAAAGAAAAGAAAAAATTGAACAAATTAAAGAGAGTAACAAAAGTATTCGAATAATTAATTTACTTGAAGTTGACATTTTAGCTAATGGTGAATTAGCTTTAGATGAAAAATCTCTTGATCTTATCGATGCAGCTATTGTTTCCATTCACAGCTCTTTCAGCTCGCCAAGAGATAAAATGACCAAGCGAATTCTATCAGGACTTGCTCATCCTAAAGCCAAAATTTTTGCCCACCCCACTGGAAGACTCTTGAACCAACGCCCCGGATATGATGTTGACTGGGACGAACTTTTTAGATTTGTCGCCGAAAACAATAAAGCGCTAGAGATCAACGCATGGCCTGAACGACTCGATCTTCCTGACATAATGGTTAAAGATGCAAAGGATCGCGGAGTGAAGTTTGTAATCAACACAGATAGTCATGCACTGTCCCATATGGATAACATGTTTTATGGAGTCTCGGTTGCAAGGCGAGGATGGTGCGAGAAAAAACATATCCTCAATACTCTTCCGAGATCAGAATTTACCGAATGGATTAATTCAATTTGACAAATCTGTAATAAATTAGTAAAAATATAGTTATGACACCACTTTTTATTGCACTAGGCGTACTTGCACTTCTTGTAGTTTTTGTGTGGCTTACATATAACTCACTTGTTACCCTTAGAGAACGAATAAAAGAAGCACGAAGCGGAATTGAAGTCCAATTAAAAAGGCGTGCTGATCTCATTCCAAATTTAGTAGAGACTGTAAAAGGATACGCCAAACATGAAAAAGAAGTCTTTGAAAATGTAACAAAAGCAAGATCTGCTCTCATGAGTGCGGGGTCCATGGGTGAAAAGGCAAAAGCAGACAATATGCTTGAGGGCGCACTCAAATCTCTTTTCGCAGTTGCAGAAGCTTATCCAGAACTCAAGGCAAGCGACAACTTCAAACAGCTTCAGAGTGATCTAACTGATACTGAAGATAAAATTTCTTATTCACGCCAATTCTATAATTCAAACGTACTATCTTATAACACCAAACTTAAAATGTTCCCAACCAATCTCTTAGCTGGAATGTTCCACTTTACAGAAGAAGAATTCTTCGAAGCAGGAGAAGAAGACAAAAAAGAAGTTAAGGTAAGTTTCTAGTCTCCTTTTGATATAATAATTCTGAATGACGGTATATAACGCAATTGGTTCCAACAAAAGAAAAAGCATTCTTCTTATTCTCTTCTTCATCTTATTTTTTGGAATAATTTCATACATATTTTCAAAAACCCTTGGGTATGGACTGCCATTTGTTGGGATAATGCTCATAATTTCAGGTTTAATGTCATTTTTTTCATACTTCTACTCTGATCGGCTTGTACTTTCAATGTCAGGTGCAAAACCTGCCACAAAATCAGACTACCCAGAACTATATAGGATTGTTGAAAATCTCTCTATTGGAAACGGCCAGCCCATGCCTCGAGTCTATGTAATTAATGACCCAGCACTCAATGCATTTGCAACGGGACGCGATCCAAAGCATGCTGTAGTTGCGGCCACAACCGGTATTCTTGAAAGACTTGAGAAGATTGAGCTCGAAGGAGTTATCGCGCATGAACTTTCACATGTTAAGAATTACGACACTAGACTCATGGGAATAGTCTCTATTATCGCCGGCAGCATTGCAATACTCGCAGATGGATTTATGAGAGCCTTATGGTGGGGAGGACTTTCTGGCGATAACGACAGGAAAAGCGGCAATGCTATTTTCCTGGTTCTTGCACTTGTTGTTGCAATTCTTGCTCCAATTGCTGCTACCATTGTTCAACTTGCAGTCTCACGGAAAAGAGAATTTCTTGCTGACGCTTCAGGTGCTCTTCTAACACGATATCCGGAAGGACTTGCCAGAGCGCTTGAGAAAATTTCGCAGGATAATACTCAACTTAGACACGCCAACACTGCCACAGCTCACTTCTATATTTCAAATCCATTCAAGGGCAAGAAGGAAAAATCATGGTTTGTTCACCTTTTTTCCACCCACCCTCCTGTTGAGGAAAGAATCAAGATACTTCGGGCTATGTAAAAAGCTTTATAATAAAATTCATGCACAAAGAAATTATCCTTGGTAAAAGCATAGAGTTAATTTCCAAAAAAATTGTAAAAAGATCCGGATCAACATGGCCAGGACATGTCGCACTAAAGACCAACAAGAAGTTTCTTCAAAAACTCATTTCTAAAAATCCTAATCTCAAGCTAATTCTTGTGGCGGGAACCAATGGTAAAACTACAACTACCAAACTTCTGGTTGAAATTCTTCAAAAAAATAATAACTCGGTTTTTAGCAACCAGGAAGGGGCAAATCTATTAAATGGCATTGCCTCTACTTTTATCTCCCATGCCAATGTAAAAGGGCATATTCCATACGACGCAGCAATTCTTGAAGTTGATGAGAATTCACTTCAGCATGTAACTGAAGCAATTACCCCTGATGCGATACTTGTGCTGAACTTATTTCGCGATCAGCTTGACCGATATGGAGAAGTAAATTCAATTGCAAAAAAATGGCAAAGTGCACTTCTTAAAATTCCCAAAAAAACAAAATTAATAATCAACGGCGATGATCCGCAGCTTAGATATATAGGCGAAAATTCAGGTCTTCATTCTTTTTATTTTGGTCTGGATGAAAAATTTATGAATTCCAAAATTTCATCTCACGATTCTGACTTCCTATACTGTCCTCATTGTTCTGCAAAGCTCGAATTTAAAAAATTGTCATATTCTCACATGGGTCTTTTCTCTTGCCCCTCATGTAAATTCACTCATAAACCAACTCAAACCTTTCCCACACTTTCCAACCCGCTCCTGGGTGACTACAACAGATACAATATCAACGCAGCAGCTCTTGCAGCACAAAAGGTATTTGGGATAGAACCAAAAAGTATAGAAACTGTTTTACAAAACTTCAAACCTGCATTCGGAAGACAGGAAGAAATTAAAGTGAGAGATAAAAATATTGTTATTCTTCTCTCAAAGAATCCAACAGGATTCAATCAATCAATCCAAGCAGTTCTCTCAAAAGATAAAAACCCATCAATAGTACTTGTTTTAAATGACAGAATACCAGATGGACGCGATATCTCATGGATTTGGGATGTAGATTTTGAAAACTTAAAAGAATCAAGAACTATAACAATTTCCGGTGATAGAGCACTCGACATGACAATCAGAATAAAATATACAGGCATATCAGAATCCACATACACAATAAATGAAAAACTTGAAGACGCACTACATGAATCAATTAATAAGACCCCAAAAGAACAGACGCTCTATATCCTTGCAACATACTCGGGAATGCTTGAAACAAGACAAATACTGACTGGAAAAAAACTTTTATGAAAACTTTATCTCAAAAATACTCAATAAAAATTGCCTGGTTATATCCAGAGCTTATGAATACATATGGAGACAGGGGCAACATCATCGTGCTCCAAAAACGATGCGAGTGGAGAGGTATAGATGTGGTAATTGAAAATATTTCTATTGATTCTGATCCTGCCTTACTTGAAACATGCGATTTAATTTTTATGGGTGGAGCACAAGATACACAACAAGAAATTGTAAATGATGACTTGTTCACAAAAAAAGGCAAACTCTTAAAAGAAAAGGTTGAAAACAATACGCCAGGACTCTTTATCTGTGGAGCCTATCAATTCCTGGGGAAATATTACATAACAGCAGATAATAAAAAACTTCCAGGCCTCGGAATTTTCCCTTGTTTTACTGAAAATCCCGGGAGCAATGCCCCAAGACTTATTGGAAATGTAATAGCTTCTATTGCACATTCACAATCGAACCTACCCATCACCCCTATTGTTGGATTTGAAAATCATGGCGGAAGAACGTATCTTGAAGACAAATCACAAGCATTTGCTCATATTCAGAGAGGGTTTGGAAATAACGGAAAAGATCTAACTGAAGGAATTATATATAAAAACGCAATTGGGTCTTATCTCCACGGGCCAATTCTCCCTAAGAATCCAGAACTTGCTGACTGGCTAATGCAAAAAGCAATTGAAATAAAATATAAAAAATCAATAAAGTTAACACAGCTGGAAGATAGTACTGAGAAAAGAACAAAAGATAACCTTATTAAGACTATTTGATATAATATCTGTATGTCAGAGACTATTCATGTCATTATTACTGGTGGAACAATTGATTCATATTACGATGGAACTAAAGACACTGTGATACCGAGTGAAAGGAGCATTATCCCCTCATTTATGGACGGACTTAAAAGTTACGATTACAAATTTGAATACGCAACTATCTGCATGAAGGATAGCCGTGCCATTACAGATTCTGATCGGGAAAAAATAATAGAAACAATTGAAAAGAGCCCACATAAAAAAATACTTATTACTCATGGAACATACACTGTTCCTGATACTGCACGATTCCTTAAAGCCAACCTAAAAAGTACTGATAAAGCAATCGTATTAACAGCTTCAATGATTCCAATTCTTGGATTTTCTCCTTCAGACGGGCCCTATAACTTAGGATATAGCGTTGCAAAACTTCAGGATATGAGATCCGGAATATATGTATGCATGAATTCACACACATTCACTCCTGAGGAAGTTGTAAAAAATCTCTCAGAAGGCAGATTTACTTCACTGTTTAATAAATAAAACATACGAGCTTGTCTAAACAGCCCCAAGCACATATAATAACTCTATGAAAATTGACATTAATAAGGTCGCCAAACTTGCAAATCTTACAGTCACACAAGATGAAGAAAAGGAATTTGAAGAACAACTTGGCAATATTGTGGGATACATTGAAAAACTTGACGCAATAGACACCTCAGATATAAAACCCACGGCACAAGTAACAGGTCTTACGAATAGAACCAGATCGGATCAGTTCTCAGATGATTGTTTGTCCCAAGAGGATGCCCTATCTGGAACAGAAACCAAACATAACAATATGTTCAAAGTTGAAAAACTTGTGGATACAACTGCTTAAATTTTATGACAGACGTAACCAACCTTACAATCTCATCTATCATCGACGGATATAAAACCAAAAAATTTTCTGTAACAGAGATTGTAAAAGCCTATCTTGAAAGAATTCAAAAATTTGATAAAGAGATCAATTCTTTCATAACGTTAGATGAAAGTGCACTCGAAAAGGCAAAAAAACTAGATAATACAACTCCCACTTCTCCCCTACATGGAGTCCCATACGGAATAAAGGATATGTTCCTGACCAAAGGCGTCAGAACAACAGCTGCTTCCAGACTTCTTGAAAACTACATCCCTGCATACTCCTCAACAGCTACTAATAGACTCGACCATGAAGGTGCAATTTCGCTGGGCAAACTCAACCATGACGCGTGGGCACACGGATCCAGTGGAGAAAATTCTGAATATGGCAATACAAAAAATCCATGGAATAAAGAGTATGTCCCTGGAGGATCCTCATCCGGATCAGCAGCTGCAATTGCATCCTCTTTTGCAACATTTGCCACAGGAACAGATACTGGAGGATCCATTCGACTTCCAGCATCTTTTACAAACACTGTTGGGCTTAAACCTACGTATGGCCTTGTTCCTCGTTACGGGGTAATTGCAATGGCGTCATCTCTGGACTCTATCGGCCATTTTACAAAAACAGTTGAAGACTCAGCACAAATTTTGGAAATAACCCAAGGAGCAGATGGGTATGATGCAACAATTCGACAATCACCAGATGAAAAAACATCATATCTTCAATCTATCAAAAAAGACATAAAGGGACTCCGAGTTGGTATTCCAAAAGAATTCACAGCCTCAGGTCTTTCTCCAAATGTTAAGAAAATTTTTGATGAATCACTCAAAACCCTTGAAGGGCTTGGTGCCATTTTTGAAGAAGTCTCACTTCCGCACACAGAATACGGAATCGCTACTTACTATATTATTCAACCTTCTGAAGTCTCATCAAACTTAGCCCGTTATGACGGAGTGCGATTCGGTCATGAAAGGTCATATTTTGGGAAAGAAGCAAAAAGAAGGATAATGCTTGGAACATATACACTCTCGTCTGGATATTACGACGCATACTATAAAAAAGCGATGCAGGTCAGAACTCTTGTAAAAAAAGACTTTGACGACGCATTTG
>CAZFJW010000045.1:0-10415 GCA_964519355.1 uncultured Gammaproteobacteria bacterium | reverse complement strand
GATGAAGATGATAGGTATTGGAAATTACCATTTGGGTTTTGGTATCGGGTATTTCTTCACTTGTTAAGGTTTTAACGGTTGCTTGAGTCCCAACGGCCACAAGAGTAGGGGTTTGGACAATGCCATGTGGAGTCTTTAGAATTCCAAGTCTTGCGCGAGATTTCTTTGATTTTTTAACAACTTCAAATTCAATCATAGTGGCAATTGTATCAAAAACTTACAATATTCAGAATGCTATAATCAATCTGTGAAAACAATAGTAAAAAAATACATAATTCATTCTGATTCCAAAACAATATGGAGAGTGCTCACAGAGCCAAAGTTAATTGAAAAATGGACAGGTTCAAGATGTAAGATGTCAGGGGAACAGGGGTCGGAATTTTCACTCTGGAATGGAGATATTTGGGGTAAAAATATTATAGTAGTCAAGGAAAAACAGTTGATACAGGAGTGGTATGCGGGCACGTGGAGTGAGCCTTCAATCGCTAAATTTGATTTAGAAGAAAAAGGTGAGAATACGTTTCTAATTCTCGAGCATTCAAATATTCCAGATGAGGAAGCAGAGGCAATTGATAGAGGTTGGGATATGTATTATCTTGAACCAATCAAATTGCTATCAGAGACGTAGTCCAGCATTCTTTGGTACGTAATCATACTTTGAAGTTATCAGTCTTACTTCAGATTCTCTTTCCCTCGTGATATTTCCTGCATTTACTTGAGAAATATCTATTTGAAAACTATTTTTTCCTGAGGAAGAATATTTTGCTGTGAATGGGAAGATCGGCATTGTTTCGGGATTAGTGAATTGTGATAACCCATAGGCATGAACTGCTACTTGAGGAGCTTTTGATGATAATCCAAACTCGACAACGGCAATGCTTCCGTCGCGACAAACTCCTACAAAATCAGGTCTTCCGAGTTCTCCCAAATCAACTTCGGCATAACAGCGGGGTGCTATTTGGGGTGCTTCTGAGGGTTCAATAAAAATGTCTCTAATTTTCCACCAGTTCTGTAGAAAAAACTGAATTGCTCTTGAGTGATGTGAGTTATATAAATCCTCAGGTATGGCTGTTCTTTTTGATGACATTGCAAGCTGGAAATTAAGCAAATCACTTTCGTCCGGTAATCCTTTTGGAATTGGTGAGACAAGAGGGAAACGCCTTCTTAACTTCCAGTAGCTGTCATTTACTGTGAGGAATTCAAATTCATCAGGCTTTGGGGTGTCACGTTCTGGGTATGATTCGTCACCGAGCCAAATTTTATGTCCTGGAGAGCCTCTTAGTTCTTTGAAATTCATTGGACAATAATACTATAGTAAATTTACTTGTTCAAGACAGAGAGAGTTATTGTTAGCTTGTACTTCTTGGAATTCTTAATTTAGTCTCTATTTTACTATTGCATCGGTTGCTGGATTTTCCTGTATTCTTTTTTGAATAATCAAACCACTTGGGTGATTTATTGTCTTGACTACATTGCCTGTTTTTATTACAGTTTCAAGCCAACCTTTGTAACTCCAAGGACTAGCACCATCAGGCTCTATTAGAAGGTAAAATGTGCCAGCCTTTTCCTTTCCTGGGATATAGTTATATTTTTTCATTCCGTGCCACCACACAAGATAATCATATGCGTCTGTTAGTACAGGAGGAGTGAATATGAGAAGGTTGAATTCTTTTCCTTGCATATCTTGATAAATGTAATCGATTGCACTTAATTTTCCCTGAACCTTTGCAAATCCTCCATTATCAGGCGGATTGAAGTAGAGTGTATCGATTCGACTAGTTGTATAAAAAAATAACTTACAAAGTAGTAGTATGATAATGATTTTCCCAATCTTGTACTTCCATAATAGTGCCAGTGAAATACCTACAGCAATTATGTGGAGAGTTTGAAATCCTGTAAAGAACCAATACCGTAAGGGGTATGGATAGAAAAAAAGAAATATTGAGAATAATAGAAGAAATGAAAAGTATAGTTTGAAATATATATATAGTGGGTGTAGTTTTTTATTTCTTCTGGTGTAAAAAAACGAAATTACTGTTCCAATAAATAAAACTACATGAGAATAGCTGAAATTGAAAAGCTTCGGAAAGCCAGAAATGTAGTTGCTTATAAACGTATTTATATGATTCACCGTTAAGTTAATAAGTCCAAGCGACTCACCTTTTACATAAAGGCTCTCATTACCACCTTTGAGAAGCGTAATTATTGATTTCGTCATGAGAAGTTCATGCCGTAAGTCAAAAAGGACAAGTGGGCTAAAAGTTAATGTGCAAATGCATATTCCAATAAAAAATTGTTTTACAAATAATTGCTTTCGCAAAAGAATTAATGACAATACAAATGAGGTTATACCAATAAAAAATCCAAGAGCAGCTTCAAAATGAAACATAAGACCGATAACTGGCCAGAGAAGAAGGTGCATTTTTTTGTTGCCGCTTAGTAATTGGTACAGAAAGAATGTAAAAAGTACTATTAATAACCACATCGGATGAGGATTCCAAGTATAGGTGGCTGCTGCAATTGCCTCAGGAGATACTGAAAAAAGTAAAGCTATAAATAGTCCTGTTGCGACTCCAAAATATTTCCTGGAAAAATAAAAAGCAAGAACAATGGATAATAGACTGATTATTAACATTAAAATAAGAGGTCCGATAGGATCCCCTCTGAAGATAAAAGAAGGAATGGCTATTAGGTAATAGTAGAGAGGACCTTGAAATACACCGGCCAGACTTGTGTAGGGGCCAATAAGTGTTGGGTGGTAGTCAAAAATGATACTTTTTACTGCTAGCATATCTCTTCCCATATCGAGCAAGAAGAGATAGTTATTAGAAAGAACTTCTTGGGCCCTGAGAAAAAAGCCAGTAGTTAAGATTGCGGATAAAATCAGCATTGTGAATGCTTTTAGCATGGTAAATTCTAATTTCTTATTAAAGCCCTTTTTTATCACCAGCTTCCTCCTCCGCCACCACCAAAACCTCCTCCTGATGACCCCCCTCCCGAAAATCCACTGCTGCGCGGGGCTGAAGAAATTGACGATGACATGGAGGAAGAAAAAGTATTCACACTTTTTGAGAAATCTGAAAATACAAAAGGACGTGTAGAGTGATACCAGGAGGGTGTTGGAGCATCAATTCCTATATCTTTTAGTGCTTCTGTAAATTTTTCTGTTAGGCCAAATATAATTGTATAGGGGAGAATTTCGGTGATTATGTTTTTATTTTCCAAAAATTGCTGTTTGTGTTTTTCTACCTGAGAAATAAATAATTCGTATCCCTGGAGTCTTCTCTGTAACTCTTGTCCTCGCGCTGTTCGACGAGACATGAATCTGGAAAGAATGAGTAATAAAAATCCTGCACTTCCTGTCGCAAGAAAAATATCTAGGAGTTCTGGAATTTTGCTTAGTGAAAACACACAAAGACTAATAGACGCAACTAAAACAAAAAAAGCAATTCCAAAATATTTCGTTCTTACTTTTTCAGGATTTGATGGAAAAAGCTTTTTATCAACCACATCATCGTATAATTCTGTTTTTACTTTCGCAAGATCTGTGTAAAACTTTTGTTTGAGCTGTGAAATTTTTACGACGCCATCTGTGCCATGGCTAAAAAGCTTGTCGAAAAGCAAACATTCATAATTGAGGAGTTTTGATGAATCTGTATTTTTACGAATTAATTTATAGTCACTTGAGCCGAACAGCCACTTTTTAGGAATCTCTTCGATATCCATAAAACCGCGTGAGGCAAGATCAATAATTGTTGCAGTTATGTCTTTGGTATCAGCCTTTTCGTCCTGAAGAACACCGAGTTCTGCTGGTCGTAGTTTTTCTGGGGGTGTAAATTCTACTACAATCGTGTCCTTGTGGAAGAGTGGTTTTGTTGTCTCCTTGGCATCTTTATCAAAAACATATTTGACTCTGAAAAATCTATCACGTCCAGTGGCCCACCATTTTCTCACAACAAAAAAATTTCCCAAGATAAAAACTATTACAAATGCAGAGAAAGAATAAGGATTTGTGATTCTTTCCCACGTTGTTTTAGGTGGAGTGACTGTAAGTATAGGAATTACACCAGGTGTGTATCCTAATACAATACTCTGACCCTGTCCTGGAGAGAGATTGTATGAGGTAAAATTTGCAGTTTTGAGCGAATTAGATTGAGTTACACAAGAGGTTTTTGAGCCTACGTTCCCTTCAAAACAAGCAGTTTTCTGAATTCCTTCAAATGGAATAACGACTGAGCTTGTAGCTTTTTCTATCGGAACTTCCCATTCATTTCCAGTTGTGTTCCAATACAATTCATCATAGTCTCCAAAATTTTTTAAGACACCCTCGACCGAGTATTGAATTGTATATTTTTGAATTCCAGAAATTGTTTTATTTGCATTCCCAATCTTCAATCTTAGGTTGGAGGAGTTTTTTATCTTTTCATATTTTTCACTTTCATCGTTTCTTTTTACTGCAAGGATGTTAATCGTGGTATAAATTTTTTCTTTATCTGACTGATATACATATGGCAGATCTCTAAATATTCCATGCTTTGAAATATTCCCAAAATCAGCAAAAACTGTTTCAGTAACTGTAACCTGACCCGACTGCTCTATTTTAATTGAAGAGTCAAAAGAGGAAATTTTCCATGGTGATTGTGCAAATGTCTGAAGAGTTGATAGATGGGAGAGGAGAAAAAAAGTAAGAATAAAAATAAATTTCTTCATGCTACTATTCTATCAAATTTGTGCCTAGGTGTGATATGATGTGCACATCTTATGAAAAATATTGTAAAAATTATAAAAATATCAAGACCCCTGCATCCAGTTGCAGTTTTTATAAGTATTCTAATTGTTATCACAGCACTTCTGGAACTTGCAACCCCAATATTTTCAAAGTTTATAGTTGATGAAATAACAAATAAAACGAAAGATGTAAATGCTGACATTCATAGGCTCATTTTCTGGATCGGAATGGCTTTTGTATTTAGTCTCATTAGTCTTGTACTAACATCTATTACGAATAGACTTGGAGATCATTTTGCAGGCAGACTTAGAAAGTTTTTAACAGAGAAATATTATCATAAAGTTTTAACTCTCCCGCAATCATATTTTGATAGTGAACTTTCAGGAAAAATTGTTAACCAACTGAATAGAGGTATTTCTTCAATTGGGGATTTTGCCAATACTTCTACTAATTTTCTTCTTCCCATGTTTCTTCAGAGCGTTTTTACGATTGCAGTTCTGGCAAAATATAATGTGCCGATAGCATTTTTTACCTTTATTCTTTTTCCTATTTATACGTATCTTTCATATTATAGTTCTAAAAAATGGGGAGAATCAGAAGTTGCAAAGAACCAAATTGAAGACAAATCTAGAGGAAGAATTCAAGAGGTCGTTATGAATATGATTCTTGTAAAAAGCTTCAATCGTCAAAAGAGTGAGTATCAATTCATTTCTAACAAGCTTGCAGAAAGTAATACGATATACGCCAATCAAAGTAAATCTTTTCATATTTTTGATTTTCTTCGTGGATTATCACTTAATTTTATTTTGCTCCTTATCAACATCATTGTATTTTTAAATACCTTTCAAGGCAAACTTTCTATTGGAGAAATGGTTTTGATAATTCAGTTGGTTGCTCAGGCTCGCAGACCTCTTTTTGCAATGTCATTTATTCTATCCAGAATCCAATCTGCTGAAAGTGGAAGTAAGGAATTTTTTGAAGTATTAAATCTTGAATCAACAGATCAACTAAGGAATGTAAAAATTTCAGAACGTATCAAAAATCCATCATTGAAATTTGAAAATGTATCTTTCCAGTATGAAAAGAGCGAAGGAGTATTACAAAATGTCAGTTTTGAAATACTTCCCCTTCAAAGAATTGCCTTGGTCGGTCATAGCGGCGCAGGTAAATCTACAGTCGTTAACTTAATCTTGAAGTTTTACAATCCTACGAAGGGCACGATAAGTCTTTCCGGAAAAGACTATAAAAATCTCGATAGTCTTTGGATTCGTGAGAATATATCGTTGGTATTTCAAGATAATGAACTATTTTCATCAACAATTAAAGAAAATATTCTGTATGGAAAGGAAAAGGCGACTGATAAAGAAATTATTCAAGCACTTCGCCTTGCGAATGCATACGATTTTGTTAAGAAATTCCCTCATGGTATTAATAGCGAAATCGGAGAGCGTGGAGTTAGGCTTTCCGGGGGACAAAAACAGAGAATTCAAATTGCCAGAGCGATTCTGAAGAATGCACCAATATTGATATTAGATGAGGCAACATCTTCTCTTGATGCAAAAAGCGAAAAAGAGGTACAGATGGCTCTTGAAAACCTGATGAAAGATAAATTGGTAATAATAATTGCTCACAGATTTTCTACGATTCAAGACGTAGATCATATTTTGGTAATTGATAAGGGGAAAATTGTTGATAGCGGGACTCCTGGGGAACTGGCTAAAAAAGAAGGATTGTACCGTGATCTTTTGAATTATCAAGTTGAAGGGAATAAAAAATTACTTCAAGAATTTGAAATTTATTAATGAGGGAAAAAATTCTTTCTCATTTCAAAAAAAATGATCCAAAGTTATATTCCGTTGCACTTTTAATTGACTACAAGATACGTCCCTCAAGAGGTAATAATTATTTCAGAAACATCACAAGATCAATAATTGGACAACAACTGTCTGTAAAGGCGGCTTCAACGATTTTTGGAAGATTCGAAAGTCTTATTCATGGAGAAATAGTTCCGGAAAATATCCTATTGCTTTCTTTACAAGAAATGAGAGATGTGGGAATGTCTCATGCAAAAACCAGATACGTACAAGAATTTGCACGAATGGTAAAAGACAAAAAAATTACCCTTGAGGCGCTACCAGATATGTCAGATATTGATGCAATTGCGGAGCTAGTAAAAATTAAAGGTGTAGGCCAGTGGACTGCTGAAATGTTTTTGATGTTTTCACTAGATCGGCCTGATATTTTTTCACACGGCGATGCTGGACTGCAAAGGGCTATGAAGAACATTTACTCACTCAGTGAATACGATTATGATATTTTTGAAGAAATAAGTAGAAGATGGTCACCATATAGAACTTATGCGTGCGATATTTTATGGCAGAGTCTTGATAATAAGCCTATGCTATAACTTTGTATCGAAGAAGTAGGGTTCCCTGTTGATTAAGTTTTTGCATGGATAATAGAGTAAGGTTTATATCTAATTTTTCGTCTGCAACAAGGTTAGTTCCATTGGCAAAAAGATGAGGCTCTATAGTAAGAATTATTTCATCAACTAAGTTTTCTTTTAAAAACAATAAATTGGTTTCAGCTCCTCCCGTGAGCAGCAGTTCATTATGTGTGTCTTTGAATTTTTCTACAATTTCGCGTGCGCTTTCTCCTGTAAATTCTAGTTGACCTGGAATTGTTTCATGCGAGTACTTTTCGGGAGTTCGGGTCATCACAATTGTCATTCTCCCTGGTGCAAGTTTTAAAACAGACCTTGCAGCAGTATATGTTTTGCTCCCCATAACAACGAGATTATGTGATGTTACAAGAGAAAAAAATTGGTCATGATCTTCATTGGAGGTCCACTTATATATGTTTGGGTCCCCCCATTTTGTGGATTTACCGTCAATTGATGTAACTGCAACAAGGATTACTTTCATGGAAAATCAAAATTTAAAATAAATCTACCTATATTCTGTGTATTTCAAATGTTTGCCTTTGACTTTTTCAACTGGATATTTTTTATTGTTCTCATCCATTTTCGACTGAAATTGCTTCACAATATCAATATTTAAATCATGCATCATGAGTAGTACCCAAAAGAGAACGTCACAGAGCTCGTCCCCAATTTTTGATTTTTTATTTTTCAAATATTCATCAATTTCCTCAGGCTTTTTCCATTTCAATTCATCTAATACTTCAACAGATTCAGAAACAAGAGCAATTGCTGAATCTTTTGGATTGTGAAATTGTTTCCAATCACGTTTATCTCGGAAGTCTAAAACTGATTTTGTAAGAATATCTAAATCACTCATGATCTTTGATTTGTATTGTATCACCATTTTTTTCTAAAAACGATTCTGTAAGAAGCTGTTCAAGTGCAGTCTGAAAATATATGGGATTGCCTTTTATTGTCTTCTTTAGTGTTTTTTCAGGCATTGGTCCTTTGGATAATATTTTCAACATTTCTCCTCTTACTTGACGGGGAGAGCCCTCGAATGTTGATTGTTTGGTATACATTTTGCTTTTACGGTTGGGATTCGGAATAGTCCTTCCAAGATGCGCCCCATAATCCATAAGTGCATAATACCAACTGCGAGGTTGATTACGATCAATAGTTGATTCGACGAGTTCTAGAATTTGTTTGTCCGTGATATCACTGCTATCCTTAAAGAATTCATGAATAAATACACGTCTAATATTGGTTTCAATAAATGGGATTGGTTTGTTATACGAAAATACTACAATTGATGCGGCAGTTGCTTTCCCAATTCCAGGCAGCTTGACTAATAGTTCCGGATCTTGCGGAATGGTCCCTTTCCATTCTTTGGATATTATTCTTGCCGAATCCAGTAGAAACTTTGCACGTCTGTTGTATCCCAGTCCACTCCAAAACAATAGTATTTTTTGCAAAGATGACTGAGATAGCACTTTAAAGTCAGGAAATTCACGAATCCAACTTTCGTATTTTGGAATTACTCTTTGAACTTGAGTTTGTTGAAGCATTACTTCTGAAATAAATATTTCATATGGGCTATTTGCATTTCTCCAGGGCAGAGTTCTTTTATTCTTTTCATAAAAATCCCAAACATTTTTTTTGAAATCACTCATTGAATCATTGTTCGAAGGCATACTATTATATATGCATGATTACTGATAAATGTGAAGAAGTAAGAATTACATTGGAAGAGCAAGAAATTCGAGTTTGGATTTATGGAGAAAGAAAAAATTCGGTCGTGTTATTTATTCATGGATTGGGAAAAAGTTTTTCAGAATACATTGGTGACTTACCAGTAAGATATTTAATGAATAACTATTGTATTGTTGCTTTTGACCTTCCAGGGTGGGGCACATCAAAAGAGTTAAAAATGTCTGCGGACCAATGCATAAATGCAATACTAAACCAACTAAAAATTGAAACCTTTTATATATTTGGAACTTCCTATGGAGGAGTGGTTGGATCACTATACTCTATTGAAAATTCCAATAAAGTTAAGGGATTAATTGTTGCAGGTACTCCACGTTTGTCGGTGGTGTCTTTGGTTTTTTTGGTGATCTCTTACAAGATACCGCACCAACAGCTTTTTAGGGCGTTTAAAGACTTTATTAGATTTGGGCAAAAACTTTCAAAAATAACTGTTCCAACTCTACTGCTTTACAGTAGTGATGATCGGATTGCACCAAAGTCTCAAGGGGAATTTTTCTTAAAAAATATTGAAAAGTCAGAGTTGGTAGTTATTAACGGAAGATCTCATGGGTGGCTTTTACATAGAATTATTGATAACGATTTTAGTATAGCAATTGAGAAGTTTCTTAAAACTTATTCGTAACGGATAGCATCAATTGGAGAAAGGTCGGCCGCTTTTTTGGCGGGAAAGACTCCAAAAAATATACCAATTGCAGAAGATATTCCAAGTGCTGCGATTATAGAAACCAAATTAAGTGCAGCAGGAAAAAATGGCTGAAGGCCAAGAATTATTAGGATTGAGAAAATAAGTCCGAGAATTCCTCCAAAAAGTGAGAGCATTACAGATTGCGTTAGAAATTGGAGGAGAATGTCTCTTTTTGTTGCTCCGATTGCTCTCCTAATGCCAATTTCTTTGATCCTTTCAGTAACCGATGCGTACATGATATTCATTATTCCAATTCCTCCGACAATGAGTGAAATTGATCCAATGGCGACAAGAATTGTATTGAGTATTTGAAATATGGAACTTACAATATTTAAAATTTCTGTTTGTTCGACAATAGAAAAATCATCCTTTTTGTAATTCCTGAGCATTATTTTTTCTATTTCTGCCTTAAGCTGAGGAATATCTTCCTCAGACTTTGCGCTTAAAAGAAATGATTGGATTTTTTTCTCAGGATTAAAACTGTAGGAAGTTTCAAGGGGGATATATACAAAATTATCAAAACTTGGACCGCCGAATCCGCCGCCGCCCTTTGCAACAAGAACTCCTATTACTTCAAATCTTTGTTTCTCAAATTCAATTGTTTTTCCTAGCGCTGATTGTTCATCTCCGAATAAGTCCGCAGCAATTTTAGGTCCAATAACAGCATTTTTTGCACGTTTTAATTCATCCGATCTTTTAAAAAGTCTTCCGTATTGTGCTTCTAAATTCCTACTTGAGAAGATATCAACTGAAGAAGCATAAACGTCAGTAAATTTTGTTTCTCCACGTACTTTTACAATTGTTGATCT
>CAZFJW010000044.1:0-11133 GCA_964519355.1 uncultured Gammaproteobacteria bacterium | reverse complement strand
GGCGGCAGATTTACAGTCTGCTCCGATTGACCGCTCCGGCACCGCTGCATATTTAAACCATAATTTATTAAACAACACTAGTCTCTACCACCAGTAGAGCATTTTATCAGCTCGCCCTGATCCCGATCTTATTGGGAGAATGGGCACCGCTGCATATTTACACTGTTATTTATTAAACAACACTAGTCTCTCGTATTGAGTTCAGACTAAATTATAACAAAGAGGCTCCCACGTTTCACTGTGGAAATTGGAAACCTTTATCAACTCGTATCGCATGCTCACGCTTGCCATCAACAATGTACATATTCCAGTTAACTCCTGGAATTTTTGTCGCTATAAATTCGTCTCCACCACCTATTTCTCCAAAAGCCTTTTGGTCATCTCCATCAGGCACAAGAGTCTTAAAAAGCATTCTTCTTCCCAAAGTCAGTCCATTCACCCCGTACATACCTATTTGCTCTTGAGGAATCTCTGCTTCTTTAAATGCAGTAGTAAATTTTTCGGGATCATCAGGTAAAGGCACTTCTGAAAAGGATCTTTCATCCGTAAATATTCCCTGAACAGCCCTAAGTGAATGCGAGAGGTAAAGAAGCGAAACAAATAAAGCTCCGCTAACTTCGTCAGCCCGAGTGAGACCAAACATATTACGCTTAACAAGAGCTGAGGGCGAATTTGCTTGAAAAAGATAATTCGCATCATTCCCCCGAAAATGCTTTTCTGCAGTCGAGTAGTCTTCGAAATTAATCAGGCTAAATCCTCCGGTCGCTTGCGCCCAATTCATACATCTACCCATTGCCTGATCAAAAACTTCATAAAATTGGGCTTGTTGAATGGTTATTTCATTTCCAAATCCTGAAAGGCTTTCGTTCATAAGGCGTAATTATACTAAATTCTCATAACTTTGCAGGCTTGAATTGAGACACCAACTTCTTGAAGAAATATTTGTCTTATAGTATAATATCGCGATGACTCACGAACTTCCATTTTCAAGCCTTAGACTTGGAAATGATCATGTGCCAACAACTCTTCCCACAACAGCACTTACAACAAAAGATGCAATACTCGACCGAGAAAAACCCGAGCTTTACGATCTTGCATCCCGATTTATTGGAGTTGCTGTGAATGCGACAGCTGTATCTGTGCAAAATGTTCCTATTCAACTATCAAATGTTGATGCGCAAATTAAAGGCTTTGTGCCAGACGCAGATAAATACCCGCTCGATGAATTCGGCAAACTTTCATTTCTCATTAAAGAACGCCTTGATATGCAAATTGAGAATTACATGAAAGCACTTGAGAAAAGTGCTGACCCCGAACAAATGGCTTTCTATGACAGACTAAGAACTCTTACAAGTCGTCATGGCGATTTTGAGCCATTTAGACCTCTAGAATTTATTCTCCGGGGAACTGGAACCTCGACAAGTGTTATGCAGGGACTTTTTGGCGTTATTCCACAAGTATTGTGGCGTGATGGAAAACCTGATGCCAAAAATGCATCACAAATTGCCCAAAATAGTTATCCCCTGGCAATGCGCCTTGCAAGAATGCATCTTTTTGCGCTCGGGGACACACAAAGATTTTTACGAATTGGCCAGGATAAAAGACTGTACAGTCCCTATGATCCACGGCGTTTTGAACTCCAGGGAACTCTAGAAAAGCCATACATGGCCTTTACCCAAGAAGCAAATGAAGAACTCGACAGACTGCAAACCAAACACGCCGGCAACAGATCCAACCCGGGATGCCCGGCGCTAAAAAGAGGGTCTATTAAGAAGTTGTGGGATCTTCATTTCCCAGTAGTAGAGGCGCTGTATGAGAGAAGGATTGGTCATTCCCAAGACCTTCAAGAACACCCCCAGATTCAGGACTAGAAGCCAAAGGTATCATGCTGTCTATCTTAATCATGTCCGTTCTCTTCCAATTATGTCTATATATCCGCCATTGGACACCAGAAATTTTGGTCTGAAAATCTTCTATCTGAGCCTTTCTTCCATCTGCATATCTTCCAGTAAGTCTGTCAGGCTGGCACCCAGGCTCAACAAAACTATCAAAAAGTGCATCCCTAGCAACAAGTACTCCAATCTCAGCAAGACGCACTGCGGTTTCGGAAGAAACATCAATTCCTGCCATTTCCTGTAATTGCTCAAGATAGGAAGTTACTCTCATATAATGGGCTGCAGGCTTTCTTGAATTCAGAAAACCTTGAAGCTTTCTTCTTGTTCTGGCTGTGCTCATTAGTGCGCTTATAAGTACCGAGCATACATCTTCATTACTATCAAACCCTTTAATTTTCGGATTAAAACTGTCAGAAGACTCGGTATTAACATGAAAAACTGTTCCATCTAAGTTGGCTCCGCCTTGCATATATGAATAATCCATAAAACTAATAGATGTAAAAGACCCATGATCTCTTGCCCAATTCATACATCTTCCCTCGGCACGGTCAAATGCACTGAATAATCTTTGTCTTGTGCCTTCATTTGATTGGTCGCCAAATCCTTGTCGCTCGTTCATGCTGAAAATTATATCAGAACCCATAATATTTTTTAGGCTCAAAAATACGAAAAAAATTACATACTAGAGGACTGTGGAGATGCTGTGGATAAGTATTACTATCAGATCCTCTTATTTATTCTGGGATACTCTGCTCTATTTTGTTCTGTGAACAACTGTTAAGTTGCCGTCTTCAATAGCCTTTTGTTGTATCTTTTGTATCTCTTCTGTATGATCCTGACCTGTCCATTTTAGTATTTGTTCTGCAACGAGTGCATAAAAGAATGTATTGCTTGGATTGTTGAATTTTGATTCGATTAATTCTTGTATTCCCATATATAAGAAGTTTTGATATCTGTCACGCCCAAATCTTTGGTAATCCTGCTGTGTTTCAAATAGTGGTAGTCTTAATTTGGTAAGAAAATTAAATGCAAAATTGGTAGTGCGTGCTCTAAAAAGATCGTCTAACGGAATATTCCCAGTTTCATCTTGCGGCAATTCGAATGGAATTCCTTTTTTTGCAAATCCATACTCCAAAAATCTATCAAATGCTCTATGATTGGCATCTTCATATGGATGTATGATCCTATTTCCTATCGTGTAAAAATAAGCTAGTCTCATAGCGACATCCAAAGCTCCATCAGCACCTTGTGTCTCCATCGCATCATACTCCTCTCCAAGACTAGTCATGAGCTCATCGATCTTCAACTGAGGTGCAATATACGCCATTTCCCCTTCCCGCGTAAATACTTGTATTGCCCGCATTCGCCATAAGGGAACTTTTTTATCCGAATCTAGCCTGGGAATTTGAACATCTGCGATTTTTCGATATCTACCTCGTGCTTTTTTTCCAGCCAACCTTACTTTGACATCTGGGTCACGATTATCCATAAGCTTATGCACTCTTTTACTGGATTCTCGTGATGAAACCCCATTCAAAAGCCCCATTTCATCCGCAGCCTCTCGGTATGCTACAAATTGCGTTGGAACTGCCTGATTTTCGAGTCCATATGTTGCTGTGTAGTGGAGAATATTCAATACGCGTTCACTCCCATAGTCTCTTTTAACAAGTTCTGGGATAATGCTCGTACGAACCCAGTCTTGAGTTGCGGCCTTTGCATCTGGATTTACCTGAAAATTTCTAGCTTCCAATTCTGCGCTCATAGGCACGTATTGTACCATAAATACATCCTATAACCTATAATTTTAACCTAGTGGAGAGGGAGCTTATTCTTTATAATCAGCTCCGAGGATAACAAGAATATCTGTCTCTGGAGATTTTTCACCTTCAGGAAGTGTTGCAACTGTTGCTGATAGCATTTTGGCAAGATTTTCTGCAATCACTTTATTTTTACCTGAAATATCTACAACTATTGTATTCTCATAATCTTTTTTTACAGCATTTGTGCGCTCTTCAACTGTAAAATTTTTAACAAGCGCAATTTTGTCTCCCGCACTCTTTGTGAGTCCTGTACGCGCCGTACCATTATAGACTGCAATTGTCGCCGTTTCAGTTGTCTGAGTTGCGCTTTCAGAAGACTGTTTATCTTGGATCGTGATTGGCCCCACTTCTATCACCTGTCCAGTCGATGGCCTGTACAAAATTGCCTTTTTAGAATCAGTGAAAATCAAAACCTTATCTCCATTTTGAGCGGATGCAAAGAACGCCTGTGAGGCAAGCTTGGTCTTATCAGATACTGTTGCAATTGTTGGATCTCCCTTTGGAAGTGCATAGATTTTGCCTACCTCTTCAAGTAGTTTTTTTGTCTCCATTTGAGCCTTGGCTGTCGGATTTTTAAGAAGCGCCTGACTCTTACGGTACTGAAGGAAGAAAAAGCTTGCGGCAAGCACAGCGATCGCAACAATAATGATAGATGCGATATTTAGCAGGTTTGAAGAAAATTTCGGTAACTTTGCCATACGATTTTTTTAGTACCTCTATACTATAGCAAAAATTACCCTAATTGTTAAATCGGAAGCCTACTATTTTAAATGTTAATTGATATTTACCTCCAAAGACCCGTATCATGAATATATGAAGCTTCTTGGAAAGTGCGGTTTTTTTGTTTTAGTACTTTTTTTCTTTATCACAAGCACATTTGGCGCAAACGCACAAAGTACAGTGAATTTAACAGGAGTCGTGCCTCCCAAGCCATCAGATCTTCAAAATGAACTTGAATCTCTCACTGGTGGAGATACATTTGCACAAGACAGAGATATTAACTATCAAATTACCTATGGATCAAACGTCCCAAGTCCTCAAAACATTACGATTCGGGCATCATGGACACTCGGTTCTTTCCCAAATGGAACAAATTCTCCATCTGCTGAAATTCTCTCATATATAATAGGCAGCGCAACAAACGGATATAATGACACTGCTCCGGTAGTTGATCTAGCTAATAGAACAATTACTTGGACTATTTCTAACTTTCCCTCAAATACGCAAGACCAAACTGTCGAATTCAGTCTTAGAACAACAAATAACTACACAGGAAACGCTCGTGCTGCATTTACCATCCAGTCAGATTTTACAGCCGGATCAACATCCATTACAGACTCAATTACTAGTCAATCTTTCCTTTATAACTTTGACCCGGACAGCTATACGAAGTCTCTAACCCCACCCCCCACAGGCACGCCCACTCCGACTCCCACCCCGCCGCCGAATGTAGAATTTAGATACATAATCACCCCTGAGATACGGCAAGATCGAGCCAAAGTTGAGGTTAAAACCCTTATTCACACAACTGCAGTTATTAAATACGGCACCTCGCCGCAGAAAATGAATCAAACGCTTAGTTCTTTAACTCCACGCGTGTATCATTTCTTCACCCTCAGCGAATTAGAACCAGACACTGAATATTATTTCCAAATAGAAATTAAGGATGCTTATAGAAACCGGTCATCTGCGACATCTGACATATTCACCTTTTCGACAGCCAATATATCATCTGATGTTCCCGAAATAAATACTGACTCAGTAATATTCACGAGTAACAGCACTATTTTATTCGATGGTATCGACGGAGAAAAAAATGAAAACGTTCCGATTATTATTCTCCCCACCTCAACACCTTTCGAATTTAAGTTTAGTTTGAAGGATCAAAAGTCTGTAAAGGGAATACTAAGTCTTATTCGGGAAAATAACCTTTCACAAAATGAGCCAGTTCTTGGCATCAGTCTTTCTCCAAATTTCAGTCCACAATCCAACTTTGCACAAATTATTGAAGTTGAAAAAGGGGTATATATAGGAAGACTTCTCAGTAGTCAAACTCCAGGTCTCATAGATGTTGTTATCCGCATTAGTGATTTTGAGGGAAATATTATTGAATACAAACTCGGAACAGTAAAAACCGTAGTCCCAATGCGAATAGTTAACAAAAATAGTAAAAAAGGACTCGAAAACGCCCGCGTTGAACTCTCACTCTACAACCCAACTCAAAGA
Organism: uncultured Gammaproteobacteria bacterium; assembly: GCA_964519355.1. Classification (GTDB taxonomy): domain Bacteria; phylum Patescibacteriota; class Microgenomatia; order Levybacterales; family GWA1-39-11; genus CAZBEA01. The sequence continues at coordinate 5,192 of CAZFJW010000044.1, read as the reverse complement.
ATGTACCAGATAGTCTCACCTCAAATAATCCCAATTTCAAACCCTGCATATTCAGACTCAGAAGGTATAGTAAACGTTTTACTTCCCCAGGGGAAATATAAAGCGCAAGTATCACTTATTCGGTACGAAGGAAAGTCTGTTGAATTCACGATTGGACCATACGAGAATGAAGAATACCCCATTGTTGAACTTGCACCCAAACCCTTTACTATACTTGAAACTGCGAAGTATTACATTGGAACTCTTTTTGACTTCGGAGCTTTTACCAAACTCTACACGAACGAACTTACAAGCTCCACCAGGGTGTATGATCTTCTAAATCTTCTTGCACTAACTATTCTCTGTGCAATTATCCTTACCATTCTGTTAAAAACCATTTGGGATATTCTCAACCACCTGATATATCCGCTATATAAACGTACAAGAAAATTAGACAATACTTTTATACAAGCCCGGGTTTTTGACATAGCAAGCCATGACCCGATTTCCCATGTTCATGTATATCTTGTTGATCTATTGAAAGATAAAATTATTGCAAAGGCCAGGACAAATAAATTCGGATATACAACATTTCACATTGCTCAACCAAAATCTTTTAGACTTACGCTTCTTAAAGAAGGCTATGAAGCACAAGGGTATTATGAATTTAAAAGGAGCGAAATCACCTCAACTTTATCCTTATGGATGAAGCAGTACAAAAACACATCTTCCAATACAATACTTCGCATCACAAAATTTGTCCTTAAATCCTGTTCTGTTTTTGTTTTTGAATTGGCAATTTTAATAATTATCCTGCTAGAGCTGCTATTTATAACATCTTTTGGAATGCGCTCAATGATGCCGATTTTAACTATAACCGGCATAACACTCCTTCTTATGGGGATTGAAAGAATTTTCTCAAGAAAAAGAGGCTAAAAGTTATTATTCAATTCCATGTCTTGCATCAATTTGAGCCAAGACTTTATTAATTTTTCTTCTTATTTCTTCGTTTGCATAAGGAGGAAATGACTCCTCAGAAGGTCTATATGAATCAAGAATTCCTTGCATATTCCCCAAGGTTTCTGCTGCCAGATTGGATTCTCGCATAATAGCCTCTGCGACATTACGACCCGAACACCACACTTCATACTCATGCTGTCCATTTGGAACAGTTCTTGGATGTTGATTTGTAAAATCAGCCTTTGTGTATTTTTTGGCAAGAGATGCAATCGGATTCCATTCATCCATTTTCCCCGAAGCCAAAAGCAAATGAATAGATGAAACACTTATAGCAAGTTCTGTCCCTTCGCGTCCTGCTTGTAAAAATACAGCCCTTAGAGCAGGTGCAAGATTTGGATAAATAGAATCAAACTCCTCAATTTTTTTACAGACTAACCCTGTTAAAATTCCGGCATAATTTGTTTTCTTGCTATCTAGAAATTCCTGAACAAGCCCTGCATGCAAAGGTTGTACAGATACACCATCCTGCCTTACTGCATTTCCTGTAACAACTCGAGATAGACCAACTGTTACTGCACTCACAAATGGCTGTTGTTCTGTACTAAATGAACTCTCGACATGATACCCTGGATTTGATGAATGAAGTCTAGGATCAAAAGAGACAACAGTTCCTCCAGGCCTTTTCCCTGAAAATCCATCAAACACACGTGCAACTTCTTCAAATGGTACAGATAGAGGTGCGACAGGAATTCCGTCACCCATGCCTAGTTCTCTTTCTAAAATCATATTATGGGATTATAATTCTCTCGTTGCAATAAAGCAATAAGAATGTAGGATTGGCTATTTAACTGAAATTTTTATCGTGGATTGCCCAAGATCAGTTGCATCATCAGAGGCAATGGCTTGAATGCGCCATATTGTTTTGACTTTGTTCAATTTCACAGGCACCACAAGCTCTCCATTTTCTTTAGTGGACAGGATTGGCGCCCAAAATAATGTATCGACCATTTTATTGTTCGCTCCTCCGCCTCCACCGCCTCCACCACCGCCTCCACCAAAGCTTCCGATAGAAGTGAGTGATGATGAAGCATTTGTGCTCCTTCCTCTATAAAAATAGAAGGAGGAGTGAATAAGAGGCGTTGCATCTTTACGAAGACCATAAATTGCCTCGTCTACTACACCAAGAGAAAATTGTGCTGGTATTTTATTCCCCTTTGCGTCTTTTGTGACAACTGTAATATAAGCAGTATCATTTGGCTGATATGAATCTTTATCAGGTCTTAATTCTACCTGCATCAACTTGTGCATCGAAGGAATATTCAGCGCTACGCCCTCAGAATAATACTTTCCACCTGTAAAGAAACTAAAAGTAAGAGTGATTGACGGGCTCATCTCAGCCGTCACTGGAAGTTCAATTTTATTTTCGCCTGAATTAAGATGGATAACCCGTGCATCATATATTCTTCCACGCTCCGGGGCAAGTAAGACATCTAGAGACTTGGGAGCTGTGATGTTTAATCGAATCGTATCACCCACAACATATGAATTACTGTCTGAAATAATCTTTAGATATGTCTGGGTCGGAGAGCTACCCCACCATGGAGCATTATAATATTCGCTCTGCTCTTCTTCCTTAGTCTTTATAGTAATAGATTTTTGAGTCTCTACAGAATTTCCATTTTTATCCTGGGCGATAATTGTTAGATATGCGTATGATTTTATTTTTGAAGCTGGAAATCTGACTATCCCTTTTCCATTTTCATCAAGAGATACTTTTCCTGTTCGCTCCTCTTTCCCCTGATAACCTTCTGTATCCCATTCACCTGTCCTGAATTCAAACACTGCCTCCTTAGGAAGCGCTTCGCCTGATATTGACGATTCAATATAAAAAGGGGCCACGATTTCTTCATCTTCATTAAAGCTTGATGAAGAAGGAATAAAGAAAATATTGTACGTTCCTGCGTGTACTATCATTTTAACTGCAGACTGTATCGTGTTGCCGCTTTTGGAATCATTCTTTGAAACAACAACTGTCACCATTTGACTAGTCTTTGGAAGTTTGGTCTTCGAAAGTTCGAACGAAATCTCTCCAGTGCCCTTCTCATTCAGATCTATACTGCCGCTCGCAATTTCTTCACCATAATAGTCACCACTACCCCCACCTCCACACATTCCGCCCTGCTGAGTGATATTAAAATTCTGGTTATATACTTTTTTCTCTTGTTCGTAGTACGTCGTCGCATAAACTTTATAATCAACTTTTTCATTCCCCAAAGGTTTGGAATCAAAATATGCACCCTTTATCGGAAGCTCGATTTTTTCATTGCGATAATATTCATCTTTACCCTTTGTTACAGTGAGTTCAAAATTTGGTTTGGAGTAATTTTGGATATCAAAATTAGCAGTTGCATAATTATCATAATCTGTTAAATTGCTTGCTGTTTCGTCTAATGACATATACAAACTTTGATAATCTCCAGCTGGATAATCCTTTGGAATAATAAAATTCCCTGAAACGAGTCCATTTTTGTCTACATCAACCAATTCTTCGTATGGTGCTTTTTTGCCATAATAATTTGAACCCATTGAAACTCTAACTTTCATGCCTTCCCTTGGTAATTGATACAAAGCATCGTTGTCTACCCGAACCGTTCCTCGATAAAATACCGTATCTCCTGGTTTGTAAATTGGTCTATCTGTGTACACGAACATTTGTGTGTCACGATTAAGATCTTTATTGACTCTAATATCTGCCAGAGTATCCCTGATTCTTAATGGAATAAGAACTGTTTCATCTCCAATACTTGCCAGTATCAAGTCAATTTTCTTTTCAAAAGGAGTTGTAATACTTGTAAATTCCTTAAAGGTAGTGCTTTGAACAACTTCTGCTCTGTCTTTTAATACATAAAAATTTGCCTGTACAGAATCCTGAATTTTTTCACCTGATTTTAAGTCAAATGCAGAAAGAATAGTCTTTCCATCATCTTGTCTTACCAACACTCCCTTACTATTTATAACAGCAAAAGCAGAACCCACACGCTGACCTCCTTTTGTTGCTTCAAGATAATAAATTCCTTCCTGTAAATTCAGTTCTTTTTCTTGAGTTGCACTCTTTGCCTCATACATTTCTACAAGCTCATACCCCTCATGCTCAATATAGCTTGATTGAAATTCCCCATCGTAACTATCGTATGTGCCGTCTTTATTCAATCTGGATTCTGGCACCTTATAGAGCAAATACTTTAGAAGATCTTCTTTTGTGGCTTTATAAATACTTACCATATTATCAATTGCCCTGCTTCCGGCCTGAATCGAAATTTTAAATGGAGTGCCTTCCGCAGCTGAAATAACACGCGCATACATTCCATCTTTCATAAAACTTACCCGATCCATTTCAGTTGAAGTTTGCAGCCAAAAAACCTGCGGTGAAAGAAGTGTCAGGTGACTCTTGCTTTCAAGTCCTTGATTCACTTCCACCAGAATTGACGTTGCCAAGGGAAAATCCTCTGAATTTTCAAAATAGTATTCTTTTTCACTTTCGCCCATCGTAATTTGTCCATTATTGCTCGGGGTTACCGCAAGACTATGCTCAAGAACATGCTCGTCAATCTCATCGTTAAAAAGAATTCTTATTTTATTAAATCCAACAAGTTCGGCCTTTACCACTTCTAATGCAACGGGTTTTGCTTCTTCAGACCTTGATTTATCATCAGCTTTTTTTGAAACCGCCCCCCAGACAAGAAGCCCTATTAAAATAAGTGAAAGTATAAAAATTGCGATATGAATAAATTTAAGCGCATACAATCTTTCGAGTAAAAATGCATATCTTCTGCGCTCAATACCATCAATTGGTGTGTTTTCTGGGGGTAAATATTCTCCTTGTTCGTTTTCTTCCATATACTTTGCCTTCAATCGATTATAAATCTTTTTTATATTCCAGGAAATACCAAATCAACAAGCTTTCTCAAAACTAAATCCTGTTAGAAAGAAGGAAAATACCAAGCGAGGAAACTATTACGAGAATAAAAAATGCAATAGATGCAAGATACTGAATGGTACGTCCCCTAACTATTGATGAATTTATCTCCTTACTTGGTTCTTCCAAGGAGGAGCCAGAACTAGCGTTTTCCTTTTCAGGTATAGATTTACGGTTGCCAGAGGCCTGAATTTTTTTATGATTCACTTTTTTAAGATGGTATTTCGTCTCTTGTATAACCTTTTAGAACTTCCTTTACCATGTCACTTACCTGTTT
>CAZFJW010000043.1:0-11439 GCA_964519355.1 uncultured Gammaproteobacteria bacterium | reverse complement strand
TCTCCGCGCTTGCCTGTTCGAGTAAGTCTTATTACGAGTGACATAGATTGATAGTATACTATAGACTTTAGCCTTGCGTCAATCCTGAGTTTGGCAATGTGCTAAATTTTTTTACTTTAATGCATTTTGAGCTGCATCTTTTTCTGCTTCTTGTTTGGATTTTCCGATGCCTTCGGCAAGAAGTTTGTCGTTTAGATATACGCCAACAGTGTAATGTTTGGCGTGGTCTGGACCTTCTTCTTTGAGTATTTTATATACCGGGGACATCTTATTTTGATCTTGGGTCATCTCTTGAAGCTTGCTTTTTGCATCCTTCATACCCTGTGATGTAACAAGTTCATCGATTCTTGTCAGAATGGTACTGGTTACAAAATTGCGTGCCGCATCAAGTCCCTGATCTAAGAAAATCCCGCCAAGAAGAGCTTCATAGGTATTTGCAAGAATTGTTTTGTTTGTACGTCCTCCGCTGGCAAGCTCACCCTTTGACATTTTTAAGTGATCCCCAAGTCCTAAATCTTTTGACAAAATATAAAGAGTTTCTGTGTTGGTAAGAACTGAGCGCATGCTTGTGAGGTCTCCTTCTTTTAAGTTTGGATAATTATCATAGATGTAGGTTGACACAATAAAAGAAAGAATACTGTCACCCAGAAATTCTAGTCTTTCATTGGATTCTATTTTTTCGCGCACTTCATTCAGGTAAGACCTGTGCATAAAAACTTGGTTGAATAAAGAATCGTTGTTAAATTTAGGAATGTTCATTGTTTTGTAGTGTTTCCAAATATTTACCGAGCGAACCGTTTACAAATGCAGGGGATGAATCTCCTCCGAATTCCTTTGCCAGTTCAATTGCCTCATCTATTATAACTTTTGCGGGTTCCTTTTGCTCAATTTTTAATTCATATACACCCAGTCTCAAAATTGCCAAATCTACCCTATTTATCTTATCCACTGGAAATTCGGGAGCTATGGTTTTAATAATATTATCTAATTCTTCAAGATTGGATAAAATTTCTGTTAATTTTTTGTCGTCTGATGCTGGCTGTGCATGAAAGCTTGAAGCATATAGTTGTTGAACAATATCCTGTCTTCTCTGGTGGCGAGGATCCCGAGAGGTTTTCATATAGCAAATTACAGAGACGCTACTTTTTGCCCTTTATAATAACCGCACACACTGCATGCAGTGTGTGGCATAATTGCCGCTTTACAGTTTGAGCATGATGAAAGACTAGGCAAGGAAAGCTTGATACTTGCCCTTCTTTTCCCTTTTCTTTCAGTTGAATGTCTTCTTTTTGGTTCGTGAGCCATAAAAATTTGCGCACCTTAATCAGGTGCAATAGATTGTATTATAGTAGATTCCATTCGTTCCTGCAAGTCTTTATAGGATGAAATAGATTTAAATATTTTTTCTGCCTGTTTTCTTGAGGATTCAATCAGTTCGCGGTCTGAAAATGAAGCAATTGAAAGCTCGGTGCTTCCGTGCTGAAGCGTGCCATATACTTGCCCTGGTCCGCGAAGTGCCAGATCAACTTCCGCAAGTTCAGCACCATTATATATGGTTTCCAGAGTTTTAAGCCTTCTCTTGGTTATTTCTGACTCATTTTGGGTAAAAAGAAAACAAAATGATTCCCTATTCCGTCTTCCCACTCTTCCGCGCAGCTGGTGAAGCTGGGAAAGCCCAAATCTTTCTGCGTCTTCAATAAGCATTATTGTGGCATCTGGGATATCAATTCCTACCTCTACAACGGGCGTTGTTACAAGAATGTCAATTTCTCCCTTTTGAAAGCTATCAAGAATTTCTTCTTTTTCCTTCGGCTTCATTCTTCCGTGAAGCAGTGCTATTTTTTGATTCTTGAAAACCTCTGATTTTAAGCGCTCATATTCTGCACTAGCTGCTTTGACAGTGTCTAAATTTTCAGATGGCTCAATAAATGGGCATACTACAAAGACTTGATTGAGCGTATGGCCATTTTCTCCGCGTTCGTCAATTTTTTTTGTTATCCACTCATATCCTGATTCTCTTTTTTCTGGTGGAACAAGCCATGTTTTGACAGTTATTCTTCCCTTGGGCATGTCTTTTAGATAAGAAAGTGAAAGATCTCCATATATAGTTAGTGCGATTGTTCTTGGAATTGGGGTTGCAGTCATTGTAAGGACGTGCGGGTTATTCCCCATTCCTCGGAGTTTGGTTCTTTGTTCAACTCCAAAACGCTGCTGTTCATCAATGACAATATATTGGAGTCTTTGAAAATCGAGACGTTCGTGTAGTAGTGCATGTGTTCCGATTGCAATATGAAAGTCATCTCTTGTGGTTTGGGTCTTTTTTGTTGAGGAAGTAACAAGTACAATCTTGACTCCAAAGGGTTCCAGAATTTTGGAAATCGTTTCATAATGCTGGTGTGCAAGAATTTCAGTCGGAGCCATGAGAAGTGATTGGTATCCATTCTTGTACGCAACATACATCGTAATTGCAGCTACAATTGTTTTACCCGACCCCACATCTCCCTCAAGAAGTCTATTCATTGGAGTAGTTTTGTCCAGATCTTCATAAATATCTTTCAACGCAGTGTTTTGCGAAGGTGTTAGCTCAAACGGGAGGGAATGTATGAGTTCTACAACATCCTGTTTATATTTCTCACTGTCAATTTTTATAGCATTTTTTTTGCTTGCCCACTCTTTTTTGCGGCGCAGCACTTGAAGGTGAGTAAAAAAAAGTTCATCAAAGGCAAGTCTTCTTCTGCCATTTTCTGCGTCTTCAGGGTCTTTTGGCAGATGAACTGAGCAAAACGCATCAGTAATTTTGAGAAGATTTTCTGTTTTTGTAATTGTTTGCGGCACAATATCGGGAAAACTGTCAATTTCAGAAATTAATTCTGAAATACGATTTCTAAACCATTTGGAACTTATTCCTGCTGTTTCTGGATATACGGGAATAAGTTTGCCGGTGTGTCGAAGAGTTTGATTTACATCTAAAATTTCCTCGTATGATTTTGGCTGAAGTACAATTTTTCTGTTAAAAAAACTTATTTTTCCAGAAACGCTGAAGTTTTTTGATTTTTTAAAAACATTCATGATATACGGCTGGTTGAAAAATGTCAGGTCAATTGATCCCGTATTATCAGTTAGTTTTATTTTTTGAATTGTAAGTCTTTTTTGTGTGCGGATGATAACTGCTTCCTCTACTGTTCCTTGAATAGTGACAATTTCCCCGGGTTTTATTGCAGAAATTGATACCACATGAGATAGGTCTTCATATCTTCTGGGAATGTGATAGAGAAGATCAGCGAGAGTAAAAATACCGAGCTTTTCCAGGCGTTTTGCGTATCTCTTATAAGAAAACCCTGCACTTGTTAGGGGTGTAAAAAAATCGATCACAGTGAAATGAAAGGCAGAAATGATGAAAGAATCATGACAATAAGTATCACAGCTGTCAAAATTTTAAGTAATTTTTCCTTCTTTCTTAATTTATCCATATTTTAATCTGACTGAATTTCAAAAAATCTATGTTTGCCTATTCGTATCAGAGATTTCCCGGAATTTATTGTAGCAAAATTATCAGAAACTTTTTCGCCGTTTATTGACACTCCTCCTTGTTCGATAAGCCTTGTAAATTCACTTTTGCTTTGAATAATTCCATGCTCAATCAATTTGGAAGCTAGAAGTTCCCCAGTAAAAGTTCCTGAAATGGAAGGGATATTCTCAGGAATCTCATTTTTCTGGAATGCAGTCTCAAAAAAATCTGCAGCTTTTATGGCCTCTTCCTCAGAATGGAGCTCCTGTACAATTCTTCGAGCCAGTTCTTTTTTAAGATTCATCGGATTCTCACCCTCTTCAAGTCTTTTCTGCATCATCTCTATTTCAGTCATTTCCACATCTGTTGCAAGGAGAAAATATCGAATGATAAGTTCGTCTTTTAATGACATTACTTTCCCAAAAATGTCATTTGGGGAGTCATTAAGCCATATAGCATTGCCCCATGATTTGCTCATTTTCCGTCCGTCAGTTCCTTCTAAAAATTCAGTCGTAAGGACAAAGGACTCTCTTCCTTTTATATCTTTTTGCAGTGTTCGTCCTGCCTGCATATTGAAAATTTGATCACTGCCGCCAATTTGAAGATCAGCTTCAAGAATCATGCTGTCGTACCCTTGCATTACTGGATATAAAATTTCGTGAAGCCCTACTCTTTTTCCCTGCTCCATTCGTTTTTTAATAAGTTCACGTGATACAAAATCTCCGACAGAGAAATGCTGAGTAAGCTTTATAATATCTTCAAATGTTAGAGTCCCAAGCCATTCACTATTATTTCTGATCTCGATTTTTTCAAAATCCAAAATTTTTTCAGCCTGTGATTTGTAGGTTTGAAAATTATTTTGAATTTCTTCCTTTGTAAGAACTGGGCGTTCAGTGTCTTTATCAGAAGTATCTCCAATAAGAGCTGTGAAATCTCCAATGAGAAAAATAACTCTGTGTCCCATCTCAGAAAATTTCCTAAGTTTTCGTAAAAGCACAGCATGGCCCAAGTGGATTTGAGTTGCTGTCGGATCAATGCCTAAATAGATAGTTATTTTTCCATCTGTAAGTTTTTTTTCAAGACTTTCCTTGTTTGGCAAAATTGTTACGACGCCTCGGGTTATTATTTCTTGAATTTGGCTCATGCCCCTATTATACAGTGGAAAAATGCTGGGTTTCAATCAATAGGTGATGTTTTGTTATAATGATATATCTATGCTCTCATACAAGAACCCAGTCTCATCCAGAAGAATGAGGCGTATTCGAGCGCAAAAACTGACAGGACGCATGCCCAGTCTTGAATTTCTAACTTCTGCAGCTGCAATAAAGTATGCAGTCCTTGGATTCATAGGACTTACGATTTTAGGAATTCTTTTCTTCCTTTGGGTAAGTCGTGATCTCCCATCTCCAGGTGAGATTGCAAGTCCTGATTTGAAAGATTCAACGCGAATTTTGGACAAAAATGACAATCTTCTCTTCTCTGTGTATGAAGATTACAATAGAATTTACGTTCCGATTGATCAGATTCCAGACTCACTGGAAAAGGCGACAATTGCGATTGAGGAGAAAGATTTTTACTCTAATAGGGGATATTCTGTGAACGGGTATCTTCGTGTAATAAAAGACGTTATTATTCATCAAAGACTCACAGGAGGATCCACGATTACTCAGCAATTAGTAAAAAATGTACTACTGAGTTCTGAACGGAGCGTTACAAGAAAGGCAAAGGAATTAATTCTGGCGGTTCAAGTCGAGAAGAGATTTACAAAAGACGAAATATTGGAAATGTACCTTAATAATGTTCCATATGGTGGATCAGCTGTTGGGGTTGAGGCTGCAAGTAATTTGTATTTTGCCAAACACGCAAAGGATTTAACGTTTTCTGAGGCCGCATTTCTTGCTGGACTACCTCAGGCGCCTTCGTACTATTCCCCTTACGCCGGGAACGGCAAAGCATATGTAGACAGGGCTGAGGCAGTATTGAAGCGAATGGTTCAGGATGGCTATATTTCCAAAAAACAAAGAGACAAGGCGCTTTCAGAAATCAATGCATTCACGTTTTCAAAAAAAGAAGGAACAATCAAAGCCCCGCATTTTGTTATGTATGTACGTCAAAAATTAGTTGACCTTTTTGGCGAAGACAGAGTTGAAAATGGGAATTTGACCGTAAAGACAACGCTTGACTACGATATGCAGAAAGAAGCAGAGAAGATCCTTCACGATGAGCTTGAGCGCATAAAGGATTATCGAGTCGGCAATGGTTCAATGGTAGTTCTTGATGCCAAAACAGGAGCAATTCTTTCCATGGTTGGAAGTAAAGATTATTTTGATGTTGATAACTCTGGAAACTTTAATGCTGTTCTTGCAAAACGTCAGCCAGGTTCCTCTCTCAAGCCAATCGTATATGCTACAGGACTTGAGAAGGGCTATACTGCATCGACTCTTTTTATGGACATTCAGACAGAATTTCCAACGTATGATGAAGATGATTCTATTTATAAACCCGTAAATTACGATGGAAAATATAGAGGTCCAGTGCAAATGAGATTTGCACTCGCAAATTCCCTCAATATTCCAGCCGTTAAGATGCTTGCCAAAATTGGGATAAAACCGGTTATGCAAAAGGCGTATGACATGGGAATTCAGGATTGGGAGCCAACGAGTAAAAACCTTGACAGTGTTGGATATTCTCTTGTTCTTGGAGGAAGAGAAACGACACTTTTGGATATTGCAACAGCATATTCTGTATTTGCAAATGAAGGTAAGAAAAATGAACCATTTTCAATTGTTGAAGTAAAAGATCCCAAGGGCAAGACTCTGTATAAGCATAAAGAGGAAGATCCAAAACAAGTGTTGTCGCCCGAAGTGGCATTTATTATTTCTCATATACTACTGGATAATAACGCCCGAGAGATGGTTTTTGGGCTCAATTCATTTTTGAAAGTTCCTGGAAAAACAGTTGCAGCAAAAACAGGAACTACGGATCAAAAAAGGGACAACTGGATTATTGGGTACACGCCATCTTTTGTTGTTGGGGTTTGGATTGGAAATAATGACAACAAGCCAATGAATCCTAATATCTCATCAGGTGCAACTGGTGCATCACCAATTTGGAATAAAATGATGAAATATATACTAAAAGATAAAAAAGATGAACAGTTCCATGAGCCCGACAGTGTACAGGCCATGGAGATTGATGCACTTGGCGGCGGACTTGTTGTCGATGGGCAGCCAAAACGTTCTGAGTATTTTGCAAAAGGCACAGAGCCTACAACAATTGCTTCTATATACAAAACTCTTAAAATGTCCAAACATGATCAGGGAAAACTCGCGTCAGATCAGGAAGTAAGCAGAAATGATTATGATCTTGGCGATTATGTGGTATTTGAAGAAGAAGATCCAGTATCAAAAGATGGCGAAAATAGATGGCAAAAAGGCATTAATGAATGGCTTAAGGACCAGTATAGAGATCAGCCAAAGTACCATCCACCTACAGAAAAATCAGGATATGCATATAGTGAGGAAGAGAAAAAAGAAGATACTCCCACGCCTACACTGACACCAACCCCTACTCCCTAATTTAAGAAAGTTGTGCGTTGAATTTTTTCTCAAGAGATTTTATCAGTTTTTCCCGAATTGGAGCAATATCTTCATTTGTAAGATTGCGGGTTTTATCCTGATAGTAAATTCTGAATGTTTTTTTATCTTCATAAACATCCAGAAGTGCAATTTTTTGAATAAGGCTGGACTGGTCTTGCATAAAAGTTGAAAGCTCTTCATATGTTGTTTTATCATCGAGTGTAAGTCTGATGTCTTCAATGATTGGGGGATACAAAGGAATTGGATCATAATTTTTCTTGTTATTTGCCGCATCGACAACGGAGTCAAACTCAAGCTCAAAAATATGTATCGAGTCATCATAAATCTCAATGCTTCCAATCCTTTTTTTATTAAGAAGTATATCTGCGCCTTCTCCTCCTGAAGAGATACGTTTGAAACCATAGTGGGTAATTCCAAGTGTTGAGAAAAGGTTTTCAATAACACCTTTTGTTTTGAGAAAATTTGGTTTTTTAGATTTTATTATTCCTGCAAGATGGAGTTCTTCTCGCGGCAAGGAGTTTCCTCCACATGTTTGATATGTGTTTGCCAGTTCGAAAATTTTGGCTTCATCTCGTGTTGGATTCTCCTTTATAACTTCTAAAAGGCTTGGAATAATACTTTTTCGCATAATAACGTGCTCTGAATTGAGTGCATTATCGAGCTGATATGCCTGCTCAAGTGGTCCTTCATATTGATCTTCGGAGACCATTGAATATGTATAGCATTCAGTGAATCCGGTATTTTTAAGGTAATTCTTTCCCGATTGTTCCCAGTAAAACCTGTCGTTTGTGAACGAATATGGAGCAAGATTTGTCATCGTGGCAAATTCATTTGGGATATTATGATATCCATAAATTCTTGCAACCTCCTCTACTATGTCTTCTGGGATCGATACATCATTTATTCTGTTTGTTGGGACTGTTATCAAATATTCATTTTTAGTTTTTTTGACATCAAAGCCTAATTTAGGAAGTGACTTTGTGACAATTTCTTCAGGAACAACTACTCCTATTACTGAATCAATTTTTCCCTTTGAGATAGTAATTGTTGTGGATTTTACCCTTTTTGGATACTCATCAAATATTTTTGAAATCTGACGTCCATTTGCTATTTCTTCAAAAAGTGCTATTCCACGCAAGAGTGCTGTCATTGCAAGTTCTGGGTCTACACCTTTTTCATTCATAACCGCGGCTTCCGATCGAATGCCAAGATTCATTGATGTTTTGCGTATTCTATGCGGATCGTTATTATCGATGAAAAAAAGAATTCGTTTTGTTGTATTTTGTACAACACTATTTGCTGTCCCCATCACTCCAAGAAGGTCAATTATTTCTCCCTTGTCATTTTCCGCTACAATATCCGATCCTTGCAGAGTGTGAACTTTTCCATCAAGAGTTTTAACTGTTTCTCCTTTTTTTGATTCTCGTATAGTCATAGTTTTGGTTGCAAGACGATCCAAATCAAATACATGCGTGGGGTGGCCAGTCTCTCGCATGACATAATTGGTTACATCAATTACATTATTGAGACTTCGAATGCCCGACGTTTCGAGCCTGTGGGTGATTTTTGATGGCGAAGCGCCAACTGTAACTTCTAGCTCAACGGCACAAATGCGGCCTACAAGTTCAGGATTATTTATGATTTTAATTTCCAGATTTTTTGTTGGCTGAGCGATTTTCTTAATAACTTGTTCCTTAAAATCTCCTTCTTTTCCAAATCTTGGGAGAACAGTCGCAACTTCCCGTGCGATTCCAATAGCGCTCATCAGATCTGGTCTATTTTGAGTCACTTCTATGTCATAGATAGAATCGTTTTCAATTTTTTCTATTCTTTCAACAGATACGCTTGTTAGCGACAGCGCTTCTGTTATGTCCTTGGTAGAAGCATCGGTTTTGACAAAATCGCGAATCCAGTTTTCTGAGAGTTTAATGTTCATAATTTAAAATTGTTCAAGAAAATCCAAATTGTTTGAATACAAAAGTCTGAGATCTGCTATGGAGATACCTTCCCTCATCATAAGAACCCGCTCTACCCCCCATCCAAATGCAAATCCTGTGTATTTTTTAGGATCAATTTTTCCATACGTGAGAACATTCGGGTGCACCATTCCTGCGCCTCCCATTTCAAGCCACCCTTCTTTGCATAATTTGCATCCTCGCGCGTTGCATACCCCGCACGAAACATCTACTTCAAAAGAAGGTTCTGTGAACTGGAACTGATAAGGTCTGATTCTGGCTTTTCTATTTTTGCCAAAATACGACTTTACAAAATAGTCGAGAGTTCCTTTGAGGTGGGTTATGGAAATATTTTTGTCTGCGACAAGTCCTTCAAATTGATGGAACATTTCAGTATGTGAAACGTCACTTTGTCTTCTATAACATTTGGCAATATTAAGCATTCTGATAGGGAGTTCGCCTCTTTCCATTTCTCTCACTTGGCCAGATGAAGTATGCGGAGTTAAAATCATTTGACCCATTTTTGAATCTTTTGGACGCTTGATAAAAAATGTTTCCCAATCATCACGAGCAGGATGATTGTCCGGAAAATTAAGAGCCTCAAAAGCATAATAGTCCCATTCTACTTCTGGGTATCGAACTCTTGTAAAACCAAGACGTGCAAAAATGGCTGAGATTTCCTCAATTGCTTGTGTAATTAGGTGAAGATGGCCTGCTGGGTCTTCGGAACCAGGAAGTGTAACGTCGAGTGATATTTTCTTACGTTTTTCCGTCTTTTGGGAGTGAAGAGCTTTTTCTTTGTCGCGAGTTAGTTCTTCAATCGTGTTCTTAATATCATTTGCCATTCTTCCAATTGCCGGTTTTTCGTCTTCGGGGAGTTTGGAAAGTTTTTTTAAGGCTTCTGTGATTTTACCGCTGCGCCCAAAAAAAGAAAGTTTTATTGAATTTAGTTCTTCAAGTGATTCTGCTTGAAGAATAAGAGAGCTAGCTTCTCCGCTGAGTGATTGTAATTCCGCTGTAAATTCTTGTCCCGATTGCATAGGGAAATTATATAACAGGAAGGGTTACGAATAAAGAAGCACGTCAGGGGGTTATTTTACGCTTTCAACAATTTTTTTAAATGTATCGTTGTCATTTCTGACAAGATCTGCCAAAATTTTTCGGTCAAGTTCAATATTTTTCTTTGAAAGTTTGTTCATAAAAACTGAGTATGAAATTCCATTTAATTTTGATGCTTCTGAAATTCTTGTGATCCAAAGTCTTCGAAAGTCAATCTTTTTCCTTTTTCTGCCATGGAATGCATATTCGCCTGCATGCAGAGATGCTTCCTTTGCAACTTTTACGAGTTTTCTCTTTGTACCTCGGTATCCCTTTGTAAGAGATAAAAGTTTTTTATGTTTTTGATGGGAGGCAACGCCCCTTTTTATTCTTGTCATAATTTTATTGTGCTAAAAGTTTTTTAATCTTTTTGGCAAAAAGCCCTTCTAACTGTGCCGGTTCCTTTCCTCTTCTTATTTGATTCTGAGATTTATTTTTCTTTAAATGGCTGGTATTTTGTTTGCCACGCATTACCTTGCCGGTTTTGGTAACCCGAAATCTTTTCGATATTGATTTTTTAACTCTCAGTTTGTTCGACATTTTTCTTTGCTCCTTTTTCTCTTACTAATACAAGGCTCATTTGTCTGCCTTCCATTTTAATTTCTCTTTCCACTTTTGAAATATCAGCAAGATATTCAATTACTTTTCTTAAGACTACTGCACCGAGTTCAGTTCTGGAGATTTGTCTTCCTCTGAACTTTACGATAAATTTTACTTTATCGCCCTCTTCCAAAAATTCCCGTCCGTGTTTGGTCTTAATCTCAAGATCATGCTCACCGATAAAAGGTCCAAGCTGGATTTGCTTGGTTTCAGAAGTACGAGTATTTCTCTTTTCCTCCTGCTTTTTTTTCTTGAGCTGGTATAGATATTTTTTGTAGTCAATGACTTTTACGACGGGCGGTTGAGCCTGTCCTGCGATCTCTACGAGATCAAGTCCCAATTCCTGTGCTTTAATTCTTGCCTCTTCTATTTTGACTACGCCAATTTGTTTACTTTCTTCGTCAAGCAGTCTTACAGTGGGAGCTGTAATCCTATCGTTGATACGAGTAGTATCTCTTTTGACAAATGGTCTTCTATAATTTCCTCTCAATTTCGTCTAAAATGCGAGCCGTGAAAGAACTTAAATCCTGTACGCCTAGGTTTTCACCTGATCTTGATCTTACGGCAACAAAAATCTCAGCATCGCTTGATGCTTCTTGTTCTTTCTTGCCTATTATACACATGTAAGGTACTTTTTGTAAAGTAGCCTCGCGAATTTTGGCTTGCATCGTATCATTTC
>CAZFJW010000042.1:0-11526 GCA_964519355.1 uncultured Gammaproteobacteria bacterium | reverse complement strand
CATCAATAAAAAGAACTTTATCATTTGCTGCCTGAACCTCTCGAATGATATTTCTAAGTCTCTCTTCAAACTCCCCACGGTGTGATGCCCCAGCTACTAACGAGGCCAATTCTAATTGGATAATTTTTTTGTCTTTTAATTCCTGCGGAACACTTCCATCGATGATCTTTTGCGCAAGAGCTTCAACTATTGCCGTCTTACCAACACCAGCTTCACCAATTAGCAGTGGGTTGTTTTTTGTGCGCCTTAAAATTATATGAATGACCCGTTCTACTTCCTTATCTCTTCCAGTAACTGGGTCCAGCAATCCTTGTCGTGCTTGTTCAGTCAAATCAATTCCAAACTTATCAAGCATTGTTTTCTTCGCTACAGAGTAATTTGCACTCTTTGAAAGTTTTTCTTCAACTTTTTCTTTCTGGATGCCCTTTGTATTCAGAAACGTACTTGTTGTGCCTGCTGCATTAAACAGGGCTAAAAGAATATCTTCTGGACTGATAAAACTTGCTCCTCTTCCTTTTGTAATTTCAAATGCCTGTTCGATAATTTGTTTGGTAACCTCAGATAAAGTCGGCTGACCACTAAAGTTTCCCATTTTTTCTCCCTGTTGTACTTCTTTCGAAATTGTTGCCACATCCACTGAGAATTGTTCAAGAAGCTGAAAAACATCCCTATCATATAAAAGACCATACAAAAGCTGTTCAGGCTCAATAAATGTTTGTTTAATGCGCTTTGCTTCTTCTGTTGCTTGATAAACGACTTGAGTTGATCTTGGATCAAGCCTTGAAAGCGCGGTCAGATCTTGTCTTTTTTCTGGATCAATTCCTTCCTGAGCCTGAGTTGAATCATTTTGCTGAAATGACTGTCCAGTCTGAGGTGGGTTCTGAGTTTGACCATCTGTCATTTGACTTGGGTCTTGGATATTTTGCTGTGGAAAAACAGGATTTGCTGGATTCATTGAAACATTATTTGGTGCTTGAATACCAAATTGGTCTTGAGGCAATTGTTGAACAGGTGCTTGTTGAAATTGCTGGACACTTTGCTGAGGGGCTATCAGTGAATTTGGATCTTGAACTTGCATTGGAATATTTTGCTGAGGATACCCAGATGGGCCCTGTTGAACCTGATATGTCACTTGTGGTGCTTGTTGTGAAAAATTTTGAGACTGATCAGACCCACCCTGGATAGGTGAATCATTTTTTCCATTATTTCCTAATAAATTTCCAAACATAGTTGCGCTATTTAGTTATAACACGAGCACTATCCTTCCCACAAGAATTACTCACTCTTTTGCAATTCATCTTTAGGTTCATCTTCAGGTAATTCACGCATCTCGTGTTTTACCATCGTCGCGTGTTCTTCTTTTTCTTTTGTTCCAAGAAGCGTATCTTCTTCGTCTTCTTTTTTCTTAAGTATTAATGTAACAGCCTTCGCAGCTTCAAGTTTGGCTTTAAGATATGTAATAACCTCGCTCTTTGAAAATCCTCCAATCAAAAGGAAAGGTAAGATATTTGCAACAGCTTCCATTCCTTGTTTGACTTGTTTTTCATCTTGAGAATTTAGAAGATTTATTGTGTTATTCATTTTTTCTATATCAGAAGCAAGCCATTCTGTTCTCTCCGCTTGCTGACCATCCAAACCTACAGGAATTTCTAGATTTTGATAATTCTCCTCCCACATCTTTCTTACCTCTTCATACTCCTCAATACTAACCTGCTGAACTGTATTCTCATTTGGCAATTTAGCTTGAATAGATACAACTGTTGCTGGTGCCTGCTGTGGAAGAACTTTTTGTGCAACTTCATTTCCTCTTTTATTCTCTTCTACAAGTTTGGTCTCAAGATTTTCTATGGTTTTCTTTTCCTCTTCAGGGGTCAATGCTTTTTGAGCAACAATTTTACTAGTCTGTATGACTTTTTCAGAAAGTGGATTTCCATGCTGCGCCTCTTCATTTATGACATTCTGAATTTCTGTAATTTTCTGTCGGTCTATATCTTGAGCTGTATCTGGATTTGCAAGAGTCCTTAGGACTGAGTCCAATGGAATGCCCGAATCCAAAATTGCCACAGCCACTTTATTGTTCGTTGTAGACTTTTCTCGAACTAATTCTTCAGAAAGCTCATTTGTTACCTGCCGCTGTTCTACTTTACGATTAATTTGTTCTGATGCATGCAATACTTCTGTCGCAAGTGTGTTGCCTTTTTGCTTTTCTTGTGTGAGATAGGATCGAACTTCCTGAACCCTTTCATGATCTTTTGGCAAAATAACTGTCGAAGGATTTGCAATGTTCTTTAAGAGCTGACTAAGTTGTACTGTAACTTCAATATGTGGCTGAACAACTGTTTGATGTCGTGAATTACCCATTTGAGATGTGAGGCTTGATGCAGATAATATCTGAGTTGCAATTGGGTTGCCTTTCTGTCTTTCTTCGATCAGTTTTTCTCTCATCACACTAACCCTCTCACGCTCAAGAGGGGTAGAAACAGTTGTCGGATTGGCAATCTTTTCCAGCGTTTCACTTACTTTATTAATTTCAGTTCTACTCTCTTGATTTTTGGAGATCATTGAAGTTTCATATCGTGCAATATCACGCATTTTTGGAATAGAGAGATTGGTTATTTTTAGAACCTGATTTACCTCTTCTTTCTGCTTTTGAACTGATACTGACTTCTCAGAACCTATTTTTGTTGAAACAACGCTTTTCTTGTTTAAGAACGGCAGTGCCATAGCCATTCCTGTTGGCTGCGTAAGGCCCGGAGGCTGACTTCCCGGCGGAGTAGGACCCGGTGGGAACCCTTTTCCAATAAATGGCAGATTTGTATTCTTAATTTTTTGTACCATGAGATTATTGCCAAGCGAAACAGAATTTATGTAATCAAGAAATATTTTAAGAAGAAGAAATGGCAAAAGTATAACAACCCACAACATTAGAAGAGCTACAACATATAAAGCAAAGGTATCATTGATATTTACTGAATTTGTAATATCGATTGTCTGTCCTGGACCACCTAGAAGGATGTTAATTGCGGTAGGATAGTACTGAGTAGTTGATGCTGGGTCTATTGTCCTTGGGTCAGGGTTAACTATGAGTTCTGGGAATTGCAAGGGAATTGCAGCTGGAGAACGCCACATTTCAACAACACCATGCAAAAATACAGCAAAAAGCGGAGCATACAATAACCACCTAAAAAATTCACCGATCCAAATCTTTGCCGTGTTGCGAAGCGGACTGTAAAAAAGAAGTATTGGAAAAATTGGGGACACGACAACAAAAAACCACAAGATTATCTTTCGAATAAGCAGTAATCCTGTCATGACATAATAAGTAACAGCCGTTAATCTGACTAAGAGCAGTGATATGAAAGCCGATTCATCATTTTCTACACCCGCTTTCCTAAACCCTATAAATGATGAGTAGTCGAACCCTACAAAAAGAAGATCAGAAGAATTAATCAGCCTTCTAACATTAGTCGCCTGGTCACTGACTCGGAAGAAAAATCCTGTTATTGCATCAACAATCTGATAGAAAAATACAATAAAAGCGTATGAGAGGGTTATCAAGAGAAATATCATCGCAAACCTGGGTAGAAACTTTAGAATTGTAATGTTTTTCCCACGGGTCACAATCATAATAAATGCTGTAGCGAGAACAAAAAGTGCCAAAAATGCATACATGATGTTGCGAATTAACTTCCAGAAGTCGATCACTGGATTACTCGAATTATCACAATTTTTATTGGCATCTTTGGTAACACACAGCCAATCATAATTTTGAATTGTCCAATTTAAAAATGAATCAGATCTGCTTGCGGCTTTTCCTACAAATGTTACTTCAGAGTCTGGAAACCAAGAACCTTCTGGCGCTGCAGGCTCGGGTGTTGGTGTAGGAGTTGGTGTAGATGTTGGTATCTGAGCAGACACATTTAAAGGTGATATAAACAACAAGATGACAAAACTGGTCAACAGAATGGGCAGAATTTTTTTCATATGTTAGGAACCAATTCCGGGGATTCGAAGAACATCCCCTCCCACAACTTCAACGATAACAAATCCAAAGACTGCCAGTAGTACGCCTGCTATTGCATAGTAAATAAATGATTTTCCTTTGGCAACCCGCTCTGGATTTCCCTGACTGCTCAAGAGATAATATCCTCCAATAATCATGAAGACAAAAGCAATAAGACCAATGAATGAAAGTCCAATTCCATATACTTTTCCAACAAAAGGAATTGGGTCTGTAGGAATACAACCTAAATCTGTTCGTATGTTATCTGGTGGGCACGGGACAGCCATAATACTCGATACTACAATAGTATCATGCAGAGGAAATGAATACAATTGAAAGAGCCTACTCCGAAACCACACCCCAGGTAATTACTGAGTAGTCTTTTCTATTAAAATGGGTTATTTCTGGAATTGGTGCTATGGCTGTTTGCCCTGTGATATCTTTCACATAGAATAAAATTGACGCAGCAGAATCAGGATGCGGCATTACTTCAAAATCGAGTAGTTTTTTTGCTTCTTTCTGATCCAGGATGCCTAAGAAAAACGTATCCATGTCAACATTTGCCCTAAAATGTTTCACAATATCATCTGCCTCTCTTTCTGTGAATCCAACAGCATGAGATATGGTTTTCAATCTTTCACTCATATTTTTTCTTGTAATTATCCAGCCATTTTTTGGAGCTTTGAATTCTGATCTTGGAAAATAAAAATCTATATTTTCATATGTATTTCCACCTGAAAATAACTTCCCCGATTCATCAGCTTGAAAATTCCAAGATCCGTTGCTAAGAGGCATATTACTTGATGCCTCACTAATTGGAGTAAGCGGTTTTATAGATACATCTTTCACTCCTCCCCCACTATAAACATATATTGGACACGCTTCACATGCTTCGTAATTTGGGTATCCTTTCTTCTCCCATTCAGTTTCACATTCACTTCTTGGGTTTTGTCTTGCTCTTTTTGGCTGTACCGGCACAAAAGTTCCTAGTTGAAGTTGTTTCTTTGTTCTCTCAAGTGCTTCTTTATCTATTTTTGTATTTCGCTCAATTCCGATTTTTTCATCCGGAGTTTTAGGCAGAGTTCCTAAATATTCAAACTGTGATGAAGTAAACGAAGTAATTGTTGTAATTTTTTTCAGTTCTTCTAAATCATATACGCTTATCTCATTTAGCATTTTTCTATATCCTGATGCAGAAATTCCATTGCCTGTACCAAAGTTGCCCAAAGTTTCTCCCTCTGAGCCTACGATTAAGGTTTTGTTGCCATTTGGAAGAGCACCAACACCTACAATAACCTGCCTTGCGCTGTCAGAAAATGATGCAATTGTTTTTTTCTCAAAGTTCCCATTTGAAGAAGTGATCAATTGTAACTCTTTGGCAACAAATTTCTTGACTCCTGCTACATCCTCAATTTTATAGATTTCTGCTGCAATAGTAAGGCTCGATTCAGGATCACCTTCTATATAAATTGGGTGTTTATACTGTTCACCCTCATCTCCAGGAGCTGCAATTGACTCTGTTTTTTTATCAAAATCATACACTTTAACAATATTTGTATTGATCAAGGATGGTCGTGTGCTATCTTTATCACCGTCATCAGGAAACTTTGAATTATTAGGATCAAAGGCGGAGTATAAAATATATCTTTGGTTAAAGAAGTATGGAGTACTATTATATGTGTCGGCAGAAAGAACCGTGTTTAATGACTCATCCCTAAATCCAGAACTTAACGCATATGTTCCCGGGATTACTGCGTCAAAATATACCTTTCCAGCGTTCGTAATAAGTATTGGGAGATTTATTGACTTACCACCCTCTGCCTTTTCATCCGTAAGTTGTATTGCGCTTACCTTTGCTCTACTTCCATTCTCTACGATGTCTTTAATATTTGCTTTAAAACTTTTGTAATAATCAGTCGTATGAGTTGGAATTACACCAAATGCTGGACGATCTTCATACCAGGATATCCACTCATTATTTTCTGAAATCACATATCGGTCTATTCTATAATCACCTTCTGCCTCATATATCACGATTTCAGCGCCATCGGGAAGAGCGCCATCGGGAACTATGTTTTTTACCACAAGTTTTTTCCCCATATCATAATCATTTGTCTCGGCAATGTACAAAATTTGTTTACTGTTAGAAAGTGGATAAGCGAATTTTGTATCAGATGGAAGAAGCGAGACAGGACTATTATTTTTGCCTGAATCGTTAACTGCAGCAACCACAGACTCCTTGCTTCCGCGGACTCCGTATACAAGAGTGCTAATAGATGCAAAATCATCCTGTAAATCTTTTTGGTTTTCTTTTGGAATTTCAGGACGCGGTGGAGTCGAGGGATTGTTTGTTTTATTGAGTTGTGATAATCCTAATCCTCCAAGAACAAGCAAAACAAGAATTATTGGGAATAGGGTATTTTTTTTCATGCGCTTATTAAGCGTATGAAAAACAAACTAGGATGTCAAGAATTAGTCGTTTACGACTTCACCTTCCACGGGTTCTTCTGAATCTTTCTTAGACTCCCCATCTTCAGTCTGGGACTGTGAATTTTCTTCAGGCTGAGGCTCGGTTTTTTCATATGCCGCTGCTCCAACTTTTTGTAATTTATCAGATAACTCTTCCGTCTTTTTCTTTATTTCGTCTTTATCATCACCCTCGAGAGTCTTTTTTAACTCAGAGACTTTGTCTTCGAGCTCCTTTTTATCAACCTCTTGAATTTTGTCCCCCAAATCTTTAATTGTTTTTTCTGTCGTAAATATTAATGCATCTGCCTGATTTTTTATTTCGACAAATTCTTTTTTC
This sequence comes from uncultured Gammaproteobacteria bacterium, assembly GCA_964519355.1. Lineage (GTDB taxonomy): Bacteria > Patescibacteriota > Microgenomatia > Levybacterales > GWA1-39-11 > CAZBEA01. Next base: position 4,717 of record CAZFJW010000042.1, on the reverse strand, counting down.
TTTGCATCTTCATCAGCATGAGCTTCTGCTTCTTGAGTCATTTTTTCTACCTCTTCTTTGGTGAGTCCTGTCGAACCAGTTATTTTAATACTTTGCTCTTTTCCTGAAGCCCTGTCTTTTGCAGAAACCGAAAGTATACCACTCGAATCAAGATCAAAAGTAACCTCTACTTGTGGCACTCCACGAGGAGCTGGTGGGATACCATCGAGAATAAAACGTCCAAGTGACTTATTATCTTGTGCCATTGGTCTCTCACCCTGCAATACATGGATTTCTACTTGAGTCTGGTTGTCAGCTGCAGTTGAGAAAACCTGCGACTTCTTCGTAGGAATGGCTGTATTTTTTTCTATTAAAGGAGTTGACACACTGCCCAATGTTTCTAAGCCTAAAGTAAGAGGTGTTACATCAACAAGCAGAATATCTTTTACATCTCCAGCCAAAACTCCTGCCTGAATTGCTGCCCCGACCGCAACAACCTCATCAGGATTTACACTTTTATTTGGTTCTTTTCCAAAGAATTTTGATACTTCATCATAAACCTTTGGCATCCGTGTCATTCCTCCTACCATCACTACCTCATCAATTCCTGAAGTCTCTATTTTTGCATCTTTCAAACATGCCTTCACAGGTGCAAGGGATTTTTGAATAAGATCTTCAACAAGACTTTCAAGTTTGGAACGTGAAAGCTTGGTTGTCAGATGTAATGGTCCTGCTGGGCCCTGGGTAATAAATGGCTGATTAATTTCTGCTTCAAGAGAAGACGATAATTCAATCTTTGCTTTTTCTGCTGATTCTTTCAAGCGCTGAAGTGCTTGAGGATCTTTTCGAAGATCTATATTGTTTTCTTTTTGAAACTCATCCGCAAGATAATCAATAATTCGCTGATCAAAATCGTCTCCACCAAGATGAGTATCTCCATTTGTCGCTTTTACCTCATACACAGACTGACCGTCAATTTCTCCGAGTTCAAGAATTGAAATATCAAAAGTTCCACCCCCGAGATCATATACAGCAATTGTTTTGGCTCCTTTTTTATCAAGTCCATATGCGAGTGCTGCAGCTGTTGGCTCATTGATTACGCGAAGAACTTCAAGACCTGCAATTTCACCAGATTGCTTAGTTGCTTGCCGCTGTGCATCATCAAAATAAGCAGGCACTGTAATAACTGCTTGGGTTATTTTTTCTCCCAAGTAGCTTTCTGCATCTGCTTTGAGTTTTTGCAAAATCATTGCAGAGATTTCTTGAGGAGTATATGTTTTCCCATCTACTTCTACTGTTGCCATCTGGTCTCTTCCTGAATTTACTGTGTAGGGGAGAAGCTTTATATCTTTCTGAACGGACTCATCCGAAAGCCTTCTTCCAATAAGACGCTTGACTGATGAAATAATCTTTTTTGGTTTCAAAACCATTTGGCGTTTTGCGACATCTCCAACAGTCCTTTCAACTGGATCTACAACAGATGGAACCACATTCCTTCCTTCAGATGAATGAATGACCTTTGGTCTTCCACCTTCCATCACTGCCATGCATGAATTTGTTGTTCCTAAATCAATTCCAAGTATTTTTCCCATATGAATAATTATATATTAATTTTTTGTTTCAGTTAAGTTCTCTTCTGCTCCAACTTTTACTTTTGCTACCCGTAACAATTTATCTGCATATATAAATCCTGGAGAAACTTCTTCTATTACTTTCCCAGACTCTCCACCAACTACTTCAACACACTCCATAAGAGCAGGATTAAAATCATAACCTTCTGTCTCGATTCTTACAACCCCCTCATTTTTAAGAGCATCAAGAAGTTGTTTTACTGTTAATTCTATTCCTTGATCCTTCGTATATTTTGCTGCCAAAAAAAGTGTATCAAATGCTGGAAGAAGTCTTTTTAGAAACTCTGCAATAAAATATGAGCTCATGGACTTTTTTTCTTCCTGCATTCTATTCTCTAAATTATGATAATCAGCAACTGTTCTTTTTACTAATTCTTCAAGTTCTGCGATTTTTACATCACTTTCATCAATTTTTTTATTTTTACTTTTTACTGTCATATTTTTACCAATCAGCTATCTCTCCAACTAAAGATCCGTAATATCGAACTGTAGGAATAACCATGTCATATCGAAGTCTTGCGGGACCAATAATTCCAATTGATCCTGATCTATTATGCTTCGTCTGAAATCTGGAAAAAACAAATCCATATGGCTGAAATGATTCTTCTGGAAAGTCGTCACCTAAAAATATTGAACATTGACTTTCAATTCTTTGCATAACTTGATACAAAAACGCGTAATTATCAAGAATCGCAAGAAGATTCTTTGCGATATCTATGTCATAGAATTCAGGAGTTTCAAGAATGTGAGCATATCCAGCGTAGAACAATTCACCTCTATCGGTAACTGCCAGTGAAAGAGTTCCTGTTTTTTGAGCCAAGTTGCACACCATTTCGCGCAAAAATTGAGGTTCGTGTTGTCTAATGTCCCAAACTTTTTCTTTTGCTTCTACTTCATCAGCTACTGACATTTGGCGCTCTTTCATGAGCTCATTCACATAAAGCTTTAGAGCTTTACTCGTAGGAATTCTGCCGCTTGAGGAATGTGTTTTGCCAAGATAACCAGTCTTAACCATTGCAGCCATTTCGTTTCGGATTGTTGCGGGACTAACACCAAGATCGAATTTCTTCTCAATTGTTTCAGAACCAACAGGTTCTGCAGAATCAATATATTCTTTAACGATGCATTTTAATATTTCGATTTGGCGCTGTGTCAGGTCGTACATATCAGGTTGAGCAGATTAGCAATAATATATCATGAGTGCTAATACTTGTCAAGAGATGATTCTTATTGCCAGCTGTGATAGGCTATAGTTATGAGAATACGAAAAAAATACATCCAATATATATACCTAAGCACCCTTCTCACCATTCCAATACTATTACTTATTCTCCTCGCAGATCCAAATGATGTAATTGTTTCCTCCCCAGTCAACATTACATTTCTTCACATTTTTATTCTTGTTTTTTTTCTTTGCATTGCTTCATTTTTTACTTTTCTTTTTAAAAAAGTAAGGAGGGGGATACTCGTCAGCTGTTTTCTGACGGGGATTGTAATACTCAAACTTCTCGATCTTGAACGGATTCAATACATTCTTATGCTTTTTTTAATACTTATCGGAACTGAACTCTATTTTCGAATGAAGAAAAATGGCCAGCCTTGAGTTCAGACTCCACACTTGATACAATCAGGCTCATATGAAACCTTTTTACATCACAACTGCGATACCTTATGTAAACGCACGTCCTCATGTCGGACATGCACTTGAATTTGTCCAGGCTGATGTAATAGCCCGATACCATAAGCTTCTCGGTAAAAAAGTTGTTCTACTTTCAGGTGGAGATGAGAATGCACTGAAGAATGTGCAGGCAGCAGAAAAAGTTGGAAAAAATGTTCAGGAATTCGTAGATGAGAATAGTAAGTTATTTGAGGAACTTGCAAAAAATCTTAATATACAATTTGATGTGTTTCAAAAAGGGAGCAACTCGAAACACCATGACTCCTCACAAGAACTTTGGAAAAAATGTCAAGAAAATGGAGATATTTACAAAAAAACCTACTCAGGACTTTACTGTGTGGGATGCGAAGCATTTTATGAAAAAGAGGAATTAAATGTAGATGGCGAATGTTTTGAGCACCCTGGTAAAAAACTTGATGAGGTCTCTGAGGAAAATTACTTTTTTGCACTATCAAAATACCAAAACCAAATTGAAAATATTATCGATTCTAACCAAATCGAAATTATTCCAGAATCTAGAAGAAATGAAGTACTAGGGTTTTTACGACAAGGTCTAAAAGATATTTCAATCTCCCGATCCAACGAACGAGCAAAAAATTGGGGAGTGCCCGTTCCAGGTGATAATTCACAACGAATGTATGTATGGTTTGACGCTCTCAATATCTATAGAAGCGGCGTTGAAAATATAAATGCATGGCCAGCAGACATTCACGTCATTGGTAAAGGAATTATTAAATTTCATGCAATTTATTGGCCCGCATTTTTACTTTCTGCTGGATATGAACTTCCTAAAAAACTATTTGTTCATGGATACTTTACAGTTGATGGACAGAAGATGTCAAAAACATTGGGCAATGTCATTGACCCAAATGATCTTATTGCACGGTTTGGCACAGATGCCTTGCGCTACTATTTATTAAGCCAAATCCCCTCTACTGATGACGGTGATTTCTCTGAAGAGAAGTTAAAACATATTTACAATTCTGATCTTGTTAATGGGCTTGGAAATCTTGTTTCAAGAGTTGCAAAACTTTGTGAAAATGCTGATTTTACATTTTCAAATAACCCTGCAAATTATGAAAAAAAAGAGTCTTTCGAATTTAATTACAACTTTCTAAATGAAATATCGGGTATTTGGAACGGTATTAGATTTACAGACGGAATTTTAAGTAAGGATGAACCATGGAAGATTACCGACAAAAAAATTCTTAATAAAAAACTCTTGGCATATGTTTTAAGTATTATTACGATCGCTGTTGATCTAAAGCCATTTTTACCTGAAACATCAGAAAAAATTCTTGAGATTTTTAAAGGACCTAAAGTCTCAGCAGTAAAAGATCCGCTTTTCCCTCGCATTCAATAGTTTACATTCTAAATTCAAAAAACTATAATTAGGCCATGCGATACCCATGGGTTTGTCTTTCAATTT
>CAZFJW010000041.1:0-11577 GCA_964519355.1 uncultured Gammaproteobacteria bacterium | reverse complement strand
TCAAGATTGAAGATGAAAAACTTGGAGTTGATATTATTTTCCAGGCACTTGAAGCGCCTCTTCGAAGAATTGCAAAAAATGCAGGTGCTGATGATGGCTGGGTATTAAGAACTGTTGAAGAAGGATCAAAAGATCCTAAAAAGTCAGATTTTGGGTTTAATGCAAATACACTAGGATTCGAATCAATGCTTGGAGCAGGTGTTATTGATCCTGCAAAAGTAACCAGAAGTGCTGTTATAAATGCAGCATCTGTTGGAATGATGGTCCTAACTACTGAGGCACTTGTTACAGATCTTCCAGAAAAAGACAAGCCTATGATGCCAGGAGGCGGAATGCCAGGCATGGGTGGCATGGACTACTAGTCTTCAACCCTCAAAAGTATCCTATATTATTGATTTTAAGTTGATTTTGTTATATAATTTCAAGTTATGTTGGAACGGAGAGAACCTTCATTGAGGGAAATTATTGATTTTCGCAAGAAAACTGCAGCAGTACATATTGAAACCCCACCCGATTATACAGTAGTAAGGGGATTATGGGATTCAAATGTAACAAAAATAAAAACAGAAGGTATTACTCAGAGAAGAGAAAGTGGGTATGATTCTATATTTGGTGTATTCGAAGGTAAAAGAATGAGTGAATGGATAGAAGAACTTATCGGTAAAAGAGGAAAAGTTAGAGTTCTTGATATTGGATGTGGTGCGGGAAGATTTCTAAATGACCTAAAGGAAAAGTTTGGAGATGACGTGCAAGCTTATGGTGTTTCTGCTTCGCGATATGGCGAATATGGTGCGCTTGAAGAAAAGGGATAAAGATAGCCATTGGTGATGCGCAAGCACTGATATCTTTACTTGATAAGGCAGGGTTGCCTCAAGAAGGATATGATGTAGTAACAAGCGTGTTTTCAATGATGTATTTCGCGGATGAGCTGGCCACCTTTAAGCAGGCATACAACATATTGTCAGAAGGTGGAATGGGGTTTTTCCATGGTATAGGTTTTGGGTATTCGGAAGATTATATAAAAAGAGAGATGGGTCTTGAGCAAAGTAGTTCTGTCCGTATTTTTGTAAAGAATCGTCCAAGACTCACTTTGCCGGACTTGCGTTATTCGCTGCTTTTTAAATTAGGAGAACAAACCCCCGAGAGTATCTGCTATACAGTGGATTCCGAACATGTTTAAGTCTGGGAACCAGTTGATATAAGTACGATGCGTTGTGGTATGGACTCTAATTTATTTTCTTCCAGCTCCATACATGGTTCGTGTGAGGGCTAAATTCTACTTCTATTTTGTCCCCCCTAACTATCTCAATAGCATCTTCAAAATCGATTTCAATATGTCTTTTGTCAATACTTACAGTAAATGAAAGTCTTTTCGGTTTGCTAACATCACGCAATTGAGAAAAAATAAACTTTGCTGTTCCAGTTTTAATATCTGAAACAACACCGATACCTTTAAAAACTGGTGAGCGGGTATCTAAATACACCCTATTATGATTCAGAATTTCTATGATCGATGCTATCTCAATGCAGATGATGACGATAAATATCGTAAGTGCAAAGTTTTGATTTATAGGAAGTAGAAATTTCAAATAAATTGCATCGACAAGTATAAAAAAAGGTATTACTGCCCAGAGCCAGCGGTACAAAGTAAAAAGACGCGAACCTTGATTTGCTAATTGATCCTTTTCCTCATTTGTAAGTTCGCGGTTAATATTTGCTTCAGTATTCTTGTCGATGGTTTTATCTATTATTGCGTCAGCCATAGATGTATTTATATTACACTTTTTAAGATTATTTAAAGTTGAGAGGGCACAATGTACTTGACAATCTAGTGTGCACTTCTCGTAGAAGTTTGATTTTGACTAAATTGACGGAAAGATGCGTATGTATGCTGAAGATTATCCGTGTTTTTTCTTCATCACAACAATGTATGACGTAAGTGTAATAAGAACAATATTTACAAGCAGAACAGGATAAGCAAGTTTTAAAAATCCATACATGAGCCAAAAAAGACTTGAAGTGCCGACAAGAAGAAATGTTGCCAACGAAATGCTTTTGGTATTTTTTGTTTTATAGACCTGAATTGCCTGAGGAAGAAACATAAAAATTCCAATTCCAGCTGCTATGTATCCGAAAATGTCTGCGATATTCACAATGTTTCATATTTTATAATAAAGATAGACAAAAATGATAGATACACATTGCCATTTAAATTTCCATAAATTTGAGAATGATATAGATGAGGTGATTGGTCGTGCTCTTAAGGCTGGCGTTGAGATTATCGTAAATACCGGAACGTCAATCCCCTCGAGTCGTCAGGCTGTTGAATTGGCACAAAAATATAGCCAGCTTTATGCAATTGTTGGAATTCATCCTCATCATGCTGACAAGGCAGATTGTGAATTTGAGGGTGAGATTCAAAGTGATTGGCTGGAAAAACTTAAAGAGCTTGCTCAAAACCCTAAAGTTATTGGAATTGGGGAAATAGGAATGGATTACTGGAATTACAGATCTAATGGGATTGTTGATAATGCGCTCCAGGAAGATGCTTTTCGCAAACAAATTGAATTGTCAATTAGAATAGGATTACCGCTTCAAATTCACACGCGTCTTGCTTGGGATGATACCTTATCTATTTTAGGTGATTACAAAAAAGAGCTTCAGGAGGCACCTGGTATGTTTCATTGTTTTTCTGGAAGTATAGAATTTGCTCGGAAAGTTCTTGATATGGGTTTTTATGTGGGGTTTGATGGAAATATTACATATGGAGGAATTCCTCCGAGAGAGAGTACATCACTTGTTGATCTGGTTGATTATGTACCAATGGATAGAATACTTACTGAAACTGATAGTCCATTCTTGAGTCCTGTTCCAAAGCGAGGTACAAGGAATGAGCCTCAAAATGTTATAATAGTAAGTGAATTCATAGCGAATAGAAAAAAAGTACCTCTTTCCAATTTCAATAAAATCATACATGATAACTTTAGTGAAGTATTTGGGAAGAAATTAAAAGAAAACGATGAGAGACGCAGTTGATACATTTTTTGCCCGATATCCCCGAAAATCGATTCGGCTTTTGGAGTTGTTGCCTCCGCTGGCAGCGATGTTTTTAATAAGTCTTCCTTTCTGGGGGTCATACCTTATTCCACAAGAGCTTTCCTACTTTATTATCTTTTTTGATGTTATTTGGCTTTATAAGTCAATTACCCTTGCAATTAATTCCTATCAGTCTTCGAAAAACATTCGTGAAGCAGAAAAAGTGAATTGGCTAGAAAGGATAGTTAGTCTTCCGCATTACAAAGAAGTAAGACATCTTGTGATTATTCCTTCGTATAAAGAGACAGCAGAAAAAATTCAAATGACTATTGATGCAATTGGAAATCAGACATTCCCAAGAGAAAGAATTTTTATATGTTTGGCTCTTGAGAAAAGAGAAGAAGGAATTGTTCAAAAAGGGGAGAAATTGGTAGGAATGAACAAAGACACATTTGGCGGATTTTATTACACGCTGCATCCTGATCTGCCAGGAGAGGTTAAAGGGAAATCCTCAAACCAGGCATTTGCTGTTAAGGAAATGGTAAAGACACTTATTGATAAGGAAAAATATGACATTAATTACTTTACAGTTTCATCTTGTGATGCTGATAGCCTCTATGACCCGCAATTTTTTGCAAATCTTACACACTCTTTTCTGACTACAGAAAAACCTCATCTCACTTTTTGGCAGTCTGCAACTGTTTATCACAATAATTTCTGGCAAGTCCCATCTTTTATCCGAGTGATTTCTTTTTTTGGAACTCTTTGGAGAACGGGCCTTCTTGTTATGCAGCACCGCCTTGTTCCAAATTCAACATACACGTTATCTCTGAGATTGCTTCGAGAAGTTGGATACTGGGACACTGATGTTATTCCAGAGGATTATCGGGTTTTCTTCAAAACATTTTTTAAGAAAAAAGGCGACATACGAGTTGAGCCAATATTTTTAAAAACATCAATTGACTCGGCACAGGCATCAACTTATATGGGGAGTCTTATGAATAAATATCATCAGGAACGGCGTTGGTCCTGGGGGGTAGCTGACGATGCAGTGTATATGCGGTGGTATCTTACTGAACGTGGAGTACCATTCATAAAAAAAACCCGGCTTCTTGGGGGAGTGTTGGTAGATCATATTTTATGGCCAGTAAACTGGCTTATTATTACGCTTTCTGCTAATCTTGTTGCTCTTCTTAACCCAAATTTCACAAAAACGTCTCTTGGGTATATGCTTCCAAAACTTTCTGCATTTATTTTAACGTTATGTTTAATTTCACTGCTGATAATGATCTATGTTGACTACACACTTCAGCCAAGTAAAAAAGATAAAAAGCCAAAGAAAATTCGTCAATTTCTTTTTCCACTGGAGTTTGTTCTTATGCCAATTGCGGGTTTTTTCCTTTCAGCGCTTCCTGCACTTATAACTCATGTTCAACTCATTCTAGGTAAAAGGCTAGAATATAAGGTGACTGAAAAAGTATGAGAAAGCTTTTTCAAAAAAAAACACTTAAAGAACTTTCTGCATTTTCCATTTGGTATATTATTGTGTTTTTTGTCATTTTACGGCTTCCTTCACTCATTGAACCTGTCTGGTATGCGGATGAAGGAATCTATGAAGTTATTGCCAATGCCATGCACAATGGGAGGGTGCTTTACTCTCAGGTTTGGGATAATAAGCCTCCACTCTTATACATTTTATATTTTTTGACTGGAAATCTTTTCGGGATAAAACTGCTTTCAATTATGTTTGGAATTGGTGAAGTATACTTCTTTTACAAAATTGCAAAAGTTTTATTTAACAGGCAAAAAAGCATATTAATTTCAACAATTCTTTTCACAATCCTTTTGGGAAGCCCGTTTATTGAGGGCAATATCGCAAATGCGGAAAATTTTATGATTCTGCCAATACTTGTAAGTTTTTATATTTTACTTCGAAAGAATTCTCTACAAATTAATGATGGAATATGGGCGGGAATATTTTTCTTTATAGCACTCCTTCTTAAGTTCGTTGCTGTTTTCGACCTTATTGTTTGGGTAATATGGGCAAGTATTCATGAAGCATGGGGAAAAGGCGTGCACACTTCTCTTAGATTCAAAAAGAGTGTGATTTATATGGTGGGAGTGTTAACCCTTTTAGGAGTCGTGACAGCAGGTGTTCTTTTATTTTTCGGGATTCTTGGAGATTTCTATAACGCTGTATTTGTTGGAACAATCTCATATATTAGTGAAAAGAATACGGCTGGACTTAGTAATAGTTTGCTCATTATTAAAATTATTCTACTTTTTGCACTAACTTGGGCCATATTTTTATACAGGAAAAAGTTATCAAAGGAAACGATGTTCATTTTGTTGTGGGCAAGTTTTAGCCTTTTTAATGTTTTTTTCTCGCAGCGTCTTTTTCTTCACTACCTACTCTTACTTGCTGCGCCATTTTCTTTGCTGGTAGGAAGTGTCATTGATTCTTTAGGTAAAAAAAGATTGATACTTTCTTTAATTACAGTAACTTGTACGATATTGATATGGCTTTCATTCACTTTTTATCATAGAACTTTTGAGTACTATGGTAATTATTTTCAGTTCGTATTTATGAATAAAAATATAGATTCTTATCAAAGATTTTTTGATAAAGATACTCCAAGGAATTATGAGATTGCGAGAATAATTTCGAGCACTATGAAAGATAAAAATATACTTGTCTGGAGCGATGGAGGGGAAATATATGCTCTATTAGGAGGTTCACCTTTTGGGAAATATGTTGTTGCATATCATATGCTTTTTTACAAAAGTGCATACGATGAAACAAAAGCGTTATTTGAAAAGAGTAAACCAGATGTTATAGTTGAAGTCACAGAAATTCCAAAAGAGATGGGTTTGCTAGATGACTATCAGGAAAGTTTTCATATGGAAGGTATAAGAGTTTATGAAAGACAATTTTAAACTGTTGCTAAAAGATAATGTGGTAAAAGTCTCACTTATTTTTTCGTTAGTGTTTATTTTTACAATGGGGTTGCTGATGTTGTTTTTGTATAAAAGCCTACCGCCCTACGCGCCGTTACTTAACAGCCTTAGTTGGGGGGAGGACAGAATTGTTCCAACGAAAATTCTTTTATTCCTAATCCCCCTGACTTTATCTGTGACAGCTAGTAACTTTTTATTAGGGGGATTTTTATATAAGAAAAATCCATTGCTTGGAAGAATAGTAATTTTTAATTCATTTCTCATTTCTTTACTAGTATTTCTTGCTGTCTGTGAAGTTTTATTTTTAGTTTTCTAATAAAATAATGATTGCTGATCTTTTTTTGAAATCCCTGCTTGTTAGTCTTGCTATTTCATTTGTGGTAACTCCTCTTGTTATCAAACTGGCACGCCGGTTTAAGCTTCTTGATGACCCCAAAAAACATAAGCATCCAGCGATCCTCCACAAAAAACCAATTCCAAGAGCAGGTGGGCTCGCAATTTTTATAGGAATTGCTCTGTCAACTATTTTTATAGTACCTCTGGATACTCAAATAATAACAATACTTTTTGCTGGATTTTTAGTTGTTGCAACAGGTCTTTTAGATGATAAATATGACCTGTCACCTTATATAAGATTTGGATCAAACATTTTTTGTGCAATTTTAGTTGTCTTAACAGGTGTAAGTCTTCCATTTATAACAAATCCACTTGGTGGAATTTTATCTGTTGAGAATTTGATTCCAATGCTTAATTTTTCAATTGCGTTGCCGCAAGTGCTGGCTGTTATTTGGATAGTATGGGTTATGAATATGCTGAATTGGAGTAAAGGAGTGGATGGACAAATGCCTGGAATTGCAGCGATTTCTGCTGTAATAATTGGGATCGCGTCACTCAGATTTCCGGTTCTTACGAGCGAAAATATTCAAGTGTCTCAAATTGCATTTATTGTGGGTGGCGCCTCATTGGGATTTTTAATTTTTAATTATTATCCAGCAAAAATTTTTCCAGGGTATAGCGCAACAATATTAGGTTTTTTTCTCGGAATTCTTTCACTTATATCCGGGGTAAAGCTCGCAACAGCAATACTTGTTATGGGAGTCCCTACAGTTGATGCACTTTTTACAGTTGTAAGAAGAATTGCGTCTGGCAGGTCGCCTTTTTGGCATGACAAACAGCATCTCCATCATCTTTTATTGTCGCGCGGATGGGGACACAGAAGAATTGCAGGATTTTATTGGGCCATGTCATTGCTTTTGGGTATTGTTGCATTAAGTCTATCAAGCAAAGGAAAGTTATTTGCTATAATGGTACTGGTAGTTTTAGTTACGGGTATGATATTTAGTCTTAGAATTTTTAATAAAAAAAGTCTTGATGATGAGTCATAGTTTTCAAATCCTGAAGCTTCTTCGTCCACGTCAGTGGATCAAAAACCTTGCTCTTTTTGCAGCTCTTACCTTTTCAGGACAAATGTTTGATTTAGATCTTTTGACAAAAGTGTCAATGGGATTTTTAGCATTCTGTTTTCTGTCTTCCTCAACGTACGTTATTAACGACATAATCGATGTTAAAAAGGATAGGCTTCATCCTTTTAAAAAGGCAAGGCCAATTGCAAGTGGTAAGGTTTCTATGCCAGAGGCGATTGTTGTTTTGATTGCAACTCTATCAATTGCATATTATTTTTCAACACTAGTAGGGGGATTTTTTATCGGAATTGCGCTTGTTTATATTCTTTTACAGCTTTCTTATTCTTTCTTTTTTAAAAATATTGTAATTTTTGACATTTTCTTTATTGCTGTTGGATATATTTTAAGAGTTGTTGCAGGAGACATAATAAGCGGGTATCATATTTCTGTTTGGCTCCTCTTAACTACAATTTCTTTGTCGCTTTTTCTTGCGGTTGGAAAAAGAAGGTCTGAGCTTACATTGTTGAAGAATTTTCAAAGTGCACGAATAACAGATGTGCGAAAGAGTCTTTCTCATTACTCTGAGGCATTACTTGATACATACACTGCAATGTTTGCCATCGCAACATTTCTTTTTTACTCAATGTTTACTTTTCTTGAAAACCCAAGAGGAATACAGCTTGGATTTGATCTTCTGTTGCCTGAGTATTTGCCGTATTATCTTCAAAGAAAATGGCTTATGGTTACAATAATTCCAGTTCTCTACGGTCTCATGCGTTATCTTCAGGATATTTATGAAAGACAAGAAGGGGAAAGTCCTGATAAAGTTCTACTCTCTGACAAACAATTATTATCATCTGTGATAGTCTGGGTTTTTCTTGTAGTGTTTATTATTTATTTTATTCAGGGGTAGAAATTACAACAAAATCAGAAGAAACCCATCCTGAGGTTTGAGTATCAATTTGAATTTTAACCCATAACTCTTGTTCTTCAAGCACTGGGTATTTTTCGCCAGGTTTGACTTGCGCAACTTCTGCAAAATTTTTACCTGCCCCTTCTCTAACTCTTAAAAATCCAGTAGGAGTAGATGAGATCTCTGCAATTTTTTTAGGTTTGGCTTCAGCTGCTTCTTCGGGACTTTTTTCTTCAGTTGGGGCAAGTATTTCTTCTTCTCCTGACTCAACACCCAAGAGTGCATTTACAACGAGCGTAAATCCTGGAACAGTTCTTACGCGTATTGTTTTTTTTGCAAATCCTTGTTTTTGTATTTCAATCTCATGTTCTGATGGAGGTAATGTTTTTTCTGTAAGAGGTGTAACACCACTCGGATTACTATCAATTGAAACAAGGGCTCCATCAGGAATTGCACTGATAAAAAGCTCTGCATCTTTGGTGCTTTTTTCTTCCAATGTGATAATATATGCACTTGCAAATGCTCCCGGCAAAAAGGTGCGATCAACTGCAGTTAATACATTTGGTAAAATTTTGATTCTCGCATTGAATTCAGACACTGATTTATCTTGAGGAATTATCTTAAGTTCATATTCTCCAATCGGAATTACGTCTTGAGCGTTACATTTACAAAGCGGGGCTTCTCCTATGTACTTTCCATTTAAAAGAATTTGGGCTTTAATATTTGAGGTTATTTGAAGTGCTCCTTTTTCTTGCGAACGAGTCAGTATGAAGAATTTATAAATTAAAAAAAGCCCAATCAAAATTATGACTCCGGCTGCAATACCAATAAGTATTCTTTTCATAGCAATTAATCATAGCAAAAGAGGTTTATGTTGACAAATTAGCAATCTATATGATAGAGTGATAATATAAATGAAAGGAGGTGAAATACGATGACACGATCTGATATCCGTTCAATTCAATCATTTTTTACAAATAAAATTCCTTCTATTTGGGATGAAGAAGATTGGTCAATTTTTCAATCTGCTCGAGGACTTGAGGTTTTTGAAACAGATAATGATATTGTAGTCAAAGCGTCAGTTCCAGGGCTATTACCAAATGAAGTCGAGGTGACATTTGAGGATGGAGTACTGAGAATTGCAGGCAGACATGAAGAGAATGAAGAAGACAAGAAAAAAAAGAAAGTTATATATCAATCTCACAGGGTCAGTACATTCAATTATCAAACAGCATTGCCTCGCATGATAGATCCAAATAAAATAACCGCAGACATTGAGCATGGAGTAATTACTGTAAATGCTCCACTCTCGGAAGCTGCTAAACTCAAGAAGATCGATGTGACGAGTAAAGGGAAATAAAGTCTTTTTACGGGCTGTTCGCATAAAAACCCCCAGTTATTAGGGGGTTTTTATTTTGGAATTTTGAATCCAAAGTAGGTAAAAATTATTGTCGATACGAATGCTAGCCCGAGTATCTTGGGAGCATCTGCTGTTTCACTTTGAGTAAGGATAAAGACTGTTGCGACCCAGTGAGCAACGATAATAAGTGCTACCCACGGATACTTGCTGTAGATGTTCAAAAATTTTTCCATATTTTACTGTACATTATACTTTTTGATGTAATCATTCACAAGTTTATATATGCTTACATCTTTTTCAATTAAGTACGCAAGCCAATTGGCCAGTTGTTCTCTTGCTTTTTCTCGGTTTATTCGTGTTTGGATATCTGTTGTTCCCAGATCTGGAAGGTAGGGAAGGTTGGGATTTTCCTTGAAAAATCTTTGAATTTCCATCTTTATTTCATAGCGATTATTGAGCTGCTTAGACACAAAACCGAGTGTTGCAAGGAGTTTGATAAATGTTGCAAGTTCTCTTGGAACTTTAAGTCGATAGCTTTTAGCAGAGGAAAGAAGACGCATAAATACAACAGAATAGTCTGTTTTCATTTCCTTAAGATCAGAAACACTCCCCATAATTGTTTTTTCAACAGTTTCTGAGAAATGGTTTGTAAGAACTCTCAAAAAGTCATCTATGTCTTTCTGCTGAACACTGGCTGGGAGCGTGCTTCCTATCATTTGTTTTATATCCTCACATACAATATCGGCAAAATAATATGTAGCTTCCTTAAAATTAACATCACCCATGTTGGTCATAAATTTTATAAATGACTCATGTTGCAATGGGCGCCATTCACCAATGATTCCAAAATCAATAAGGCCAATTTTATTATCTTTTAACAAAATAATATTCCCAGGATGGACATCAGCATGGAAATAACCATGATAGAACTCCTGTCGGAGAATCGCTTGAGAAAGAACACTCGGAATTTTTTCAATATCAATGTCATATTTCAGTAGATCTTCTCTTGAAAGCTTTCCATTTTTAAGTCCGAGAAGCACTTTGCTTAGATGAATTCCATCAATATAGTCTTGTACTAAAATTTTTCTGGTGGAGTATTTTGTATAGGTCTTTGGAATTACAATATCAGGATCATCTTTTAAATTGTTGTACATTTTTTGTGCGTGTTCGGCCTCTGTTAAATAGTTAAGTTCTTCAAGAGTCCATTTTTTGAATTCCTGAGCAAATTCGTGCCAGGAAAGGGCGGGTATTTTGAAAAAAAGATCAACAAAAAATACCAGCAGACTGATTACAATCATGTCGACCGCAACATCAGATTCAATTCCAGGACGCATGATTTTGATTGTTACTACGGTTCCGTCTTGAAGGCGTGCGCGGTGCACTTGTCCGAAAGAGCCAGAAGCAAAAACTTCCTTTTCAACATCACGAAAAACATCCTCAGGTGGGGCTCCAAGTTCTGAAGTAAAAATACCACTAAAGATCTGATATGAAAAGGGACGAACGTTATCTAAAAGATCCAAAATTTCTGCAGAATATTCATTTGGGAGAACATCAATCCGAAGCGCTAAGAGTTGACCGAATTTTATAAAGGATCCTCCTGCTTCTTCGAAAAAGCCTTTCAGAATTAGTTGTGTAGGTTTTTTATATAAGGATAATTTGAGCAGGATGAAAATAACCCCATACTTTACCAACACGCCGATAATATAAAAAAATCTAAACATCGAACAGTGTTAGCCTCGAGCGTATCCC
The DNA here is from genome assembly GCA_964519355.1 of uncultured Gammaproteobacteria bacterium. Taxonomy (GTDB): domain Bacteria; phylum Patescibacteriota; class Microgenomatia; order Levybacterales; family GWA1-39-11; genus CAZBEA01. The sequence goes on along the minus strand of CAZFJW010000041.1, from coordinate 158 downwards.
AGCATGAACATTACAAGAACTGTGATAGTTATGTATACGTAGAGAGTGGTGGAGCTGACAATATCAAAGCTTTGGATGATAACCCCTGCCGTATATACCCCAAAAATTGAAAGACAAACCCATGGGTATCGCATGGCCTAATTATAGTTTTTTGAATT
>CAZFJW010000040.1:7851-11786 GCA_964519355.1 uncultured Gammaproteobacteria bacterium | reverse complement strand
TATTTTCTGATTTTGGTATAAATCTTTGAAGTTGCACGTTCTTTTTGAAGTTTAATATCACATCTCCTGGTATATTTCATCATTTAAATCATTTATGATCTTGGCCAAAAACATTTCGTATTCATATTCAAGACTTGATATCTATCAAGACTCTAGCTTTACCATTTTGAAGGGTGAAAAAGTGGCACTCGTTGGCCCGAATGGAGCTGGCAAATCGACTCTTTTTAAGCTCTTAATGAAAGAGGAGCATGTTGTCGAGGGAAGTCTTGAAGTTATTGGAAAAATTGGATACGTTCCTCAAGAAATCAAACACGACCCTGCACTTGATAGTGCAACAGACATACATTCATATATTGACCCTGAATTTAAAAAGCATGAATATGAACTGATTATTATGCTCTCACATTTAGAAGTAAATGCAGAGCTAACCGAAGTACCTAAAAAATTAAGCGGTGGGCAGAGAACCAAGCTTGCACTACTACGTGCAATTATTGAAGAGCCTGATATTCTGCTTCTTGATGAACCTACTAACTTTTTAGATACAGAAGGAAAACGCTGGATTATGGAATTTTTAAGCGAATATCCAAATACACTTATTATTATTTCACATGATATATCGCTTCTTGATAATCATATTGATAAAGTCATCTCAATTAACCCGATCACAAAAAAAATCGAAGAATATAAGGGTAACTACTCAAAGTACCTCAGACTCAAAGGCGACCAGGATGAAGCCCTAAAAAGGAGATTTGAAAATGATCAGCGAGAGATAACACGCATGAAAAAAAGTCTTCACAAAATGGCTCGAATGAGTTCGGAAAAAGGTGCCAGAGCTCGCTCTAATGTACAGACAAGAATTGAAAGACTCACAAGCGCTCTCCCAGAACTGCCAAAAGAACTGACGTACATAAAATTCAATCTTCCAGACCCTGCAAATGTTGGAGAAATTCCTATCGTTGCCCGGGATATTAAAAAAAGCTATGAAGAGGATGTAATCCTTGAAAATGTTTCACTTTCAATCAGAAGAGGGGAGAGAATCGCTTTGTATGGCCCGAACGGAGCAGGGAAGAGCACATTTATTAAAATACTCATGGAACGAATCAATCCTGACGAAGGAGAGGTTATAAAAGACAAAGGACTTCATATCGGATATTACTCTCAGGAGTTTGAAACTTTCGATTTTGAAAAAACAATAATTCAGACAGTAGAGTCTACGTGTGAATTGCCAATTGATAAGACACGACCTGTTCTGGCTAAATTCAATTTTTTAAGAGAACGAATTTATCAAAAAGTAGGAACACTTTCAGGTGGGGAAAAAACCAGACTTTCAATTGCGCTTCTCATGCTTCAGGGCTATAACCTCTTAATTCTTGATGAGCCAACAACATACCTTGATATGGAGTCTCAGAAAATAATACTTGAGGCCTTAAAAAGCTACAAAGGTGCCATGCTTTTTGTAAGTCATACTGAGGCTTTTGTTGAAGGACTCAGTCCAAGCAGAATTATGATTTTGCCAGAGAATAAGATAAAAAGCTGGATACCAAAGGACATCAGCAACTATTCAGCCTAGGAAGTTATATTATTTTTAGAATGGAGTATTTATTTAGACTTAGCTTTATTCAATGTAGATGCTGACTGTGGTTTGATAAATTTTACATACCCAAGAATTAGTGACACTAAAAGTCCAATTGAAACAACAAAAAACTGAAACATTGTATCTTGTGCCTCAAACCCCCTCATTACACTATAAAGCAAAGTTATAACTCCACCCAGAAGAATTCCATCTGCGATGAGCAAGATTTTCCTGAGTAAAGTAAGGCTGGTAATAACTAAAATAATCGCAGCAAAAACTGCAATTGTTGCAACATTTTTGCTATACATCTGCTGTTGCTTTTGGTACATTTTTTCTAATTTGTCAAATTGCTCTGCCTGAGTCTGAAATTCCGCAAATTTTGTAGTGTCTTTTAATTCCGTTGTACAAAATTTGAGCACTGCAGGCATTTCTGGGTAAGTCGGGCCTTTGTAGAAAGCAGAAATTCCAACTCCTACAAAAATAGCAAGAAATATACCAACGAGGAACGTGTAGATTATCCGTATTATCATACTAATTACAGTATACACCCAGCTGTCAAAGTATAGACATTTCTACAGTATTTTTTTTGAAGTAGCGATAACCATCAACTCATCGTTTTTTTTCGCAAAAAGTGAAGATTTCATCCACAAAACCGTACCTGATTCTTTAATTGTAAGTATTTCTGCTCTTGATGCATCAAGTGTCTTAAGACTTCCTCCAATGGATCCCTTTTCTACTTCACCTAAGTCAATTGATGGCATCCACATTCCATCAAATTGCGCCCGATAATATCTCACTTTCTCATAACATGTGATCTTTTCCTCTTCAAATTTCTCTCCGTTTATAACAGTAATTGTTTTTGTCACCCAAGATACCATTTTTTCAATTTCAGACTGTCTTTGCTCGCCAAGTTCCCCTCGCTCAAAGACAAGATAAATACAATCCTTGGACGCAAGCCTTGAGGCTTTTGAAAGGAATGGAGCTTTTTCGCATACTGTCACAGGACTTTTTAGCATACTGAGAATTGACCTTGTCATCTGATTTACTTTTTTATTTCTCGTTTCAAACCCCCAAACAAACGGCTGCATCTTCTCGCTGATTGCACCACTATGAAGATCGATCCATGCATCAGCACCTTTTATAAAATTCGTATTAATCCAATCAACTAATCTCTCAGTTGCACTTCCATTTTTATTCCCCGGAAAAACATATTTCGGGTACTTGCCATCAAGCGGATTCAAACTCTTACCGTCATAAAATCCCGCCACATTTACAATCGGTAAAATAATAATTCTTCCCGGAAAACTTTTTTTAGAATAATGTTCAATAAGTGCGTAAGCTGCTCGTATTCCTGTATATTCATCCCCATCCATTCCCCCAGTTACAAGAACTGTTGGCCCTGGAATTTTATGGCTAATATCTGCAACTGGTACTTGAAGTCTTACACCCGCGAGATTGAGTGTATGAAGTATAATGCTGTTGTGAGGCATAATAGGTACTATATTTTATCATGAAGGGTAGTGTTATAGCAGAAATCCGCCAAGATCTAGATGAGTTAGACTTCCTGTGCAAAGAATACAAAAAATCGCTACTTCAGTTTCAGAAACAGCTCGTCAAGCTCAAAACTCATCCTGCATTTCCATTTCTTGCAAAAGAAGCCGAGAGACTCTTGGAATACCTTTCTGACCTTCAAAGACAAATCGCAAAGTCCCACTCACAAATCAATACTGCCTCTCCAAAAAGGCTTGAGGAATTGGCTCACGAAAAAAGAAAGCTCTTCATGCAGCTTCGCTCCTGTATTCCTTTTGTAACAAGTCTTGTCACTTCATCAGATTGGCAGTCACCATCATTTATGCATTCCTTGGATTCTGAAGCAGGAATTCAAGAAGGGGATATTATTGCCCACATAAACGATTACAAAAGAGACAGACATTTAAATGAAGAGCGTTATCAGGAACAATTTTTGAAGGAGTATGTTGATGGATTTAAATTCCCGATTGGAGCGTATCTCACCTCATCTGGTATGGCAGCACTCACAACAATTATAACTTTTCTTATCTTGCAGAAAAAAATTAAAGGCCCAGTTCTCGTGGGACGTTCTATTTACTTTGAGAATACAGAAATCATGCAGAATTTTTTTAAAAAAGAAAAAGTTCTCAAAGTAGATGAAATGAATACTGAGAAAATTTTGGAAGTATATGATAAAAATCAACCGGATCTTTTGCTTTTTGATTCACTCTGTAATGCGCCAACTGTCGCGGTGCCTGACATTCCGACTATTCTCAAATATGTCGCTCTCCATGCCAAAAAAGAAACCTTTTTTATCATCGACAATTCGACACTCTCTATTGCGCTACAGCCA
>CAZFJW010000040.1:0-7751 GCA_964519355.1 uncultured Gammaproteobacteria bacterium | reverse complement strand
GCTCTCTCGACATTCATTTATGAGCGAGATCTGAAAAAAATCGAGGGAATTGTGTATCCGGGATTAGTTGATCATCCAAGTTATGCATGGGCGAAAAAATTCTCCTTTCAAGGTAGCTATTTCGTGATTACTTTTAAAAAGCCGTATCAGAAAGTCGGAGTGTATCAGCGTTTTGTCAAACAAGTTATTGAGAATGCACGAAAGAAAAAAGTTGCGATCGTAGGCGGTACAAGTTTTGGGTTTAACACAACGCGAATATATTTAACAGCACAGAACACTGATTATGGTCAGCCTTTTATTCGAGTATCACTCGGAACTGAAAATCTGGGAAAGCTTGAGAAAATAAAAGAGGTATTTATAGACACCATCAAGTCGTTTTAGAATTAACAAGTTGATCTTTGCAGAGTGGGGCATATAAAAATCGTGCTAGAAGATTTAGACAAAATTAGAAGTTTTATATTACTTCTGAATTAAGGTTTAATAATTTTCGAGGCTGAGACGACAAGAAATATACCTACAGCATTCAAAATAAAAGAAAGAATAACAAAATGATACGTTTTCATCTTGGCAATTCCCATCAAACTTACACCCAGCTCATCAGGTAGAGGCAAAGCAATAATAATTGCTCCAAAAACGGGAAATGTCCAGCTGAAATATTTCGTGTGAAGAACAGTCATCATATGCTTACCACCTAAAGCATTGAAAATTGGAGAAATTTCCTTTAAAAGATTGTCTTTAATAAATCGAAATATTGTAAGATCTCCAACCACTGCTCCAAGCCCTGCTACAATTCCAATTTCAACTGCAGAGAGCTTTTCAGCAAGTACAAGTAAAATAACTGCACCTGTTGATACTGTAAAGGTAGATACAAAAAGAATTCCGGCAATAAACGCGCCAAGATAGCCAAAATTTCCCAGACTTAACAAGAAATTATGGAATGGTTCATATTGGGAAAGAATAAAAGCTACAAAAAGGGAAATAACAAATAAACTGAGGTTTTTATACTTAAATGATCGCCATGTCTTCATGTATATAGCATAGCAGAAGTCTCAACATATCAGTGCTGAGAGAGTTGGACAAAAATTAGAACTTTTTACTCACTTAATTATATTTCCAAAAAATAAACTCATAGTGTTGAATTTGACATAAACTGGATGTATAATTCCCCAAATGAAACTACTAGCTATTATTATAGCAATTTGTCTTTTTATTTTTAGTTACATAGTTATTCAGGAGGGTGACAGCTCCAGCCAAGTTGAAAATTTAGCTCTCCGCCCGAATTCAATCCCTTTGGGAAATACGAATATTGAACCTTCTCCAACACGCACTTATCCAACTTTCACACCCATGCCCACTACAACATGGCGTAATGGCCAAAGGATACCCACAAGAGATGAGCTTTTGCAGTCTTGGTATGAAGCATTGCTTAAAGAAGACTATGAACTTGCAGAAAATACAGAAAAAGTAATGTACATGATCTATCCTAACTATTTTCATGGATATAAATGCGAGACAGATTGCAGTGGGCATGAGGCTGGATACAACTGGGCTACGACAAATAATATAGAGGATGAATACTATTGTAGTAATGAATCGGAATCGTTTGAAGAGGGATGTAGAATATTCGTTGAGGAACTTGAAGAGTATAGAGTATGGAATTCAGAATACTAAAGATTCTATAAAATATTATTTTTGGACCCTAAACTTCAATTTTTCTTGCTTCAAGAATATACTTTTAAAGTCTAAATTTTTCGCAACTGGTGCTGATACAGTTTTTGCAAGTTTGGGATCATACTTCTCGCTTAATTCGTATAACTTAAATATTTGTCTATCTAAATCATCTGTAATCTTATCCATTGTATAAGCAACGTCACTCATCATTTTTACCAAATATTTTGGAGCGTATGCCTCACTTCCAGTAGGAGAATCGTAACAGACAATCGTCTCTCCATTCCTGAGGGATCGTCTAAAATATATTTCTTTCCAATTATGAGTATGATCCATTCTATACCTGACAACGGGGTATGTATAATTTTTATTCTCAATTAGTTTTCGAACTTCAACTTGATCTATAATTTTATTATCAAGCAACTCAAAAATCCTTTCATTAAAAATATATTGATAATTAATTAGGGAATAAAAATAATACTCGTAGTAACGAAGCAAATCTACATCAGTTTTGAATCTTCTATAACCCCTAGTAATAAGTCTTTCTATAAGATAAAACTCTTCTAGAAAAAAAAGGAAGTCATTAATGGAGACAATTAAACTTTTCAGACCTTGGATTAGGGAGCTGATATTCTCATCTTTACTACCATTCAATGGAGTGATAGATGAAACTTTTGTTTTATTGAATGCAAATTTTTTTCTAAATTTATTTCGCTCAACACTTTCAAAGACTAATTTTTTGGTGTATTGAATTCTATTCATGAAATATTGTAGATTCTGCCACTACAATGTGCATTTCAGTTGCTGCCGAGCTTGCTTTTGGTTCGACAAGCTCACCATAAACTCACAGAGTCTGCCTCGGCGTCAGCAACGCTTCAACAAATTCAGTGCAACTATTCACTCCCAGTTTACCTTCAATGAGCAATTGCTTCTTGATGCGAGTTCATTTTTTGAGTTGTTGTTCACGTCTCACAGCCTCCTTGCGCGATTCATATTTTTCGCAGTAAACAAGTTCAATTTCAGAAAATTTACTTGTATACGATGATTGCTTATGCCTGTGTTGATAAATTCTTGTTACAACGTTCATCGTTATCCCTACGTAATAGATTTTCTGATCGCAAAGAAGCAAATACACAAACCAATCTCTTTCAATGTTCATAAGAAGTAGCACTGAGCTTGCCGAAGTGCTGCCGAGCTTGGATTCGAACCAAAATAAACGGATCCAAAGTCCGTTGTCCTACCATTAGACGACTCGGCAAATGTTTCCCAATTATATCAAAGCTTGGCTGATTTGGGTATGTTTGTTATAATAGATATCCTTGATACGCACATTTGCACTTACCTCATTAATCTTAATACTTATCGTCATTGTCGGCTTTTTTGCAGGTAAAAGGGTCGTCCCGAATTCTTCAAGTCTGCAAGACCTGACCACCAACGATGAGGGTGGAGAAGTGGAAAACAAAATCACATTTCCGCTCCAAATCGAAGAGGAACGCAAAGCAGAATACACTCCAAGTGATATAATAACGGAACAAACGCTTGACCGGGGAACCAATTACAGCCGCTATATAGCATCATACAAATCAGACGGACTCAAAATTTACGGGCTTCTCACAATTCCTGATGGTGAAGCACCAGAAAAAGGATGGCCTGTTGTTATTTTCAATCATGGCTACATTCCGCCTGAAGAATACAGAACAACCGAACGGTATGTTGCATACCAGGACGGTTTTGCGCGAAATGGCTATATTACGTTCAAATCAGACTATAGAGGTCATGGCAATTCCGAAGGACAGCCTAGCGGAGCATATTACTCGGATGGCTACATACGTGATGTTCTGAACCTTCTTGAATCAGTTAAAAAATATCAAGCAGCAAATCCTGCAAAAATTGGAATGTGGGGACACTCACTCGGAGGTCATTTAACACTTCGAGCAATGGTAGTCTCTCCTGATATTAAGGCCGGAGTTATTTGGGGAGGAGTAGTAGCACACTACAATGACATGATCAATAATTGGCATAGGGGTACTCCTTTTACTCCGAGCGAAAAAGAACGCGTAGCAAGACGCAACAGCAGCAGGCAAAAACTTATTGATATGTTCGGAACTCCGGAAGAAGCCGAGGACTTCTGGAATTCTATTAGCCCAATTTCCTATGTAAAGGATATATCTGGACCAGTACAGATTCATCATGGAACGAGCGACGAAACAGTACCTTATGAATTTTCAGTTAGCCTTGATAAGGCGCTGACAAACGCTGACAAGCCGCACGAATTTTACTCATATGAAGGCGCAGATCACAATTTATCCGGACCATTTAGCCTTGCAATGCAGCGCTCAATAGAATTTTTTGATAAATATCTAAAAGAGTAATTAATTTTTAAGGGCCAATGACAGATTTATTTTGTCACCCTGAATTTTTGGAGTAATTGTGTCACCCGGTTTTATTTTTTCTTCAACTATTTGCATTGCCACCTCATCAACAAGTTTTTCTTCAATAAGACGCCTTAGGGGTCGTGCACCAAAGACAGGGTCATACCCAGCCTTCGCAAAAAACTTCACAAGATCATCTGTTACTTCCAAAGTTATCCCATTTTCAGAAAGGCGATCAAGTACATGATCCAGCTGAATTTTGGCAATTTTCTCAAGATTTTGTGAACTTAATTTATTATAGATAATAACTGCATCAAGACGATTCAGAAATTCCGGCCGAAAAGATGACCGAAGCAAATCAAAAACTTTTTCTTCGATTTTTTCCTGATCTTTTTCTGTGTACTCCTGAATAATCTCGGATCCTACATTTGAAGTCAAAATTACGATTGTATTGCGAAAATCTACAGTTACGCCTTTTCCGTCCGTCAGTCTTCCTTCATCAAGAAGCTGCAAGAGAACATTGAGCACCTGAGGATGTGCTTTTTCTATTTCATCAAGAAGAACAACAGAGTAGGGTCTTCTACGCACTGCTTCAGTCAATTGCCCGCCTTCTTCATACCCCACATACCCAGGAGGCGCTCCGATAAGACGCGAGACGGCGTGACTTTCCATGTATTCGGACATATCAATTCGTGTCACTGCGTGTTCGTCTGAAAAAAGGGCAAAAGCAAGTGATTTGGCAGTCTCTGTCTTTCCTACGCCAGTCGGACCAAGGAACAAAAATGACCCGGTTGGTTTGTTCTTTTCAGAAAGGCCTGTTCTTGACCTTCTAATGGCTCTTGCAAGGGCGTGAACTGCCTTTTCCTGGCCAACAACCCTTTCCTCTAAAATCTTCTCTAAATGTGCAAGTCTGTCCTGCTCAGTTGAAAGCAGGCGCGTGACAGGAATTCCTGTCCAACGAGTAAGAACCCTGGCAATATCTGCTTCGTCGACTTCTTCTCTGAGAACTCTTTTTTCTTCAGGAATTTTCTTAAATTCGGACAATTCAGTCTCGAGCTCACGTTCAATTTCGGGAATTTTGCCATACTGAATTTCTGCTGCTTTTTGAAGATCTACATCTTTTTGCGCGCGTTCAAACTCGATTCTTAGGGCATCAAGCCGGGCTTTTAACCCCTGCACTTTTTGAATGATGTCTTTTTGCTCTTTCCAGCGTTTTTCCAGATCCTGAGCTTCTTTTTTTAATAGCTCTACTTCTTCACCTCTTTTTTCATATCTTGTCTTTGCAATTTCAGTTTTTTCATTCTTGAGCGCTGCACGCTCAATTTCACCCTGAGTTATCTTCCTTCTTAATTCGTCGAGTGCTGTAGGCATACTTTCTGTGTCGATTTTAATCGAGGCTGCTGCTTCATCCACAAGATCAATTGCTTTATCTGGCAGAAATCTATGCGGAATGTATTGAGAAGAAAGCCGCACCGCAGCAATAAGCGCATTGTCCGTAATTCTGATCCCATGATGCAATTCATAACGCTGTTTAAGTCCTCGCAGAATTGCAATTGAGTCTTCCACACTTGGCTCGTCTACAGTTACAGGCTGAAAACGGCGAGCCAAAGCAGGGTCTTTTTCGATGTATTTTCGATATTCACCCAGAGTTGTTGCCCCGATCATTCGAAGTGTTCCGCGTGCAAGAGAGGGTTTTAGAATATTTGCAGCATCACTAGACCCCTCAGCGGCCCCTCCCCCAACTAGGGTATGCAATTCATCAATAAACATTATATATTTACCTTCTGATTCTTCGACGGCTTTAATAACTGACTTCAGTCGCTCTTCAAATTCTCCTCTGAATTTTGCTCCTGCCAAAAGCTGAGCAAAATCAAGAACAAGGAGTTTTTTATCTTTTAAGGGAGTCGGAACTGCGCCATCTGAAATTTTTTGAGCAAGACCCTCAACGATTGCTGTTTTACCGACACCTGGGTCTCCAATGAGAATGGGGTTATTTTTGGTTCGGCGGGATAGTATTTCCATGACGCGACGAATCTCTGTTTCGCGGCCTATAACTGGATCGAGCTTTTTCTTTTCAGCTTGTTCTGTTAAGTCTAAAGTGAACTTTTTGAGAGCCTCATCTGGTGAAAGCGGTTTTAGAAAATCAGGAACCTGATTGTTGTCCATGAAACTATTGTGCCATAAATTGGCAGTGTTGTCAATAGAGTGCTAATCTCGTGAGAATAGACCTGTGAGGTGTGCCTCATCAATTATTCTGCCTTGCATTGCATACTCAACCTCACGCCTGGTAACTCCCACCTCAAGATCAAGCTCGGTATCTAGCGCATACAATTTGAAAATATATCGATGCGTCCCGGAAGGTGGACATGGGCCTCCATAGGACTTATTTCCAAAATCAGTTCTTCCTAAGAGCGCATCGTCTGGAACAGTATCTTCGTCAATCTCACGTGTGTATGGGGGTATATTAAAAACCACCCAATGAACCCAAGTTTTTGTCGGTGCATCAGGATCCTCAACTATCAGAACAAAACTTTTTGTATCCTCAGAAACATCATCAAAAACAAGAGGAGGATTTACATCTTCACCTTCACAGGTATACTTACTTGGAATTTTGCCGTTGTTGGCAAATGCGGGACTTGTGAGTTTCATACTTCCAATCTAACAAATCTTTTTCCAAAACACAATGAAATGTACGAATTTGCTGGATTTTACAATTTTTGAATTGTGCTTTATAATGATACGGTTCATATCGCGGGGGTAGTTCAGTGGTAGAACGCTTCCTTGCCAAGGAAGAGGTCGCCGGTTCGAATCCGGTTCCCCGCTCCGCATATCTTCATAAAGTAACCCAGACTACAACTCTTTCGTATTCCTCAATGCTGAATTCAACTGAATTTCGGCAGATACTGCATTTAGCCAAAACTTTTCCGGAAAGGGGAAGGCATGTCGGTAAAGACAGGGACCAGGCTTGAGCTGCCACATGGAGGCCAGTTGATGGTCACCAAGGGTGCAGACGGCACATTGACAGACGGAGACACAGTGCTCACCGTAACGCGAAGCTACACGGCAGAACCCGCGCGCGAAGATCCCAAGACTCTTCAACTGGGTAAGCGCTGGGGAATCCGCGAGACCACAACCGAGAAGGGTGCAGACGGCAAGGATAAGATAGTCGAGACTTCGATCATCGAAGTCCTCGTCATCCTCACGGGCGGAATCAAAGAAACAACCGCTGACCTTCGCCTGGACGGCATGGCACTCGAACTCCTTCAGCCGAAGGTTCTCCCTTCAGCCGACTGATCCAGAACGGGTGACATCTCACAAGAGCGGTGAGAGAAAGTGACCCAAGATCGGGTACAAAACTGCCGCCAAAGTAGCAATACCGAGGCGGCTTTTATTTTGGAAATACAAACAGAATCCAGGGAAAATGTGCCGAGAGTCGGAGTTGAACCCATTCGTCGCGCTTGCTCCTCAGGGCGAGAGTCTTGGTTTTGCTTCCCTTTTTGACGCATAAACATATCCTAGTTTTATCTATGTAATTGAGTCGGAGTTGAACCCATTCGTCGCGCTTGCTCCTCAGGGCGAGAGCACTGCTTCTAATGACAATGACAGGGGATGAATAATAGCTGTACTAGACTAATTTGTGCCGAGAGTCGGAGTTGAACCAACATAGCCTGTTCTTCAGACAGGTGCCTTGACCACCTTGGCTATCTCGGC
>CAZFJW010000039.1:0-12552 GCA_964519355.1 uncultured Gammaproteobacteria bacterium | reverse complement strand
TGCGCGCCCGAAGGGAGTCGAACCCCCAACCCCATGATCCGAAGTCACGTGCTCTATCCATTAAGCTACGGGCGCAAAGATACTCAATTCTATCAAATATAGGCCTATGCCTCAACTGACAACACATTTATTTGTTCTTTTAAGAACAAATTTTTGTATTTTAGGAAACACTGATTGGTATCCCGGAGAACTGAAGTTATAGGCTTCAGATAATAATATATTTCCGAAACTTAATTAACCATAACTTAAAGCATAGTTATAGGTTGAAAAAGTTGCACATTAACAATTTGACTATGAAAAATACTTTTCCAGGGCATATTTGAGGTAAGATATTTCCTTCGATATGCCTTGGAAAAGGCAGAAAGGGAACAAGTAAATGACTTGGATCGCTCTGTTCGTCACGTTTACGGTCATTCTCATGGCCGTGCTCGTGATCAACCCGAAGGTCGCCCTCGGCGACTACAACAACCGGAGGAACCTTGGGTTCCGAGGCATTGCCATGGGCGTTTACGCCGCTGGTTTCCTCGCTTCTCTCGGGCTGTTCTCCGTCCACATCGTCAATTCCGGTGAGGTCGGCGTCGTCAGGACGTTCGGCAACATCACAGGACAGGTTGGCGAAGGTCTCCAGCTCACGTGGCCGTGGCAATCGGTTGAGAAGTGGAACATTAAGGTTCAAACAGTTCTTCCCGAGTCTGAGTGCTCGGATGGAACCGTGAACTGTATGGACGCTTTTTCCGCCGAAACCCAGGACGTCTTCGTCCGCGCTGTCATCAACCTCAGTGTTGATCCGCAGGATGTGCAGACGCTCGCGCGAACCGTCGGCTCCGACTACATCGACCGCCTAGTCCTCCCACGTCTTCATCAGATCGTGAAGGACACAACAGTTCAGTACAAGAGCACGGATATCGCGCCCAACCGTGAAGCGATCCGCCAGAGTGTTCGCGAGCGCCTCGGCTCAGAGCTCGCTGTGCGTTCGATCAATGTCGAAGACCTCTTGATCACCAACATTGAGTTCCGCTCGGAATTCAAGGCTGCAATCGAGGCCAAGGTGAAAGCCGAGCAGGACGCGCTCACCGAACAGAACAAGGTTGAGATCGCACGCGCCCAAGCCGAGCAAATCGCCGCTACTGCCGAGGGCGAAGCCAATAGGCTTCGCATCGAGGCCAAGGGGCAAGCAGATGCCAACCAGCTGATCAATGAGTCGCTCACGCCACTCCTGATTCAGTTCCAGGCTTTGCAAAAGCTGTCCGACAACGTTCAAATCGCAATCATCCCGAGCGGTGAAGGGATCATCATCGATCCTGCAACCCTTCTCGGAGGTGGAGGAAGGTAGCTGTGCCGAAGAAAATGGTTCTGGTCGCAGCGCTGGCTTTGGTTCTCGCGCTCACGCCGCTCATGGTGGCGTGTGATTCGGGAACGGTGAGCCCGCCAAGCGTCCAGAAGCTGGAGGAGAATGCACGTATCGTCGATCTTCGCCTGGAGACTGGCGAAGTTATCACGTGCCTGTTTTACTCTTCCAAAGGAGAGTCCGGTTACCAGGGTTACTCCTGGCTGATCCTGGACTGCGACTGGGACACGCTTCGAACGAGGTAGTCCCTCTCACTACATAGTCAAACCCACGGGGCGGACCTAAAAAATCCGCCCCGTATCTACAAAATTACTTTTTAATAATAATGTTGAAAACATCCTATAGAAATGATATTATTCAATCTGGAAAATTATATACGGGATCGTATAGAATTTTCTTAGATATGAATAGCATGAGAAAAAAATATATGACTTCGTATAGCACGAGAGATATTACATTGGAAAGGAAAATTTTAATTCTCTCCCAGTTTAAATTCTTAGACGGCCTCAAAGTAGAAGAAATATCATATCTTGCTTTAAAACTACAACCTAAAATAATGCGTCCGATGGAAGTGTTTGTTGAAGAGGATCTTGACGAACACCATGCATTTTTTATTTATCAGGGTGCAGTCAGTGTATTTAGAACGACGGAAGACGGTGAAATAATAAATACTGATATTAATGGTGCTCCTGAACTGGCCGGTGAGATGGGGCTTGTTGCAACAGAACCGAGCATTTCAAGTGTTATGGCGATAGGAGAAGTTCACACACTTGTCCTTTCGCAAGATGACTATAAAGAAATTATAGAGAAGTATCCGCATATCTCGAATAACTTCCTTACTTTTTTTGCATACAGAATGCGTGATTTCAACCTCTTTATTGAGGAGTTGTTATCTAAAAAACTATATGATCGTACTTGGACACTCATACAATTTTTGAGCAAGTATTATCCTGAGAGAGAAATAAAATTGTCACATGAAGAGCTTGCAGACCTTATATGGGGATCAAGATCTAGAGTTACAGAAGTATTAAATCAATTGGAAAAGGAAAATAAAATCAAAGCTACTCACAGGAAAATAAAAATTCTTAAATAATTATCTATTCTTCTGGCTTTTTAGTTTTCATTTTCGCACCTAGATTTATTCAAATGTAAATTTAAGTTTGTGTCAATAGGTATCGCATTTTTTTGTGGGGGGGATAGGCGCTTTGGTATGAAGAAAAATAACTCGCAGAAAATGAACTTTGATGGTGTTGGCCAATATATATAATATATATAGTATGGCGTGAGAACACTGGCTGAGAAAGAAATTAAACTGCCAATTCAACCCCAAAAAATATAGGTTATAATAGATGGGTACTACAAAATTTAATTCTTACCTCCTCAAAAAAGAATTTTATCCCGTATTGCTTTTAAAATTATGAAAAATGCTGATATGTTCGATGTCCTCATTGTGTACTCTGAGACAATTGCTATAAGCTCGTCATCCCAAAATGAAGAGAAACCCTTTCCGTTTGGAAAGTATTCTCACTATAACAATGCCTACGCATATTTTATGAATATGTGTCAGGCAAATGGATTAAGTGTTGCATTCACAACTTCAAAAGATATTATTGGTTCAGGAGAATGCAAAAGTTATTGGATTTTAAAAGAAAACAATTGGATAAAAGTTAACAAAAGAGGTCGTTCGATATTAATTTTTGACAAATTATTTCCAACAAGTCTTTCACTGAAGTCCAAAAGAGATTTACTTCTTGCATCACCTCGTGTGATTTCATATTCAGACGAATTTCTTTTTGACTTATTTTTTGACAAGCAAAAAACTCATGATTACTTGTCTTCTTTTTCTATACCCACAATTACAATAGATTCCAATAGGATTACAGAAATTGACGTACTACTAAATGCTTTGGCTAAAATTACAGATAGACATTGTGCCAAGAATGACTTTACAACATCTTTCATTCTTAAAGATAGATTCGGTGCAGGAGGAAATTGTATTTATAAAATTGACTCTGATTTTGCAAAAAAAATTCAATCAATATTACTTTCAAATCCAGCAAAATCTTTCATACTCCAGCCATTTGTATCATTTGGGAAAGGATACGGGTTTAAAAATTTCGTAAGTGCAACCGACATTCGTATAATTTTTGAAGGAAAAAAGATTATTCAGACTTATGTACGCATGGCAAAAACAAATGATTTCAGGTGTAATGAAGAGCAGGGTGGGACACTTATTTATACCGAACAAAAAGACATTCCAAAAAAAGTTCTTGACTCAGCGGTTGAGATAGCCAGTGGTTTGGATAAAAAAAATTCTCTTTTTGCACTCGATTTTATTGTTACTGACGGCGGCAGTATTTTTCTGCTAGAAGGAAATAATTGTCCTGGAATTGATTGGAATTTAGAATTGCCAAAAAATGAAAAAAAATCAAAAGAACTTATTCGGATTATTGTGAGGGAACTTGGCGTCAGAGCAGGTTTTCAAAAAAGTGAGTTTATGAATTCTCTTGAAACCATTTATGGATACGAGAAAGACAGTGGTTTGACTCTTAAGAACTAAAATCTTGTAAGGTCTAAACTATTTTACTCCTACAAAATCAATTTTTGGAAAAGTTCCTCTTATTGTAGACCAGAATTTATCAGATAAATTATTTGAAAATTTTCCATATGTGCTTCCCGACATTTCAGAAGTCAGCATTCGTTCGTACTGACGAATAATTGGAAGGACTTTATTTCCCACTTCATTAAATTGCTGCTTATAATTCTCCGAGTCACTCATGTAGCCTTCGTGAACAATTTTAAACTCATCAAAAAGCTCTTTATGAGTTTCGAGCATATCCTGAAAATATTTTTGGTGTTTGGCCATTGCCATAGAGAATGATTGTATAAAAAAACTTTGTAATAATCTAGCTTTATTGTGTTAACTTAAGGCGTTCCCATTTGTCTGCTAAAAATCCGTTTGGGACAGTTTTAAGTTTTGGTGCTTGAGCTACATAGCCGCTTCGTACGATATGTCCGCCATATTTATCATTGAGACGATCAACTGCTTTTAGCACATCATCACGTCTTGGATTTTCAAAAAGAGAAGTGTTTAAGTTATTATCATCTGTAAGGTTTGATGTCCAGACACTGATTTGTCGAACCCATTCTCCCTCGCGGCGCTCGGGCTCAGGGCGAGCCTCCTGTCCATAAACTTTGTTTGTGATTGAATTGGAATGGGAATTACCCCTCCATTTCCAGCTGTCATATAAGAATTTACATATTTCAAAAAGATCCTTTCCTTTGTTCATGTAAAATGTTGTGGTTTTCTGTCCGTGCATCATGCGTTCCCCCTGGAGCGAAAGGCCAATGGTTCGAGCTTTCTTGTTTAATCTTCTTAATTTTATTGCGATTTCCTCACAGAGTTCATACACGATTTGTAGTATTATTATTTGATCGTACTCATTGGCAGGAAGACAGTAATTTCTTCCGACAGACTTTATCGAATCCATTTCTTTGTAGCTCTTTACAAGTGACACATCTTTTCCATCAGCTATTGCTTTTAGGTGGAGAGCACATGCAGGTCCAAATTCTGCCTTGAGATACTCAAGAGGGCATTTTCTGAGCTGAAAAAGAGTATAAATTCCCATGGCATTGAGACGTATTTGAAGGCGTCCTCCAATTCCAGAGACAGCAGTAAGCGCAATTTTAGCGTAAATTGAATCAAGATTGTCGTGGGTTATTTGTACGAATCCATTGGGTTTTTCGAGTCCTGAGGCAAGTTTGGCAAGCAATTTGTTATGTGATGCGCCGACAGAGACGGTAATTACTTCTCCAACTTCGTTTTTTATTCGATTTTTTATATCTGTTACGAGCCAGTCGAGTGACGGGTAGAGATGAAGGGCTGGGGTGAGGTCAATGAAGAGTTCGTCTATTGAATAAAGTTCAACATCAGGTGCGTACGATGAGCAAATTGATAAAAACTTCTTTGTAATTTCGTAATATCGTTCGAAATCACTTTTTACAAATTTGATAGTAGGACACATGCGGAGTGCGTCCCATGTGCGGGTGCCGGTTTTTACACCATACTTTTTGGCTTCACGAGAGGCAGCAATAATGCATGTTCTGCCATTTGCGGCAGTAACGCCAATCGGCACTCCGCGTAAATTTGGATTGAAGTGCTGCTCGCAAGAAGCAAAAAAAGAGTCAAAGTCGATACAAAGGATGAGGGGATTTGCGGGCATACTTATACTTTATTCGTAAAAAAGTCGAAAATCAATAGAAAAAAATAGGAAAAAATAGATCAAACCATACAAAACAATTGAGAATATAAGAAAATAATACAAAAAATAAATGAACAAAACTAGTAATAATACATTATTATCAGATGATAAAAAAGACTTATAGATATATCAAAAGTGTTGACAATACTTGAATAATATGATATATATCACCATTCAATACAAAAACTATGAGTTACTCACAAATGCAAAAGGTTTTAACTGTCCAAGAAGTGGCAGAATTTTTGAAACTTTCGGTTCTCACCATCTATAAATACATAAAAGAAGGCCAAATTGATGCTATTGATCTTGGTGGTCATTACAGAATTGAGGAGATGTCATTAAAACGATTTATTGAAAATCACAGAATGCGCATAGAAGAGGGGGAAGATGAATAATATAGTCGAAAAAGCAGCTAAAAAAATTGAAGTCTCTATAATCGTTCCAACACGTAATGAGGAAGGGAATGTTATTCCTCTTGCCATGGCAATTCACGATGAGTGCATCCGCCAAGATCTTGCATACGAAATAATTTTTGTAGATGACCATTCTACAGATAAAACCCAAGAATATGTTGAGGAATTGCAAAGTTACTACCCCGTACGTCTTTTCCTTAAAAAGGGAAAACGCGGAAAGGCATACTCTCTTATGGAAGGATTTTCTCATGCACGGTACGAAAATTTGGCAATGATTGATGCTGACTTGCAGTATCCGCCTTCAGCATTGGCTGAGATGGTTAAGATGCTTAAAAAATATGATGTTATTGTTGCTAACAGAAATAAGTATCAAGACACAGCCACACGCCATGTATTAAGCCGTGGTTTTAAATATGTTTTTGGAAAGATGCTTTTTAGTCTTGATACTGATATCCAAGCAGGACTCAAGGTTTTCAAGAAAAAAGTCTTTGAGACAGTTCAATTTGCACCGCGCTCAGGGTGGACATTTGATTTAGAGTTTTTACATAGAGCACAAATGGCTGGGTTTAGTGTTGGAAATTTTGACATTACATTCAGAACTCGTAAAAGCGGACAGTCAAAGGTAAAAGGATTTTTTGCCTCATGGGAGATTGGTATGAATGCACTTCGTGTTCGTGCAAGGAGAATCCATCCGCAGCACATGAAGCCAACTGAGAAAGATACTATGATTGGGGCTGGTGTCGGACATAAAAGACGTCAATACATAACACACACAACGCTTCCTCACCACAAAAGTGCAATCCAAACCTTTGTATTGAAGCAAAGAATATTTATTGGACTAATACTTGGAATTATAGCTGTGGGAATATTTTTCATTCCGCTTCTTACTTTCCAAATTCTTTTGGGAATTCTTTCTACGATTTATTTTATCGATACCATGTTTAGTCTTTTTATTATTTTAAAAAGTCTTCATGTATCTCAGGAGATTAATATTCCACAAAAAGATTTAGAAAAAATTGATGATTCGACCTTACCTATTTATTCGATTCTTTGTCCTTTGTATAAAGAAGCACATATTATTCCTCAGTTTGTGGAGGGTATTTCAAAAATTGATTGGCCTAAGAACAAACTTGACGTGATGCTTCTTTTGGAGGCAGATGATAAAGATTCAATTACAGCAGCACGAGGCATGATGCTGCCAAGCTATGTCCGAATTGTCGTAGTGCCTGACTCTCAGCCAAAAACCAAGCCAAAAGCGTGTAATTACGGACTCTCTCGTGCAAAGGGTGAATATCTTGTTATTTATGATGCAGAAGATATTCCAGACACGGATCAATTGAAGAAAGCATACTTAGGATTTGCAAAAACCGACAGAAAAACTCTCTGTCTTCAAGCTAAGTTGAATTACTACAATCCTCATCAGAATTTATTAACACGATTCTTTACTGCAGAATATTCTTTGTGGTTTGATGTCACATTGCCAGGATACCAGTCAATAAATACGGCACTTCCACTGGGCGGAACAAGTAATCATTTTAGAACACGTGATTTATTACGCCTTGAAGGATGGGATCCATTCAACGTTACAGAAGATGCTGATCTTGGTATGAGACTTTTCAAGGACGGTTATAAGACTGCAATCATTAATTCAACAACACTTGAAGAGGCAAACAGTAAATGGGGAAATTGGATCAGACAACGTTCGAGATGGATCAAAGGATACATGCAGACATATCTTGTTCATACAAGGTCTCAGAAAGAATTTGTAAAGACTCGGAATGTTCATGCACTCATTTTTCATCTCATAATGGGTGGAAAAATTTCGTTTATTCTAATTAATCCGATTTTATGGATTACAACTCTTTCTTACTTTCTTCTCAATCCTATTGTTGGAGAAACCATTAGAAGTCTGTATCCGGCCCCTATCTACTATATGGCAGTGACTTCTCTTGTTTTTGGTAACTTTTTGTATCTTTTCTACTACATGATCGGGTGTATGAAACGTGAGCAATACGCACTTATCAAATATGTGTATTTAGTCCCAGTGTATTGGGTTTTCTTAAGTATTGCAGGTCTTATGGCACTCAATCAGCTTTTATTCAAGCCTCATTATTGGGAAAAGACAATTCACGGACTCCACTTGGTAGGTAAGAATCCAATAATGGGAGCTCCGGTTGTAAATAAGGAACCAGTTGATATTCTTCCTCGTCCAGGGTTTGCGAGAAGCTCCTGGATGACGGCGATCAGAAGTATTTTGTCGTCAATATTTGTATTGCTTTTGTTTGTTTTTAAGAAATAATATGAAATTTTTAAGCAATCTAAAAAAGAAAATTACCGGAAAAAAGAAAAATTCTCTTCAAGTCAGAGGCGCAATTTTTATTGTTGCAACAGTCATTTCCAATTTTTTCAATTTCGTATTTAACGCATATCTTGGAAGAGAAATAAGAATAGAAGATTTCGCAATAATTAGTCTTATAGGAAGTATTTTAACTTTGTGGGATATCCCAGTAAGCGCTCTTGGTAAAACAGTTACATACAGAAGCGCATTTTTTCTTGGAAAATACAAAAAACCTGCATACAGATTTTGGGCTGGTCTTCGAAGAAGATCGTTTCTGATCTCTCTTGTGTTCGCACTTTTTTGGACCTTATGTAGTTCTTTTATTGCAAAGTTTTTTTTACTGGAAAGTGTTTTGCCGGTATTCAGTTTTACTCCTTTGCTTTTGTTTGCCGTATTTTTATCGATAGATGGGGGTTATCTAAGGGGTAACTTAAAATTCGGATATCTTGCTGCAATTGGAATCATTGAAGCTATTGCCAAGCTTTTTATCGCAGTTATTTTTATAGAGACTGGATTTTCGGAGATCGTGTATCTTTCTATTCCACTTTCCATGGGGATAGCATTTCTTCTAATGGCCTTGGCGGCTCGAAAAATAAGGAGTCAGAAAAGTGAAAAACTAAGCGGAGAAGAGCAAACGAATTTCCCATACAGATTTTATTTTTCAAATGCAGTAACCAGAGTTTCATCAGCTGCATATTTGACACTAGATATAATTCTTGCCAAACATTTTCTTTCACCAATTGAAGCCGGACAATATGCGCTTCTATCATTAGTTGGGAAAATGGTCTTTTTTGCCGGATCTCTTTTTGGGCAGTTTATAACTCCTATGGTCAGTCATCATGAAGGAGCAGGGAGAAATTCAAATAGGGTATTTAATCTTCTTTTACTTGCAACGGGAGTTGCATGTCTTGCAGCAGTTGTCCCGCTTGGTGTATTTGGAAAATACCTCATGCCTCTTGCTTTTGGAAATAAAGTCTTCGCAATATTGCCATACATGGGATGGTATGCACTTGGGATGGCAGCCTTTACAGTTGCTACTAACATTGTCTCATTTCACCAAATAAAAAATAGGCATCTTCTTCCTGTGATAAGTTTTATCCTTGCTTGTGCTCAGGTTGTCGCAATCGGTGTCTATCATGGGAGCGTTGCTGATATTTCGAATGTGATGGTAGTACTGGGAATTACAAGTCTTGTTGTTGCTTTGCTTATTCACTTTTTCCATGGTCCTGCGGAAAGTTTTCTTATTAACGTAGTTGATTTTCTGGACGTATTCAAATTCACTCAGCCCGCAGCGGCAAAGAACGGATATAAAATTCTTATTTATAATTGGCGTGATACTCGCCATGTCTGGGCTGGAGGGGCAGAGGTGTATGTGCATGAGCTCGCAAAGAGACTTGTGGAAAATGGCAATAGTGTCACTGTCTTTTGTGGAAACGACAGAAAAAGTTCTAGAAACCAAATAATAGATGGTGTTCAGATTGTGAGGCGTGGAGGATTTTATACAGTATACTTTTGGGCATTCGTGTATTATCTTGCAAAGTTCAGAGGAAAGTTTGATCTTGTGATTGATTCTGAGAATGGAATTCCATTTTTTACACCGTTATTTTCATTCAAACCGGTTATTCTTTTGATTCATCACGTACATCAAGAAGTATTTGTTAGTCATCTCAAGTTCCCCTTTTCTCTCATTGGAAGAATTATCGAGGGGAAAATGATGCCATACGTCTATCGAGAATGCCAGGTGGTTACAGTTTCCGAGTCATCAAAGAGAGAAATATTAAGATTTAATTTAGCCAAGGAAAGTCAAATTGAAATTGTTCATCCTGGTGTGGAGATTGAGAAGTTTGTAAGAACAGAAAAGACTGAAAATCCATCCTTTATATATCTTGGAAGAATAAAAGCCTACAAAAATATTCATATTGCTATAAAAGCATTCGCACGAGTTGCACGCAGATTTCCAGCAGCACAGTTCTCAATTGTTGGAGAGGGTGAGGAACAAGATAGATTAAAGGATCTTGTTGAAGAATTGAATTTGGGTGAAAAGGTTTCATTTCTTGGAAAAGTCAGCGAAAAGAAAAAAGCACGTCTTCTTGCCGAAAGCTGGGTAGCTATTCAGCCATCAATGGTTGAAGGTTGGGGAATAACTGTAATTGAGGCAAATGCGTGTGGAACGCCAGTAATTGCCTCTCGCGTGAACGGATTGATTGATTCAGTTGACGATAGAAAGACTGGAATTTTAGTGACCCTTGGGAGTGTAAAAGAATTTAGCGATGCAATGCAGGAGTTAATTGTAAATAAGAAATTAAGACTTTCGCTTTCAGAGTCAGCCCTTCAATGGTCAAAAAAGTTCAGTTGGGAGCAGGGTGTTAAAAAAGTTTCATTCTTGATTGATAATTTGGCAAAAAGCAAAAAAAGGTCACTCAATGTGTCTATCGTAAAAACATTTTTGGGAGTAAATAATGAATAGCTTTTTAAATTTTTTTGTAACAACTAAAGATCTTGTTTTATTAATTATTAACGAGCTTATCAGTATCGATATAGAACCTCCCGTTAAAATTGGGGAATATGTATTGCTTAAAAAATACGAACCAGAATCAAGGTCCAAAAATTATGCATTCGGTATATACAAGGATGCTAAAGGGAAAAAGTACTTTGCAAAAATTTGGAGTGGAAGATTTAGGGATTTCGAATATAAAATGCTCAAAAATGAACTAACTTCTTTGAGCGTTTTAAATAGGGTGTACAAGAGAATGTCAAGAAACCTTCCTCAGAATTTTAAGGATATTAAATTAGCAAATGTTGTCTATGCAAAGTCTAAAAAGCATTCTCTGATTGTTGTTTTTGATTACATCGAAATAAAAAATAAAACTTCAATTGTAAAAGTACCATCGGCAAGTCTTATTCAATCTTCAGATTTGATCTCATATCTTGGGGAGAATATGACTCCAAAAGAAAAGAAATCTCTTCAGAGAAGGTCATTTATATTTATATTCTTCGCTTATTTTCTAAGTATTTTAAAACTAATATTTACAAATCCAAAGCATAGCTATTTGGTATTTAAAAATATTCCGTTATTTTTAAAAGGCGCTAGACACATATTAAGCACAGATCAGCTTAGTTTAAGCCATAGAGATTTAAATAATACAAATATCATTGTAGTGGGTTCAAAGGTTTTTCTTGTCGACTTTGCGCTCTGTCTTTTTGCTGTTAAGTATTATGACAAACTTTCAATGCTTGTGTATCATTGGGACTCTATTTCACATAGGAAAGAGATTTATCGCGATCTATCAATTCAAATAAAACACAATCCTGGTCTTAAGCCATTGTTTATTGCTTTGCTGGTCTATATTGCTACATACTTTTTAACCAACAGTAAGATCTTACCTGACCAAAGAAAAAGATGTATTAATATCCTGTTAAATTCTCCTAGTCTTTTTTCCAAAACATATAAGATCTAGTATGAAAAAAATTCCATCAGTTACATTTTTTGCGTGTGCATATAACGAAGAAGGAAATATTCGAAATTTTCTTAAGTCTGTTCTTTCACAAAAAGAGGAAGGATTTAGAATGAAAAAAATTGTTATTGTTTCAGATGGATCCACGGACCGAACAGCAAAAATTGTAAAAAGTTTTGAATCAAAGAAAATACATTTTATAGAACACGAAGAAAGAATTGGTAAATCTACAAGACTCAATGATATATATAGAAATCTTGACACTGATATCCTTGTACAGTCAGATGCAGATGTTCAATTTAAAGGTAAAATGGTAATCGCGCGTCTTATTGCCCCCTTGACGGCAAGTAAAATGGTAGGTCTTTGCGGCGGAAATCCGATTGCTGTTTCTGGTGAGACTTTTATTGAGAAATCAATAAATATCACTCATAGTGTTTATAGAAAGTTTAGGGGAGATCTGAAAGGTGGACATAATGTTTTTTCAGCAGATGGAAGACTTCTGGCGCTATCTAGAACTTTTGCGAACAATTTATACATTCCACCGACAATGATAGCCAATGACATGTTTGCATACTTTTCATGTATATCAAAGGGATTTAAATACCAGTACGTTAAAGATGCAATTGTATATTATCGTTCACCTCAAACCCTCAAAGACCACATAAGACAAAACACGCGATTTGAAGCAGGACCTCTGAGAATGGAAAAATATTTTGAAAAATCTTTAGTCGAATCA
>CAZFJW010000038.1:10665-12782 GCA_964519355.1 uncultured Gammaproteobacteria bacterium | reverse complement strand
AACGCGCAGCAGAACTGAGTAAAAAAAGAAAAATTGGGGTTCTCTCAACCTCTACGACCTCGAAGAGTGAATACCAAGCACGTCTGATTCATCAGTATGCATCTTTTTGTGAAGTTGTATCGATCGGGACGGATGATCTTGTTCCTTTGATAGAGAAAGGCGCTGTTGATTCTTTTGAATTTGACCAAATTCTAAAGAAGACACTTGCACCATTTAGTAATATAGGTATCGATACTCTTGCTCTTGGATGTTCACATTTCCCGCTGATTAGAGATAAGATTGAGGGTGTTTTGGGAATGGAAGTATTAGTGCTTGATTCAGGCGGTGCTGTTGCTCGTCATGTTCAAAGGGTGCTTTTTCAAGAGAATATTCTTTCTGACACAAATACCCGCTCGATTGAGTATTTAACGACGGGAGATGTAGAGAATTTCAAAAAGCTGGTGAAAGGCGTAATGGGTGATGAGAGTGATACAATACGTGCAATATGAACGAATTGAAGGATAAAAAAATTGCTATTTTAGGACTCGGAACCGAGGGCGATTCGTTGGTGCGATACCTTTCTCAATCGGGGGCGTCCGTTACTATATTTGACCAGAACAAGGAAAGTGAACTTGTGAGTCAGTTCGTGAGTCGAGCAAGAGAGAGCGACTGTGAAATAATTTCTCAGGATCTTGACACGATCGATCTTGGTGTATTTGATATTATATTTCGAAGTCCAGGAGTAAGGTTTTCTACGATTTCGATACAAAATGCGATGAAAATGGGTGTAAAAATTTCATCTGCTACTAAACTTTTTTTTGAAAAGTGCCCATCAATGATAGTTGGCGTTACTGGAACGAAGGGGAAGGGAACAACATCAACTCTTATTTATGAAATGTTAAAAAAAGGAGGGAAGGATGCACATATTGGGGGAAACATTGGAACGCCTCCTTTAGATTTTCTGGATAGCCTTCATCCAGAATCCGTAGTTGTACTCGAACTCTCGAGTTTTCAACTGCAAGATCTTGAAGTAAGTCCGCACATTGGTGTGTTATTAATGATTACCAGTGAGCATATGGATTACCACGAAGGTATTGAGGAGTACGTGGATGCCAAGCGGAATCTTTTGCGATTTCAAGACACAGAGGACTTTGCGATCGTAAATCATGACTATCCTGCCTCCAATGAAAGTGATATCTATACGAGTGGAAGAGTTTATAAGGTTAGCCGTGAGCAAATAGTTGATCAAGGATGTTATGTTTATGAAAATGCAATCTGGCTAAAAATGGGAGAAAAAGCGGAGCGAATAGTAGATGTAAAAGACGTTGCACTTCCAGGCAGGCATAATCTTGAAAATGTTTGTGCAGCTATTATCGCTGCAGCCTGTGCAGGCCTTGATATGAGGGCAATAATTCCGGTTATTAAATCTTTTACAGGTCTTCCCTATAGACTTGAGTTGATCAGAACTGTTCATGGAGTAAAGTACTATAACGACTCCTTTTCAACAACTCCCGAAACAGCCATTGCTGCAATTGAGGCTTTTTCGGAACCTGAAATTCTTATCCTTGGAGGATCAAGTAAAAATAGTGATTTTACTGAGCTTGGAAAAGTAATTAGAGAATCAAAGAATGTAAAGGCGATTGTTGGTATTGGTGAAGAATGGGCACAAATTAAGAATTCGATTGGTGTAGTTCCTGATCATGTAAAAATAGTTGAGGGCACGAAAAGTATGCGTGAATCGGTTGCCAAGTGCTCTGAGATTGCAGAATTGGGCGATGTAGTTTTGTTATCACCTGCATGTGCAAGCTTTGGTATGTTTAAAAATTACAAAGAGCGGGGGGGTCAGTTCAACGAAGCAGTGAGGAATTTGTAATCTGATACAATAAGGCTATGAAAAAACGCGTTTTATCAGGAATAAGAGCTACAGGCAGACTCCACTTAGGTAACTATCTCGGAGCAGTAAAAGGTATGCTTACGCTTCAAGATGATCCTAATTTTGAGACTTTTTATATGGTGGCAGATGCTCACACAATAACTACTCCATATAATATAGAAGAGTTACGCCGCAATAGACGTGAAGTTATTCTTGACTATCTTGCAGCAGGGCTTGATCCGGAAAAGTCAGTGATTTTTCAGCA
>CAZFJW010000038.1:0-10565 GCA_964519355.1 uncultured Gammaproteobacteria bacterium | reverse complement strand
CGCATGAATCAAGACTATGGAACAGATTTTCCTGAACCAACCCGATTTGCTACAGAAGGTGAATATGTGCCGTCTTTGACAGGTGAGGGAAAAATGAGCAAGTCAGTGGAGGGAAGCTTTATTAATTTAACAGACACACTCGATGAAATAAAGGCAAAGATTGCAAAAATCCCGACAGATAGCGGAGTTGGAACTCTTGATCAAAATTTCGATCCACCAAGGGAAGGTCCATTATTTGGCGTAATTCGTTTTGTTGAATTATTCCAAGGGAAAGAAAAAGCAAAGGAATATAAAGATTTATATGTTTCGACTGGAATTAGATATGGAGATTTAAAGCAAGAGTTATCTGAAGCTATTTTTAATGAACTGCAGCCAATCCAAGACAAGAGGAGAGAACTCGAACAAAATCCCGAGTATGTAAATAGAGTAATTGAAGAAGGTGCTCAAAAAGCACGAACTGCCGCACAACAAACAATTTCTGAAGTAAAAGAGAAAATGGGATTGAAATAGTCACCTTTTTGCCTCAATTTTTATGATTCAAGTACACATTTTCGTTTCCGGTCAGGTTCAAGGCGTAGGCTATCGTGCTTTTGCGATTCACATTGCCCGCAAAATGGGCATAAAGGGCTGGACGAGAAATTTGTCAGATGGAAGAGTGGAGATTGTGGCGCAAGGACCAAGAGAAAAAATTAACTTGTTTACTAAAAAACTCTGGCATGGCTCAATGCTTTCTGAAGTGACTAGTGTTGTGCTGGATCACGAAGAGATGGGTGAAAAATACGAATCTTTTGAAAAGATGCCAACATTCTAATGAATAAAATCTTAACAAGTATCATATCTTTCTATAAATTCTTCCCTCAGATATTATTCATTGGAATTCTGTTTCCTTTTGAAGGATCATGTCGTTATGCGCCGACTTGCTCAAATTATGCTCAAGAAGCAATTCGATCTCATGGAACCTTGAAAGGGACACTATTTGCTGTCAGAAGGATTGGGCGATGTCATCCATGGGGAGGCTCTGGTTATGATCCTGTGCCAGCAAATAAGGCTCGACAAAAGGTCAAAAAACATCTATAATTTGCAGAATGAATATTCCCTCTAAGAAAAGATCCTCGAAAAAACTAAAATTTCAATTCAGTTGGAAAGATTTTATTTTGTGGGGGTTTCTCGGTCTTTTTATTCTCTTTATTCTTGCCGGGGCTGGAAATTTCTCTTCGACAACAACTGGCAGTGAAATCGCGATATCTCAGGTTGTTTCAGATGCAAAAGCTAAAAAGATAGAATCAATTGTTGTTTCAGATGCAAAACTTGAAATTCAATACAAAGATGGAAAGAAAGCAATTAGCAAGAAAGAGTCTGACACCTCGCTTTATGAGGTTTTCAAGGATGCTGGTGTGGATTCAACCAAACTCAAAATTACTGTTAAGGACGATCGGGGACTTGCAACATTTATCGGAATTATTTCAACATTTCTACCAGTTCTTATCATCATCGGATTTTTCTATTTTATATTCCGTCAGGCAAGAGGAGCACAAGACAGCGTTTTTCAATTTGGATCTTCTAAGGCAAAGGCTTTTAATAAATTTTTCCCTAACGTTACATTTAATGATGTTGCTGGGGTTGACGAGGCCAAACAAGAACTTACTGAAATTGTAGATTTCCTAAAACATCCTGAAAAATATCGCGCAATGGGAGCAAGAACTCCAAAGGGAGTACTTCTTGTAGGGCCAAGCGGAACTGGAAAGACGCTACTTGCTCGAGCAGTTGCAGGGGAAGCAAAAGTTGCCTTTTTCTCAATTGCAGGGTCTGAATTTATGGAAATGCTTGTCGGTGTTGGAGCGGCTCGTGTGCGGGATCTTTTCTTAACAGCCAAAAAGGCACAGCCAGCAATTATTTTTATTGATGAAGTAGATGCAATTGGCCGTCAGCGTGGAGTTGGGATTATGGGAGGTCATGATGAAAGAGAGCAGACATTGAATCAGATTCTTGTTGAGATGGATGGATTTACTCCCAATGAACAGCTTGTGATAATTGCAGCAACCAATCGGCCGGATATTCTGGATCCAGCGCTTGTCAGGCCTGGAAGATTTGACAGAAGAGTTATGTTGTCTTTGCCTGATCTTGAAGGAAGACGTGAAATTCTTTCAATTCATGCAAAAAACAAACCATTTGTGAAAGCTGTAGATTGGGAAAAGGTTGCCAGACGAACTGTAGGTTTTTCTGGTGCTGATCTTGAAAATATGCTAAATGAAGCAGCAATTCTTGCAGCCCGTGTTAACAAAAAAGCTATAGAAATGGTTCATCTTGAAGAGGCTGCAACTAAAGTCAAACTTGGCCCTGAAAAGAAGAGGTTGCAAAGTGACGACGATAAAAAAATTACGGCATATCACGAATCAGGTCATGCACTTGTTTCTCATTTTATGACTCACACCGATCCAGTGCACAGAATTTCAATTGTAGGACGCGGTATGTCACTCGGTCATACCCTTATTCCGCCATCATCTGACAGAGTGCATGAGACCAGGTCCCGTCTTCTTGAGCAGATTGCAACAATGCTGGGTGGAAGAGTTGCTGAGGAATTGATATTTTCCGAAATGACCACAGGAGCAGCAGATGATATTGAAAAGGCAACCGGTCTTGCACGAACGATGGTTATTCAATTTGGAATGAGCGCATTGGGCCCAATTAACCTGACAGAGGATAGGAATAATCCATACGAGCCGGTAACAATTTCAGATAATGTACAAGCTCAGATTGATTCTGAAATCAATCGAATTATGCAGGAAGCTTACAAGCATGCTGAAAAATTGCTAAAGGCAAATAGAAAAACGCTTGATCTTGTCGCAGCAGCACTTCTGAAGAAGGAGACCATGGAAAGTGATGAATTTGAAGCTATCGTTGGTAAAAAAGCAACTCCTGCAAAAAGCGCTAAAGTATAAAGTCTTCCCTGCTATAATGAAGTGTATATGAGTAAACTCCTCTATCTGCATGTCAGAAATCCTAAAGACGACGAGACTCCTATTGATGCTGCTGTTCAAATTTTCTCAGCCCTTTTCCCTTCCCACATGGGTCTTATAAAAAGACTATATCTGAAGCCAAAAATTATCTCATTTGAAATGTATTATGTTGAGCAGTCAATTTCTTTTTATGTTGTAGTTCGTGAAGAGGATGAGACTTTTGTAACAAGTCTTTTTTCTTCGTCATACCCCAGAAGTCTTATTACAAAATCAGAAGATCCTCTTCTTAAAATAACTTCAGCAAAAAATGTTGAGGTAGGGGAGATGAAGCTTGCTCAGCCTTACTACTATCCAATTAAGACCTATCAGGATTTTGCAAATGTTGATCCCTTGTCTTCTCTTATTGGATTTATGTCCAAACAAGATGCGAGCGTTTCTATGGGGATTCAATATCTTACTGCTCCTGCAACCTTTCCTTGGGCACAAAGTGCTATTAATGGCACCAAACCCGCTCCAAAAGTTGAGGGTGAGACGTCTACTCCAGCAGAAAAGCTTCCAGCTGCACTTGTTGCTCGAAAGACTGCGTTTCAGGGAGGAAAAGTGGCGATACGGCTGATTGTTGCATCGGAAAATGTATTTCCCCTTTCATACATACAAAACCTTGGAGGAACTTTCGGAGCATTTTCTCTCGGTGAAGGAAACCAGCTCGTTTTCAGGCGCCCGCTTCTTCGACGCGGCAAATTGCTTCATAAGATGATTGAAAGAAAAATCAAATACCGCGACAAAAAACACCAAATCCTAAATGCACAAGAACTTGCAACCCTCTGGCATTTACCAGGCAAGCAAACATCAGGAATTAAAAATCTCGCATGGGGAAGAACACTTTCTGGAGAGCCGCCGGAAAATCTTCCAACTGCTATGAATATGTCAGATGAGGACAAAAAATTTGTTAATTTTTTTGCAACAACAGAGTTTAAGAATACCCCGACAATTTTTGGAATAAAAGATGTTGATAGACGCAAACATGTCTATTTTATGGGTAAAACAGGGGCCGGAAAATCAACACTGATCGCCAATATGGCAATTGATGACATTAGAAAAGATAGAGGTGTTGGCATAATTGATCCT
Source organism: uncultured Gammaproteobacteria bacterium (assembly GCA_964519355.1). GTDB lineage: Bacteria > Patescibacteriota > Microgenomatia > Levybacterales > GWA1-39-11 > CAZBEA01. The sequence continues at coordinate 6,480 of CAZFJW010000038.1, read as the reverse complement.
CATGGAGATTTATCAGAGACAATTATTGATTACATACCGCGCCGCCGCATGAATGATGTTGTGTATCTTGAGCCTTTTGATACTGAACGTCCATTCTCACTGAATGTTCTTGAAATCAGAAACGAACAGCACAAGGATTTGATAGCATCGGGAATTGTATCTATTTTTTCAAAGATCTATGCCAACTCTTGGGGCCCAAGACTTGAATATATATTGCGAAATGTGATTATTTCTCTTCTTGAAATACCTGACGTTACGCTCATTGATGCGCTGAGAATTCTTTCCGAACCAGATTATAGAAAGAGAGTGGTGCCTCTTATTAAGGATCAGGTGATTCGCAACTTCTGGGAAAACGAATTTGAAAAAATGAATGATAAGCTTCGAACTGATGCAGTTTCTCCAATTCAGAATAAAGTTGGTCAATTTGTCTCGTCTAAAATGATCCGTAATATTATTGGTTCTCCAAAGTCGACAATTAATTTAGAGGAAATAATGAATGAAGGAAAAATTCTTATCCTCAATCTCTCTCAAGGGAAATTGGGAGAGGATAACGCAGCGCTTCTTGGAGCAATGATTATTACTCAGATTCAGCTCGCTGCCATGAATAGAGCATTTATGAAAGAAGAAGACAGGAGGGACTTTTTCCTGTATGTTGATGAGTTCCAGAATTTTGCCACATCATCATTTATTAAGATTTTATCAGAGGCGAGAAAATATCGTCTTGCGATCACTCTTGCCAATCAATACATCGATCAATTAGACGAAACCATTCAAAGAGCAATTTTTGGAAATGCAGGAACCCTTGCGACTTTTGTAACTGGTGCGAATGATGCATCTCTTCTTACAAAAGAATTTGCAGAACTCTATTCGCAAAATGAACTTGTATCTTTAGGCAAGTTTGAAATTGTCGTAAAACTTTCGATTGACGGCATGACCTCAATGCCGTTCCCTGCCAAGACCCTTCCTCTCCCAAACCTTAAAAATGATAACAGAGAAACAGTTATCAGGCTTTCAAAAGAACGCTACGGACGAAAAATTTAACCCCTCAAAATCCAATTGATTTTTATAAATCTTGGTATTACAATCCAATTTATACCTGTCTCCCCAAGGCATGAAATTGCAACGTGCCAGAAGGAGACTTTTGTTCTTTAATAAGTTGGATTTGCGAAATTATAGTTATATTAATTCAACTTGCGAAAGGCGCTTTTGAGATAAATTATTTGTCTTTAAGGCGTCTTTCGTGAGTATACCTCTCTACCATCCTTGCGGAAGACATACACATGATCACCCGCCTGCGGCGGTTAGGAGGATAGAAGTCGTCAAAAGGCCCCAAAGTCATCTTGACATGGGAGCCACGTCACTAGCGGCCAGTTGGCCAGAAACGGAGTATCGCGATGCGACAATACCAAATGCTCGTCGTCGGTACGAGTCATCCGCCGTGGTCCGAGTAATCGGTCCATCACTCTGTCAACCGAGAGTCTGCCAAAGACATTCGCCTATCGACCGGAACATTTACACCACCGGCATCGGCCACGAAGTAGTCTTCGAGTCCACGCAGTCTCTCAGCCCAAAAAACCCAACGACTTCGTAAATCGGAAGCCTGCTTCCACCTGGTCTGGTAATTCACCTGGAGGTGAATCGGTCATGGTTGACAAAATCACCTCTTGGCTCGCCGCATTCGTTGCGATGTTCACCGCGTTCGCGCTCTTCTGCACGAACTCCTTCATCGCCGTCGCGTCGACCGCCAAGACCCGTACCCACCAGATCCTGATCGTGCTCACCCGGCCCGATACCGTCCCCAAGACCCCGTCCTGGGTGATCCTCGGCCCGGCCGCCAACCATCCCTCCCGCCTCGGCACCAACACCCGCCGTCGCTGGACCAAGATCTCGGCCTACACGATCGCGATGCTCGCAGCAGTCGTCGTGGCTCCCGCCCTTATCGTCATCGGCGCCGTCGCGGTTCCTGTTGCTCTCGGCATCTCGGCTGGCGCATCCATCACGAGCTTCATCGGCGTCTACCACTTCGACACCGCGTGGGCGACCATCACCAAGATCTACACCTCGGCCGTCTGGCATGCGCACCTCGCAGTCCAGGCCATGATCGTCGTGATCACTCGGAACATTGGCGTCCTCGGCCACACACCGCTCAACACGAGCTTCATCCGCGAGACCGCAGTCGGCATGACCACGGACTTCTCGGACGACGCAGTGAACCCGCGTTCGCACGCATCACGGCACCAGGGTTCTTCCCTCGTGACGCGGACGCTGGCGAACATCGGCGACATGACGCGCACCGCCGTCCCCCAGGCCCACAGGATGGCCCTGACTAACGGCGCGACGTGACAACCGGGGTGGTTCGGCGGGAACCACCCTTTTCTATCCAGGGGAGAGGGGTCGAGCCCTCTCCCCTGGTGATCCAGACAGCGCTGTCCGCAAGGATGGTGTTGTGCTCCCCCATGGGCCCCCATCCCGAGGGGGCCCGCCAAAAATCCAGTCGAGACCTTCGGGTCACGGCTGTTCGGCTGTTTGTCCCGCCCCTCTCGAGGGGCGGGACAGCTGCGGATTCGCAAATCCAAAAACAAGATGTACCTGATTTTCGCCAATGCGCGCGAATATCTTCGGGAAGTTTTGTTGCGAATCCGCGACGGGCTCCTTGAGAAGTCACATTCTCAACGGTCCGTCGCACCGCTTTTTATTCATATCCCCTTTTCCTTCTGACACCAATCTGACAATTCTCAATTTGACATCGTATAGTATGAAGGTTATACTTTCATGGTTTTGTCGCAGAAATGCGCTTTAGCATGCGTTTTTGTGGCATTTTAGGGCTATGTGGAGCAATTCAAATAGCCTTTTGTTCTTTTACATTCGTGATGAATGTGATGGAAGTTTGAAAGGGGAGAGTACCTTCTCTTTTTTCAGACTTCCATCACTTAGTGTGATTACTTAGTGCGGAAGCAAATCCAACCAAGGAGAACCCATGTCCCACCTAGCCCAGGTCGCCGAATCCATCGTCGCCAGCCCACGAGTCATCGTGGCTGCCGACGAAGGTGCAAGCACCATCGCCAAACGTCTGGAGTCGATCCAGACGCCGAATACGCCAGAGAACCGCCACGCATACCGTGAGCTGCTCTTTAGCACACCAGTCGGCGATCTCGTCGGCGGAGTCATCCTGTTCCAGGAGACCCTCGCGTGCCGAGATCTCGTGGACCTTCTGCTCGCTCAGGGAATCGTTCCCGGAATCAAGACCGATGAGGGCTTGGAACCGTGGGGTAACATTCCGGGCGAACAAGTCGTCAAGGGCTATCTCACGCTTAAGGATCGGCTCCCGATCTACCGTGATCAAGGTGCCGGTTTCACCAAGGCGCGCAGTCTGTTCAACATCGTGGGCAACTCGCCCTCCGACAGCTGCATGGCAGCGAACGCCCGGGCGCAGGCCCAGTTCGCCCTGCTGGCTCAAGAAGCCGGTCTCGTGCCGATTGTTGAGCCCGAGGTCGAACTCGTGGGTGACCACGATGCGGCCACAGCAGAACGCGTGATTAAGCGCGTTCTCAAGATGGTGTTCGAGCAGTTGGCGCTTGCCGGCGTTGATCCGAGGGGCATGATCCTCAAGCCGTCGATGGCGGTGTCTGGTAAAGACGCTGTCAACCGTGCCGGCCCTGAAGAGGTGGCTGAGCGCACTCTGCGTGCTCTTCTTGCCACGGTTCCATCACTCGTCCCGGGTATCGCCTTCCTGTCAGGAGGTCAAGGCGACGATGAGGCCGACGCAAACCTCGACGCTATCAACCGGCTTGCCCTGGAAAAGAACGCTCCTTGGAGGATTACGGCTTCGTTTAGCCGTAGCCTCATCGGGCTTCCGCTGAAGGTTTGGGGAGGCAACCCCGCCAACATTCCTGCAGCGCAGGAAGCATTCCGAAAGCGGTGCGTCCGAGTCAGCGCGGCCAGCATGGGTCGTCTGCGAGAGCTCGCACAAGTCTGAGTTCACCACCCATCACGAACTATAACCCCGCCGCCAACCAGCGGCGGGGCCCATTTCCCTTATTTCTACGCTATAATACTTTTTATGACCAATAAAAAAGACATTTTTTTGCTCATCGATGGATCTGCTATTGTTCATCGTGCGTATCACGCAATGCCGCCACTCACAACCTCTAAAGGATTTGACACCGGGGCAATTCATGGATTTTTCTCAATGCTTTTAAAAGTTATTCAGCAATTTGATGCAAGCTATGTTGCTGTTGCATTTGATAGACCTGTTCCGACGTTCAGACAGCAATTATATGTAGGATATCAGGCACAGCGACCCAAACTCGAATCTGACCTGTCAGATCAATTTGGAGCAATTATTGCAATTCTTGCGGATGCCAAAATTCCGACTTATGCAGTTGATGGATATGAGGCAGATGACATTATTGGAACTATCGCTGAAAAAGCAAAAGACATGGGAAGTTTGGTTTACATCTTAACTGGAGATCGAGACATGATGCAGCTGGTGAATGATATGACTCATATTATCATGCCTTTGAAGGGAATATCTGAGGTTAGTATTTACGACGAGGAAAAAGTAAAGGAAAAATTCGGTGTTCCACCAGAAAAAATAATTGAGCTCAAAGCACTTCAGGGTGATCAGTCAGATAATTATCCAGGAGTCCCTGGTGTTGGTCCGAAGACTGCAGCAACTCTTGTTGGAGACTATGAAACAGTTGAGGGAATTTATGAACACTTGGGAGATATTCAGGCAAAAAACCCCAAGCTCGCAGAACGTCTTGTCGCGGGTGCAGAACATGCAATTCTTGGGAAGAAACTAGCCACAATACTTCACGACGTGCCATTTGTGTATGACGTAAAAGATACAGACATCAAAAAATTTGATATCGAAGGTTGGAAAAAATCACTTGAAGAATATGAGATGAAGTCGCTTCCAAAGAGAATCGATGAAGTATTTTTAAAAGACGGCACAGTAAATCTTGACGGTAAGGGTCAAATGAAGCTAATTTAATATGAACCAAGAAGTCGAAACAATACCTCGGTTTAGGCATCCCGCAATCATTTTTGATAGAGATGGCACTCTTATTGCATCCGAGCCTGTGCTTATGGAAGCGAGAAGGGAAACTGTAAAAAAATTCTTAGGTGCAGATCTAAGTCTTGAAATGAACCGAGCCAGTTTTGGAAAAAGCGCGGAGGCAATGTGTGAGATGTATATTCAAGAATATGGGGGTGACCCATCACTTCTGGAGCGAATGGTACTTTATTTTCGTGCTACATATAACGAGATTTATGAGACAGATGGAATACAACCAATAGTGGGTGGAGTCGAGCTTATAAAAGATCTTAAGAAAGAAGGCCTTCGTCTCGCAATTGGAACGGGTGGAAATAAGTTAAAAGCAGCACGATTTTTGGAGATGGCAGGATATGATATGGGAGATTTTGAGGTAATAACTTCTCGTGGTGATGTGCATCAGGACAAACCAAATCCAGAAATTTTTCTTCGTACAGCTGGAGCTCTAAAACTTGCTCCTTTTCAGTGTGTTGTTGTTGGTGACGCGAAGAATGACTTGACTGCTGCTCGACTTTCGGGAATGCCTACAATTCACTACAATCCAGATGGTATAACTAATTTTAGTCATAATATGGCAATAGTCACGAATTTATCACAAATTACGAACGAAAAAATACAATCTCTATGAAAATTGCGTTAGTACACGATTACATAAAAGAATATGGTGGAGCAGAGCGTGTTCTTGAGACCCTATATGAAATATATCCAGAAGCAGATGTTTATACTTCGGTGTACTTGCCTGAATTTTTAGGTCCCCACAAAAAGCGATTTGAGAAAATGCGTATACATACTTCTTTTTTCCAGTACGTCCCATTTAACTACAAATTGCTGTCTCCATTTCGAATGATCTCGCCACTTGCCTTCTTTTTATTCAATTTTTCCAAATATGATGCTGTTATAGTCTCACAAACTGGTGCCTATTTCCCAAATTGCATAAGAAAAGGGGGTGCAAAACATATTTGTTATACCCATACCCCTCCACGGTATCTATATGGATACATGACGGCTAGAAATACACCTCAGAACATTTTTGTAAAGGGACTCATGCTTTTTGTATTTCACTTCCTGCGGATGATTGATTTTGCCTCAAGTAAAAATGTGGACGCTTTTATTGCCAATTCTTTTGAGGTTAAGTCCCGAATTGATAAATTTTATCGTCGTGAGGCAACTGTTGTTTATCCTCCAGTCGAGATAAAATCTGCTAAAGATAAATTTGGGAAGAGTGACTATTATCTTGCTGGCGGCAGACTTGCTCGGGCAAAAGGAATTGATGTTATAGTTGATGCTTTTATTAAGAATGGCAAACCCCTAAAGATTTTTGGAAGAGGATTTGCAGGATTTGAAGAAGAACTCAAGGCAAAAGTTAAAAAAATAAAAAACGTTCAATTTGTGGGAGAAGTTGGGGATGAGGAAAAATTAAGTCT
>CAZFJW010000037.1:4649-13338 GCA_964519355.1 uncultured Gammaproteobacteria bacterium | reverse complement strand
ATTTGTTCTTTTTGTCTTACTAGTATAGTATAATGATTTGATCTCAAGCAAACAGTATCATGAAAATTCGGTTCCTATCAAAAATTACTCATCCTCACGTTAAAAGAACATTTTCTACACTTGTGTGGTTCACTGTTGGCTTTCTTTTTACAGGGGTTGTTATGCTTGGAATTCTTATTTTTTACTTCCAGCAAGCATATAAAGATAAAGTCATACCAGGCGTATATGTTAATTCGTTCAGCGTTGGAGGAATGACGAAAGAAGAATTGCTGAACTTTTTCAATTCTAAAAATGAGCGGATTCAAACCTCAAACTATGTATTTAAAAGTGAAGAAGGCGGGGACCTTCCGGTTTCGGCACGAGATTTGGGAATGGGCTATGACACAAACCTTATAACAATGCAGGCTCTTGAACTAGGAAAATCAGATAATATTTTCAGCAATATGTTCATTGCACTTTCTTCATACATAAACGGCGTACATCTCACCTACGACTACTCTGTAAATCAAGAAATGTTGCAAAAACTTTTTAAAGACATTGCGCTAAAGATTAATAAAGAGCCGATTGATGCCCAATTCAGCATAGAAAATGAGCGCGTTACAACTTTTAAAGAATCGGAAAATGGCTCTTCTCTTGATTTTGAAAAGCTCTCGATGCTCATCGATGAATCAGCCAAAAAAATTATTGAAACAGAAAAACCTCAATCTGTGATTTTAGAAACTCCAATTAAAATTCTAGAACCTAAAATAACTACTGAAGAAGCAAACGAATTTGGAATTGTTGAAAAAATAGGCGAAGGAAAATCTGAATTTAAAGGTTCGATTCCCAACAGAATATATAATATTTCACTAGCTGCCTCACGGGTAACTGGAATACTTGTAGAACCAGATGAAGAATTTTCATTTAATAAAAACCTTGGTGATGTCACCCGACTTACAGGCTACAAAGAGGCATATGTGATTCAGAATGGAAGGACAGTTCTAGGTGATGGGGGCGGTGTTTGTCAGGTATCCACCACGCTTTATAGGGCTTTGCTCAATGCAGGTCTTCCAATTACTGAAAGGCATGCTCACGCGTATCGAGTGGGTTACTATGAACAAAACTCACCTCCAGGTATTGATGCAACAATTTTTTACCCTAGAGTTGATATGAAATTTAAAAATGACACAGGAAATCACATTCTAATTCAGAATCAATTCGATGAAACAAACCAAACTTTGGTATACACTCTTTATGGCAAAAAGGACAATCGTACAGTTGAAATTACAGAACCTGTCGTTCTTTCTAGAACTCCTCCACCCGAGGCCCTCTATCAAGACGATCCAACACTTCCAAGAGGAACAACAAAACAGGTTGACTTCGCAGCGGGAGGGGCCAAGGTATCATTTACTCGAAAGGTAACAAGAGACAATGTAGTAATTATTGATGAAACAATTTCAACTTCATATAGACCTTGGCAGGCAGTGTATCTTGTTGGCACTAAGGATTCTTAATTCATGCTCTCCGAAAAACAACTGAAACAAATTCAGGATAATCAAAATGATAAAAAAAGGATTATTCTCGTTGGTGGGTGTTTTGATCTCATACACCCGGGGCATATTACATTTTTAAGTGAGGCAAAAAAACTCGGTGATATTTTGGTGGTATTGCTAGAGTCAGACGAGGCAATTTTGAATCTAAAAAAGAAACTATTTCATAATCAACGTGACAGAGAACTCATCCTTCAATCTCTCCGAATGGTAGATATTGTTATTCCCCTGCATGGAATCTTAAAAGACCAGGACTACTATACGATTGTCAAAAAAATAAAACCTGATATAATTGCCATAACTGAAAATGATCGTCAAATCAGCAATAAGATGAGGCAAGCAAAGGAGATAGGAGCTGAAGTAAAAATAGTAACCAAAAGAATTCTGGGATACTCATCGACTGATTTACGTAAAAAAATAACAGAATGAAAAAAATTATCTTTTTATACTTATTTCTAGTACTGGCTGTAATTGCACTGGCAGTAGTTAAATTTACCGGCGTTGTTTCACTTTTTCCTGGAAATTCGAAATCAAAATCCGAAGCAACTATTAATAGTACTGTTTTTAAAATTGAAATCGCAAAAGAAGCTGCAGCAAAAGAAAAAGGTCTTTCTAAAAGAAAATCTTTGGATCAGGACAGTGGCCTACTATTTATTTTTGATCAAAAAGCCAAACACCAATTTTGGATGAAAGACATGCTTTTTCCAATTGACATTATTTACATTGAAAAAACCAGCACTGACTCTATATCCACAGGAACTATTGTCGATATTGTGGAAAATGCCAAAATTCCAGCAAAAGATGCTCCACCTTCATCCTTGGAAATTTATCAACCCCAAAAAGATGCTGATCTAGTACTGGAGATAAACGCTGGACTCTCAAAGGCAAAAGGCATTAAGATTGGCGATACTATTACCTTCAAGGAAGTAAAATAACCCTATGCGCCTGCTTGCAATCGAAACATCGTGTGATGAAACCAGCGCTGCAGTTGTCGAAAAATTAGACTCAAATGTACTCCTTCACTCGAATATCACAGCATCCTCAGCAAATATGCACGCACAAACAGGAGGAATTATTCCTGAAAACGCAGCAAGAGAACAACTCAAAACAATACTCCCGGTTATAACAGAAGCGCTACTTAAATCAGAAAAAATTACAGTAAAAGATCAAAATGAAGCCTTTGCATTATCAAACAAAATTATTGCTGAAAAAATTGATAGTATTGCTGTGACTGTAGGACCAGGTCTTATTGGATCGCTCCTTGTTGGAGTAGAAACTGCAAAAACCCTTTCTTTCATACACAATAAACCACTCCATCAAATAAATCATTTACTCGGTCATATTTATGCTAATTTTTTGGTAGAAAATGAAACTGATAACAAAAGAATAGAATTTCCTTTTATTGGACTTATTATTTCAGGCGGACACACAGACCTTCTTTTCTTCAAATCACATACAGAGTATAAATGGCTAGGCGGAACTCGTGACGATGCCGCGGGAGAAGCCTTGGATAAGATTGGAAGAATGCTCGACATCTCGTACCCCGCAGGGCAGGAGATCGAAAAAAGAGCTCTAGAGGCAACTCACAAAAATCTATCCTTTCAAAGCCCTCTTATTCACGATCATTCTTATGACTTCTCCTTTTCAGGACTCAAGACTGAAGTTATGCGATATGTTAAAAAAACAACTCTTAATCCAGACACGATTAAAAGCATTTGTTATGCGACACAAAATGCAGCTATGAAGGTTGTAGTTAAAAAAACATTACAAGCTCTCAATGAGTTCGACACGCACACTCTACTTGTTGGTGGTGGTGTTGCGGCGAATAACTACCTTCGCGAATCATTATCCCATGAAGCAATGAAACAAAAAATGAATTTAAAACTTTTTATTCCACCAGCTTATCTTTGTGCGGATAATGCTGCTATGATTGGTGCCCGAGCTGCATCTTCAGAACAAGCCTTATATTGGGAGTCTGCAAAGGCTCTTCCAGAACTTTATTTTTAAAGTAAAAACCACTTTACAAAAGACACACTCTGACATATTTATAGTAAATTTCTCGTTGACACTTAGGTTCTTTTCTGCCTTAACTAGATATAGACCAAAAAAGGCGCACTTGTGCGTCTTATGTTGGGATAGGTGGCCGTGGGAAAATAATATGGGACAAAAAAGACCGAAAGTACTAATGTTTGGATGGGAATTTCCTCCTTTTAATAGTGGAGGACTGGGCGTTGCGTGTCATGGTCTAACAGAAGCCCTTATTCAAGAAAATGTGGATATCACCTTTGTTCTTCCGCGCAAATTCGGTGATCCGAAAATGCCTGAAATGAAATTTGTTTTTGCTGATAAAAATCCTGTTAAAATCTACTCCGTTGATTCAATGCTGCAAGAATATGTAACAGTTACTTCCTACAACAATGCAATAAAATTCGTTAAATCTACAATCTATGGCTCCACCCTTTTTGAAGAAGTTAAAAGATACGCAATTCAAGCCAAAACAATTGCAATGTCTGAGGAATTCGATATTATTCATGCTCATGACTGGCTCTCTATTCCGGCGGGCCTTGTTGCCAAAGAGGCTACGGGCAAACCTCTAATTGTTCATATCCATGCAACTGAGTTTGATAGATCAGGAGGACAGGGTGTTGATCAAAGAGTTTATGACGTTGAGCGCGAGGGTATGCAAAAAGCTGATGCAGTAATAGCTGTAAGCAATCTCACAAAATCAATTATTGTAACAAAGTATGGAATTCCGGAGTCAAAAATTGAAGTAATTCACAACGGTGTAAACGAGATTATCGGTGGAAATGTCGATATAAATCTTACGGCGCTTAAAGAAGAATACAAACTTGTGCTTTTTGTTGGAAGACTCACAATTCAAAAAGGACCAGATATTTTTCTAAAAGTTGCAAGAGAAGTACTGGCTCACTATGAAAAAGTTATTTTTATAGTGGCCGGATCAGGAGATATGAAAGAACAGCTCATCAATGAGGCTGCAGCTCTTGGAATTTCTGACAGAGTTATATTTACAGGATTTATGCGTGATGAATCTCTTCGAAAACTTTTCTCATCAGCAGATCTTTTTGTGATGCCTTCTGTTTCAGAACCTTTTGGGATTACCGCACTTGAATCACTTATTAGCGGAACGCCAGTTCTTGTATCAAAACAATCTGGGGCCTCTGAAGTGGTAATTCACTCTCTCAAAACTGATTACTGGGACGTAAATGAGATGACAAACCAAATTGTTTCAGTTCTCAGCAACGATTCACTGCAGCAGACGCTAAAAGAGAATGGATATATGGAAGTTCAGGGTCTCAGGTGGACTAAAAGTGCACGCAAAACCAAAGATGTCTATAAAAAAGTTATGAATAATTCGTTAGAATAATAATATGTCAGCAATTTGCCTCTATTTTCAAGTACACCAGCCCTTCAGGGTAAAAAGATACTCGATCTTTCAAGTAGGTAAGGATAGTAATTATTTTTCTGATGATGAAGACGAAAAACTCTCTAACAGAAAAATCCTTAAAAAAGTAAGCAACAAATGTTACCTTCCAACTAACAAATTACTTCTTGAACTTATTAAGAAATATCCAAAGTTTAAAATAAGTTTTTCCTTATCAGGAGTATTTTTAGACCAATTGGAACTTTACGAACCAGAAGTACTTGAAAGCTTTCAGGCACTTGTTGCAACAGGGAAAGTCGAGATACTCTCCGAAACATATTTTCACTCGCTCTCTTTTCTTTTTTCAAAAGATGAATTTCATGAACAAGTTGAAATGCACAGAAATAAAGTAAAAATACTATTCGGTCAACAGCCAAGAGTTTTTCGAAACACCGAACTTATTTATAACAATGACTTAGCGCAGGAAATAGAAAGAATGGCCTATGAGGGAATTATCACCGAAGGAGCCGACCACACTCTTTTATGGCGCAGTCCAAATTTCCTGTATCAACCAAAGGGGACAAAGAATATTAAGCTGCTCCTTAAAAACTACAAACTCTCCGATGATATTGCATTTCGATTTTCTTCAAAGGAATGGTCGGAATACCCTCTTACTGCAGAAAAATTTGCATCTTGGGTAAATAATGTGAATGGCAACGGAGAGATAATTAATCTTTTTATGGATTATGAAACATTTGGAGAACACCAATGGGAAGATACTGGAATTTTTGACTTCCTGAAAGCATTTCCAAAAGAGATACTCAAACACAAAGACAATTCTTTTGTAACCCCAACTGAGGCTGTTCGAAAATTTAACCCTGTTGGCGAACTTGATATTCCCTTCTTTATTTCATGGGCAGATGTGGAGAGAGATCTGTCTGCATGGCTCTCTAATCCTATGCAGCACGATGCTATTAGAAAACTCTATGCGCTTGAACATCTTGTTAAAAGCTGTGGTGACTCTCAACTATTAGATGACTGGAGAAGACTCCAAACATCAGATCATTTTTACTACATGTGTACGAAGTGGTTTGCTGACGGAGATGTTCACAAATATTTCAATCCTTACGAATCACCATATGATAGTTTTATTTCATTTATGAATGTCTTACACGATCTTCGTCTTCGCCTCAAACAGACTGCCCTTGGAGAAAGTGCTTCCTCGGGACTAGATTAAACTGTGCCAAAATCACTCATTCTTTCGAACGGAAATTTAGTAGTTGATCATGACAAAAATGGATTAATTCGCGATATTTACTATCCTCACGTAGGCCTCGACAACAACACGGGCAGTAATTATGTTCATAAAATTGGAATTTTTATTGATGGATCATTCTCATGGCTCGATGATGGAACATGGCATACAACAGTTGAAATGGAAAAAAACTCACTGGTAGGAAAAATTATTGCACAATCTTCTAACCTTCAACTAACCATAACAATGCAGGATGTTGTATATAACGAAAAAGATATATTTGTTCGAAAAGTGACCATCCAAAATGATTCAAATGTTGAGCGAACACTCAAAATATTCTTCAATCAACAATTCGAAATCTACGGCTCAAGACTTAAAGACACTGCATTTTACGACCCAATTCACAAAGTCATATTTCACTATAAAGGTAGACGGGTATTTTTAGTAAACGCTATTTCAAACGAAAGAAACTGCTTTGAAGACTACAGCGTGGGGATTTTGGGATTAGAAGGAAAAGAGGGCACTTTCAAGGATGCAGAAGACGGAATATTAAGCAAAAACCCAATAGAACACGGTTCCGTAGATTCAGTGCTGGGACTGGACCTTAAAATTAAACCTTCTGCTCAAAAAGATGTACTTTATTGGATAGTTGCCTCTCGCTCAATACGTGATGCATACGAACTAAATAATTATGTAATTTCAAAATCTCCCGAACACTTAATTCAGACTACTAAGGATTTTTGGCAAGCCTGGACACAAAGAGTAGAATTCAATTCAAGTCAAATTTCCGACACTCAAGCTGACTTATTTTATAAATCACTTCTTATTGCAAGAACCCATGTTGATTCAGGAGGAGCCATAATAGCCTCCTGTGATTCTGATATGCTTCAGCATGGACGAGATAACTATTCTTATATGTGGCCTAGAGATGGAGCATTTGTCGCCATGGCTTTTGACATCGCAGGAGACTATCCTTTAACAAAACGTTTCTTTGAATTTTGTAATACCATCCTAACAAATGATGGATATTTTCTTCATAAATATCGTCCAGATGGCGCCCTTGGAAGCTCTTGGCATCCATGGGTAAGAAACGATGAGATCGCCCTGCCCATACAAGAAGATGAGACAGCTTTAGTTATTTTTGCACTCTGGGAACACTACCAGCTCTCACGAGACATTGAATTCATAGAAAGTCTTTATAACACACTTATTAAAAAGGCTGCACAATTTATGGTTTCATACAGAGAACAAAAAACTGGGCTCCCTCTCCCAAGTTATGATCTGTGGGAAGAGACTTTTTGTATTTCAACATTTACATCTTCCAGTGTGCATGGCGCGCTGCTTGCCGCAGCAAATTTTGCCAAACTTCTTGGGAAAAGAGAGGAATATCAATTATATTCAAGCGTTGCAGAAGAGATTCGTCTTGGAATTCTAAAACATCTTCAAAATCCTGACGGTGGATTTTATAAAATGCTGCTTTATGAAAAGGGAGAAATAATACCCGTTGCTACACATGATATTTCTTCGGTCTATGGAATTTTCAAATTTAAAGTCCTTCCGATAAACGATCCAATATTAGAAAGGGCAGTTGAAATTGCTCGAGAAAAATTAACATCTACCCAATCAAAATATGGAATAGCAAGATATGAAGGAGACCAATATTATAATAGTACTAACTACCACCCCGGAAACCCGTGGATTATTTCGTCTCTATGGATTGCTCAATACGAAATTGCAAAGGCAAAATCTAAAAAAGATCTTTCAGAGAAAGTATTACCCATACTTGACTGGGTTGTTTCAACTGCTAATCCTGCTGGAATTCTTCCCGAACAAGTAAGTCCATATACAAATGAACAACTCTCAGCATCACCCTTAACTTGGAGTCATGCTGAGTACATTGTTACAACAATTCAGTTGCTGCAAAAATATAAAGTGTTCGAACAAACAAAATCGTAGACTTGTGATAAATTGGTTAATCTGTTATATTCCCCTTTGATTCACATCAACTTTTTAGTTATTTTTGCTATACTTTATTTTTATGAAGACGCTTATTCTAGTAGAGTCACCAACAAAAGCCAAAACCCTCACTCGTTTTCTTGAGGGAAAGTATGATATTTCAGCCTCTTATGGACACATCAGGGATCTTCCTAAAAGTAAAATTGGGATAGATATTAAAAATAACTTTGAACCTCAATATGAAATTCCCAAAGACAAAGAAAGCATAATCAACGACCTTAAAAAAAGAGTTGTACATGCAGACAGCGTAATTCTTGCAACAGACCCTGACCGCGAAGGAGAAGCAATATCATTTCATTTACATGAAATTTTAAAAAGCTCAGTTAAGAAAGGTACAACTTTCCAAAGAATTGTCTTTCATGAAATAACAAAAAGTGCAATTGAAGATGCATTAAAACATCCAGGTCATATAGATCACAATTTAGTCCATGCCCAAACTGCCAGACGGATTCTTGATCGAATCGTTGGGTACAAACTCTCACCAATTCTTTGGAAAAAAGTAAAAAG
>CAZFJW010000037.1:0-4549 GCA_964519355.1 uncultured Gammaproteobacteria bacterium | reverse complement strand
TTGATCGAATCGTTGGGTACAAACTCTCACCAATTCTTTGGAAAAAAGTAAAAAGGGGACTCTCTGCTGGCAGGGTTCAATCAATAGCACTCCGAATTATTGTTGAACGAGAAAGAGAAATTAAAAAATTTGAGACAGGAACATATTCTAAAGTTTTTGCATATCTTTTAAAAAAGGGTACACCAAACCCAATGCAATTCGAGCTCACAGCAATTGATGGAAAATCTATCGAAACCCAAAGAAAAATTGACTTGTATGATGGCGACTATACAGTTACAAAAACAATATTAGATCACTCAAAAGCCGAAGAAATTAAAAAAGATATAGAAATTGTTAAGTCTTTTGTAGTTAAGAACGTCATTAAAAAAGAAATGCGTAGATCCCCTCTGCCTCCATACTCAACTTCTACTCTTCAACAAGATGCATCAAGAAGACTCAAATTCTCTAGTAAAAAGACCATGACTCTGGCTCAAAGATTATACGAAGAAGGATTTATCACATATCACAGAACGGATTCATTTAACTTATCTGAGCAATTTATCAATGAATCAAGAACATACATTGAAAAAGCGTATGGAAAAGAATATTTATCAGATACTCCTAGAATATACAAAACAAAATCAAAAGTTGCGCAAGAAGCACACGAAGCAATAAGACCTACTAAATTATCCGTGCATGAAAAAAATGTTCAAGACGATTTAGGTCGTGAGTATGCAAGACTTTACTCACTTATCTACAAGCGTGCGGTGGCAACACAAATGTCAGATGCAGTTTTCTCTTCAACGCGTATTGAAGTCGAAACACAAGCCTCCAAAATATATCTTTTTATTGCAAATGGACGTATCATGCTCTTTCCTGGATTTTTGAAAGTTTGGTTTTATGAGGAAAATGAACAAATACTTCCAGAAATTGAAATTGGAGAAGGACTGCATCATCATTCGACTGAAATAACTGATCATGAAACAACATCTCCTCCACGATACAATGAGGCCTCACTTATCGCAGCGCTTGAACGGCACGGAATTGGCAGGCCTTCTACTTATGCACCAACTATTTCAACGCTCACAAATCGATTCTATGCAGAAAAACAGGAAGGACGATTTTATCCTACAGAAATTGGCATAGCAGTCACCGACTTTTTGGTAAAAAACTTCTCACATATTGACGACATTCCGTTTACTTCACAAATGGAAGAAAGTCTTGATGATGTTGCGAATGGGGAGAAAGACTGGGTTACAATTCTAAAGGAATTTTATAAACCTTTTGAGAAAAGCCTCATTGAAGCAGAAGAAAGCGAGAGGGTCTCTGTTGCAACTGAGGCGACTGATGAAAAATGCCCAAAGTGTGGTAGCCCAGTTGTCATTCGTTACGGGAAATTCGGAAAATTTAAAGCATGCTCAACATTCCCAAATTGTGATTACAAAGCTTCAATTGTACTCGATGCTGGAGTTGAATGTCCTCAGGATGGAGGGAAAGTCATTATTAAAAGAACGAGAAAAGGAAAACCATTTTATGGATGCTCAAATTATCCAAAATGCACCTTTGCTGTATGGAATAAAAAGGAATTACTCAAAGCTACAGGCCAACCGGTTCCACCCTCACCAACACAATAATTATTGATATTTAATATAAATTTATTTACATTTAAATAAATGCTTAACAATAAAATTCTCTGGATAATAAGTGCAGCTCTTGTTTTTATACTTCTGTTCTTGTGGAAAAGTTACAATTCATTTATTAAGGCTCGCAACAAAGTAAAAGCTGATTTTGCGGATATTGACGTCCAACTTAAAAGAAGAGCATCTCTTATTGAAAATCTTGCAACCATAGTCAAGGAATATGCAAAACATGAAAAGGATACCTTTATTCAAGTCGCAGAAGCTCGATCCGCAGTGAATTCTGCAAAAGGCCCCAAAGACTCAGCTACAGCAGAAAATATGCTTACAAGTACTCTTAAGTCTCTTTTTGCTGTTTCGGAAAACTATCCAGAGCTTAAAGCTTCCGGTAATTTTAAAGACCTTCAGAACCAACTGACAGAAACAGAGAATTTTATATCTTCATATAGAGAGACATACAATCAAACCGTCCTAGATTACAATACTATGATTCAAACATTCCCAAATTTGCTTGCAGCAGGAATTTTTGGATTTAAAGAAGAAGAATTATTTCAAGCAGCCTCAGAAGACAAAAGTTCAATTAAATTATAACCTCAAAGAATATTATGACAAAAAAAAGGAAAAGTCATTATTCAGTATCACTTGGAAGCAGGTTTCTCAATAGAGCAAGAATCATTTTTCTCTTCTCATTTACAAGTGTTGTAGTTCTGCTTGGTCTGAGTATTTATAATTCTGTCAAAAGCGGCGCTATTCAAAAAAACATTATAGATCCAACAAAAAATGCTGCAAAATCTTTTCTGGAAAACATTGCGGCTGAAGATACTGCTCCTTTTCCGACACCATTTCTTGATGAAAATGCAAATACACAAACTACAGTAATAATAGATGATGAAGATGATCAAACGACACCCACACCTACTCAATCAAATACTACTGTAAAAATTTATTACAATACCGACACAAATAGTTACTCGCAAAACGCTTACTCATCTTCTAAATCTTTTGAAGAAATTGTCTCAGAAAATAATACTTGGTTCGAAGAACAAAAAGCAGCAAATGAGAAATGGTTTCAAGAACGATCCACAGAAAATAAAGCAAAATATGATGCTGCAGTTCAAAAGATGAATGAAGAGCATGATGCTGCAGTTCAAAAGATGAATGAAGACACCGAAGCCTGGAAAAAAGAGCATGGTTTTTAGTACAATACTCGAGTGCAAAAATTAAATTCTACAAGTCTTAGAATATCCAATCCATCTGAAGAAGAGGTTAAGAAAATAAAAAGAAATAACATCTATATTATCCTGGACAATGTTCTGGATACCTATAATATCGGTGCTGTTTTTCGTCTGGCTGATGCTGTTGCAGCAAAAAAAATATACCTTTGTCAGGGCTCTGAAACACCACCAAATTCAAGAATCCAAAAAGCATCAATTGGAACCTGGCAATGGGTTCCATGGGAGTACTGTTCGTCTGCTTCAGATGCTATTCAGTCATTGAAAAAAAATATTCCAGAGGTATCGGTTGTGGGAATTGAGCTAACTGATGAATCAATTTCTTATGATGAGTTTGACTATCCACTTCCGATCGCACTTGTCATAGGACATGAAACTGATGGCATCTCTGAGGAAACGTTACAAAAATGCGATAAAGTCGTACAGCTACCAATGTTCGGGGTCAATATTAGCCTTAACACCATGGTTTCACTTGGAATAGTATTGTATGAAGCGATAGAGAAAAATTCTTTATGAATAAAAAAGTTCAGATTGTAACAAGTGCATTTATTCAAGATAATAATAAGTTTCTTATTGTCAAAAGAGCTGCGGACGAAACATTTCTCCCTAATATGTGGGAACTACCCGGAGGGAAAGTTGAACCAGAAGAAAACCCCAACATATCTGTTCTTCGTGAAATACAAGAAGAGTGTGGTCTTAAAATTGCTGTAATAAAACCAGGTGTAATTAATTCATACATATCAAATGAACGAAATATACACTACGTTGAAATTTTCTACTTTTGTAGAATTGTCGACAAAAGAATTGAAATAAAATTAAGCAAAGAACATTCACAATATTCGTGGATTTCAAGAGTTGAACTCGAAAATTTCAAATCTGAAATGACTGAATATATTATTGAAACGATAAACACCCTTTCTAATCAACAAACTTAGGTCTTTTGATATTTCATGTGTTTTCCTGCATAATACATCATATTCATGGATCCAATCGTTATTATCCTCGTATTTGTTAATTTATTTCTTGTAATAACTCTCTTTGTTCTTTTAATACGTTCTAGTAAATCGACTAAACCAGACACTGCGCTTGTTGAATGGCTCAAATCCATGCAGCAAAGCATTGACGTTACAAACAAGACATTGAACGGTGCTATGAGAGACTCTCATATGAATATCACCTCTACCCTTCAAGAACACTCCAAACAACTGAATCAACGCCTTGATAAAGCAGCAGAGGTAATCTCTGGTGTTCAAAAAAATATTGGAGAGATGTCTGAAATCGGACGGAACATGCGTGAACTTCAAGAATTTCTTCAAAGTCCAAAAATGCGCGGCAACATTGGAGAACACATTTTGAATGAACTGCTGTCTCAACTGCTTCCCAAAAAAACCTACTCCCTCCAATACACATTTTCCAGTGGTGCAATTGTCGACGCTGTTATTAAAACCGACTCCGGACTAATTCCTATAGACTCAAAATTCCCTATGGAAAGCTTTACTAGACTCCAAAAACAACAAAATGATATTGAAAAAAAGACTGCAGAAAAAGATTTTATAAAAGCAGTCAAAATCCATATCGATGCGATTTCTAAAAAATATATTCTTACTGGTGAGGGAACCCTTGACTATGCATTAATGTACGTACCATCTGAGGCAACATATTACGAGATAGTGAACAACCCAAGTCTTTTTGACCACTCAA
>CAZFJW010000036.1:0-13562 GCA_964519355.1 uncultured Gammaproteobacteria bacterium | reverse complement strand
TCATATAAATATTTTTGAATAATTTCTTCACTAACCCCTTTTATTTTAAGTTCTTGTTTGATAATAAAATTGCTTCTATTTTTAAGATTTTTTCTTGATTCTACCCAAAGCTTTGCAAAGACTTCATCATTGATAAGCTTTGCTTCTTTTAATTTAGATAATAAATTTTCAATTGTTTCTTTAGAAAAAGATTTATCTTCTAGTTTGTTTTTGATTTCTTTTTCAGTTCGTAGTCTTATTGCAAGCAGTCTGAGGGAATAGGATTGTGCTTTCTTAAATTCTTCAGAATTATTCTGATTCGGATGTGGCGCTTGTACTATTTTCTTCATCATGGACAGCATATGAAGCGGGTCGTCTTGTATTTTGTTCAAGTGTTTTTTTATTAATTTCTGTTGTAATTTTTTTAGTTAAGTCTGGATTTTCTTTTAAGTACATTTTTGCTGCTTCCCGACCTTGCCCCAGAAGTGTTTCTCCATATTTTAAGAAGGCACCATTTTTTGATATAACTTCACTCTCTATTCCCACATCAATAATATTTCCTTCCTTGGATATGCCGTCCGACATAATATCAAATTCTGCTGTTCTAAATGGCGGGGCTACTTTGTTTTTTACAACTTTAACTCTGACTCTGCTTCCGATCACTTTATCTTGTTCTTTTAAAGTTTCAATTTTTCTCACATCGAGTCTAACAGATGAATAAAACTTTAGTGCAAGTCCTCCAGGAGTTGTTTCAGGGTTGCCGAACATCACACCAATTTTTTGCCTTAGCTGATTAGTGAAAATAACTATGGTTTTACTTTTAGATACAACAGCCGTCAGTTTTCTAAGTGCCTGGCTCATAAGTCTTGCCTGCATTCCGACGGTTGCATCTCCCATTTCTCCCTCTATTTCTGATCGTGGGACAAGTGCTGCGACTGAATCTATAACAACAATATCTACTCCGCCACTTCTAATCAGTTGTTCTGCAATTTCAAGTGCTTGCTCACCTGTATCTGGTTGGGAAATTAGAAGATCGTCCAATTTTACTCCAATAGTTTCTGCCCATGTTGGATCAAGCGCGTGTTCGGCATCAATGAATGCTACAACACCATTTCTTTTTTGCGCCTCAGCGATAAGTGATAGACAAATCGTTGTTTTCCCGGATGCTTCGGGTCCATAAATTTCAACAATTCTCCCCTTTGGTATACCTCCAACTCCAAGCGCAAGGTCCAAAGATAATGCGCCAGTTGGTATTACTTCAATATTGAGGCGTTGGTTATCGTCCCCGAATTTCATAATAGATCCCTTACCGTACGTACGTTGAATTTGTTCCATTGCCATGCTCACTGCAGTTAATTTTTCAGATTGTGAGGCATCTTGTGTGGTGGCTATTTTTTTAGGATCTACTGCAGCTTTTTTCTTCATAATTTTATATGGATTTATCACTCATTGTAGTTTGTGTTCGAATAATTTTCAACTAGGACTTTCTATACGTTTTTGTTACAATCCGCAGTATGTTAGAAAGAATGATTGGCGTTGAGCATGGAGCAATTGGAGAATTTAATACCTTAAAAGAGCCAAGCAATGAAGTTCTGGAAATATTAAGTCAATTGCCTCGCGCTTCTCGTGTGGGATTGGAAGCATTGGGGGAAGACGCACCGCCAGAATTGCTTGAGCAGTTTTATCCAGCTGATGGATATTATTTCGACAGAATAAAAGAGGAGTGCGACAGGCTTGGTCTGGAAGTGGTCCCTCTTGATGATGTGGGTGTATATAAAAAAATAGATCGTATTTCAAAAAAGCAAAGAAAGCTTGAAAGAAAGAGGAATTGGACAATTTCCGACCTGCGCCAAAACTATTCATACGATATACAAATGCGACATGCATCCTTTATTGAGAGAGATGAATATATGAAAAGAAAAATTTTAGAAGTAAATCCATCGCTTATTATATTAGGGGCGGGTCATGTATTTCCGTTGGTAACTGATTATGATTTCTTATCTTCCTTTGAGGGAGAAGTTCAGGCAGATTACGATATGAATCTTAATCGAAATCCTGTAATTCGTGACCTGAATCTTATTAGAAGGTACGGAAAGGCGGCACAGCAAAACAGTTTCGTTGATGGAAGAGATATTTCTGTTCTCATGCGTGATATAATGTTTGATCGTGAATTGCTTCGAAGAAAATACAATGCTGTGATGAGGGGAAGGATTGATATGAACTCACAGCCAAGTTTTGTTGGCACTTTTGATCTGGCTGTTCCGGCAAGAGGGTTGTTCGAAGTGTTCCAGTCTGGTAAGAGTTTTTCTGGTGGAATTGTTGATGTTCATGGAGATTCAGAGTATTCGGGTGAAATCAAAGGTGATGAGGTTGAATTTACTAAAAGATATGTTCGATCAGATGGCAGTGTGTTTGCTGGAGATCTTACCTACACAGCACAAAAAGAACAAGGGCTATATAGAGGAAGGGTTGATTTAAAAAATGGACTTTTTTTGCCTTTCATTATGATAGAAGGTTCTGATACATCTCCTCTTATGAATTATGGCGCAGAGTAGTGTTATGTGATCTTATTAAGTTTGAAAGAATACTCTATTTTGTTACAATATGTCAGCTCGGGGTGTAGTTTAAAGGTAGAATGCGCGGCTGGGGGTCGTGTGGCTGGAGTTCGATTCTCCGCACCCCGACAACAGTATAATTAGTTTTTTATACGGGTTTTATGTTTTGATCCCCATTGGGCCATCACCTTTAATACTGGCTTTAAAGAAGTTCCGTATTTTGTTATTGAATATTCAACTCTAGGTGGAATTTGTGCATATATTTTTCTATTCACGAGTCCATCCGATTCAAGTTCTCTTAATTGTTGTGTTAGCATTTTCTGAGTTACTCCTGGTATATTTTTTAATAATTGATTAAACCTATGAGGCCCTTTTTCTAAATGCCATAATATAATAGGTTTCCACTTCCCACCCATTACGCCAAGAGTTGCAGTGATAGGGTTATTGTTTGAATTGCACACAGTATCTTTTTGGTTAGTATCTATCATAATAGTACGTACTTACATATATAACTCTATTATTATAACATGTACAAATGAACTTCACAAAACTAGCAACACAAGAGCAAATGGATAAGGCTATAAAAGCTTTAAGTGAAAATGGAATAGAAGTAGTTATTGCTGAGAACAAAAATGAGGCAAAAGAAAAGGTGCTTAATATGATCCCTGAGGGTTCGGAAGTAATGGACATGACATCAATAAGTCTTTTAGAATCAGGAATCACTCATGAAATTGAAAAATCAGGGAAATATATTTCTGTTAAAAATAAACTATATTCATTAAACAGAGAAACACATAAAAAAGAAATGAATGAGTTAGGTGCAACAAGTGACTATACTCTTGGAAGTGTACATGCAGTTACGGAGGGTGGAGAAATTGTGATAGCATCCAATACAGGTAGTCAAATTCCAGCATATGCCTATGGATCACCAAGAGTCATATGGGTTGTTGGTACTCAAAAAATCGTTAAAGATATGAATACGGCGATGCAAAGAGTTTATGATTATGTTCTTCCACTTGAGTCAGAGAGGGCACACAAAGCATATGGAGTAACTGGAAGTAATGTCTCAAAAATATTAATACTTAACAAAGAAGTAATTCCAAAAAGAATTACAATAGTTCTTGTTAAAGAAAATATTGGGTTCTAACTCCTGTTATAATATTCTTATCATTGAGTACTTCGACCTCTTTTCCAATTATGAAAAAGTATCGCAAATCTTTATTTATTTTTAGGAGGGATTTAAGGCTAAATGATAATACTGGTTTGATAAAGGCTCTTGAAGAAAGCCAGGAAGTTTTTCCAGTCTTCTTCCTCGATAAAAGATTGTTAGAAGATAATAAGTACAAGTCTGATAATGCAATTCAATTTATGTGTGAAAGTCTTGAAGACTTACATGAAGAATTAAAGGAAAAGGGATCAAGACTCAATTTAATTCATGGTATACCTGAGGAAAAATTAGGGGGAATAATTGCAGATTATAAGATTGAGTGTATCTACTTTAACAGAGATTATACTCCGTTTAGTAAAAAAAGAGATGGTGAAATTCGCAAGATTGGTATCAATAAAAAGATAAATGTTTTTGATTTTCCAGATGCATTACTGAACGAGCCTGAAAAAATTGTCAAAAAAAATGGGGATCCATACACAATTTTTACAGCCTTTAAAAAGGCAGCAGTTATTCACAACGTAAGAAAAGTCCGCAAAAACAATTATTCGAATTATTCCAAAGAAGGAATTGGTCCAGATAATATATTAAGTCTTAGTAATTTTCCGAAAAATATAAATATCTATACTAATGGAGGGAGAAAAAGAGGATTAGAAAAAATTGCAAAAATTGTTGAATGTTCGGATTATGAAAACGAAAGAAATTTCCCAGCAATTGATGGTACCACTGGACTTTCCGCTCATAATAAATTCGGAACAGTGTCTATCCGGGAAGTATACTGGACAGTGACGGAAGCATTCGGCGTGAGCCATCCAATAATAAGCGAATTATATTGGCGTGATTTCTTTACGCATATTTCATTTCATTTTCCCGATGTATTTAAAGGTTCTTTCCATAGTAGGTTTGATAAGATAGCATGGAATGAAGATTCTAGGCAATTCGAATTGTGGAAAAAGGGAATGACAGGCTTCCCAATAGTAGATGCAGGTATGAGACAATTGAGCAGAACTGGATATATGCACAACAGAGTTAGGATGATAACCGCATCATTTTTAGTAAAAGATTTACATATTAATTGGCAATTGGGAAAGCGATATTTTGCACAAAAGTTAGTAGATTATGATCCTTCAGTAAATAATGGGAATTGGCAATGGGTTGCATCTACGGGCTGTGATGCAGCTCCATATTTCAGGATATTTAATCCATGGCTTCAACAAAAAAAGTACGACAAAGATTGTTCATATATTAACAAATGGGTCTCTGAGCTTGGTCAATATTCTTCAAAGCAAATTCATGATCTTGAATTTGGGAATGGAATTGGGTTATACCCAGGGGCAATGGTTGATCATAAAAAGATGAGTTTTATTGCAAAGCAGATGTATTCAAATCTATGAAGAGCAGATGTAAATGGGTTGGTGAAAGTAAATTAATGATTTCGTATCATGATAGGGAGTGGGGTGTTCCATTGCACGATGACAGGAGATTATTTGAATTTTTGGTACTTGAAGGAGCTCAGGCGGGGCTCTCCTGGACGACTATTATTAAAAGAAGAGATGGTTACAGAAAAGCATTTGGCAATTATGATGTAGAAAAAATATCCAGTTTTTCAGAGACTAAGATTAACGAGCTCTTGTTGGATCCGGGAATAATACGAAATAAGCAGAAAATTACTTCTGTAGTTAACAATGCAAAGTGTTTTATAGAAGTACAAAAAGAGTTTGGCAATTTTAATAAATATATATGGAATTTTATCCCAGGACAAAAGCAGATAAAAAATAGTTGGGTGGGAGATGAGCAAATACCAGCGAGAACAGAGCTTTCTGATCGTATAAGTTTGGATATGAAAAAGAGGGGGTTCAGTTTTTTTGGAACAACAATTTGCTATGCACACATGCAGGCAACCGGAATGGTGAATGATCATATCACTTCATGTTTCAGGTATAATAAAGTTTAGATATGGATTTAACACAGCAAAAATGCGTTCCATGCGAGGGCGGAGTTGAGCCTTTTGAAAAATCAGAAATTGAAATTTATCTCACATATTTAAAGACTGCTTGGGAAGTTGATGACAATAAAAAAATTGAAAAAAAATTTAAATATAAAGATTTTAAAGAGGCAATGGAGTTTGTAAATAAGGTTGCATCAATTGCAGAAAGTGAAGGGCATCATCCGGATATGGAAATTTCATATAACGTTGTTGAGATAGAAATTTGGACTCATGCAATAGGAGGTCTCTCGGTAAATGATTTTATACTTGCTAGAAAAATAGAGTCAATAGTCTAAGAAAAAATGCACATTACAAAATACTCACATTCATGTTTATACGTAGAAGATCAAAATGTTTCGATCCTTATTGATCCAGGCAATTATTCGATTGATGAAGGTTTAAGACCGGATTTATTTAATTCGTTAAATTATTTATTGATAACACATGAACATCAAGATCATTTTTACATTCCTTTTATAAAGTTAGTTTTACAGAAATTCCCTGAAGTAAAAATTATCACAAATCAATCTGTTAGTAAGATCCTTGAACAAGAAAACATTCACACTGCAACTGAATCTGTTAGAACAATTTATCAATTCGACGCTCCTCACGAAAAGGCTCTCAAACTTCCACCACCAATTAATACGGGATTTACAATTATGGATACACTTACTCATCCTGGGGATTCACTCTCGTATTCGCATTCTGCGAGGATACTTGCTATGCCGATTGTTGGTTCCTGGGGGTCAACTGTTGCTTGTTTAGACAAAGCTATTGAGCTTGGTGTGGAGAAGGTTATTCCCATCCATGACTGGCATTGGAGAGATGAAGCCAGGGAATGGTATTATGACATGGCCAGTGATTATCTTAAGTCTCACGAAATACTTCTTGTTCCGATAAGAGATGGGATTAGAACGGAAATATAGTATTTCCTTTTCTTAATATTTGGTGTATTCTATCCTCAAGTTATGCCCCAGTTTAAATCAAATTCTTCACTGCACGATTTTCAGGAATTAATTAAAGAAATTTATGGTGTTCCTGATGACAGATTGTTTTCTCTATCTGATCTTATTTCAAATTTAGAACGATTTACCATGCGGTCATTAAAAGGAATAAGAAAGCAAGATAAAAAGAAACTTGAATTAAATCTACTCATCTCACTATCGTGGCTTATGGCAATAGCCAATAGACTTCATGTTAATACATATGAAATAGTTTTAAATCGATTTCCTTACGTTTGTTCCTATTGTAAAAGATGTCCATGCGTCTGCAAAAGTAAGAAATACCAGAGAAGAAAAAAGAGTCAGCAGGGGATGATAACTAAGAAAATGAGCATAAACGATTTGCAGGAAATGTTTCAAAAAATTTACCCTTCTACCAGCAGGTCAATTTCAGATGCTGGAGTGCATTTGGCAGAGGAGACAGGGGAACTTAGCGAGGCCTGTCATAATTTTCAAGGAGAGCATAAGAGTCATCAATTTTTATACATTAACAATGAAATCGCGGATTATGTTTCATGTATTTTTGGTGTTGCAAATTCTGTTGGAATTTCTGTCTCGAAAGGTCTGGAAAAAATGTATATAAATAGTTGTCATGTGTGTCACAAATCACCATGTCAATGTAATTTTTCCTACATCGCGCAATTTAATTCCTAACAATGAATTTAGCAGTATTTGATATAGATGGAACTCTTTTCCGCTCAAGTCTCTTAATAGAGCTTATGAAGGGGTTAGTAGATAATAAAATTTTTCCGGAAAAATCTCAAAAAGAAATTAATACTGAGTATATTGCCTGGGCAAACCGAGAAGGCAGTTACGGAGAGTATCTGGGCAAAGTAATAGAGGTTTACGAAAAATATATCGCAGGGTGCTCTGAAGATTCAGTGGAGCGAACTGTCGATCAGGTCTTAAGGAGGGAAGAGAAAAAATTATACAGATATACAAGAAGCTTAATAAATACATTAAAAAAGGATAAATATTTTCTTTTCGCAATATCCGGATCTCCTGGTCACATACTTACTTTATTCGCTAAAGATTTAGGCTTTGATAAATATCTCGGTGGTTATTATGAAGTGGTGGGAGGTGTATTTACAGGAAAGCAGCCCTTTGGAAATCCATCTTATGATAAGAGAAAAACACTAACTGATTTTTTAGAAAATAGTTCTCAAAAGTTCGATCTCAAAAGTTCAATTGGAGTAGGAGATACTGAGTCTGATATTCCCTTTCTCGAAATGATGGGGAACCCAATTGCCTTTAATCCCAACAAAAAATTGGCTAAACATGCCAAAAAAAAGGGATGGAAGATTGTAGTTGAGCGGAAGGATGTTATTTATGAGATAGATGATTTTAAGATATTAAAAGCCTATTGACAGGTTAGTAGCATAGTGATCCAATAAGATTAGAGATGAAGAATGTAATCGGTATTGCAAGAATAGTTTTCGGAAGTATTTTCCTTTGGGCTTTTTTTGATAAGTTATTTGGTTTGGGCTATGCAACTTGCCGGGATTCAAAAACAATGGAAGTGATGGTAGGGTGTGAAAAGGCATGGATATCGGGAGGATCGCCCACCGAGGGATTTTTAAAATTTGGAACTCATGGGCCATTTGCAACTTTTTATCAGTCTTTATCCGGGAATATATTGGTTGATTTGTTATTCATGGGTGGGCTCTTGTTTATAGGCACTGCTTTGGTTTTGGGAATAGGTATGAAAATTGCTACCTACGCTGGGGTACTGCTTATGCTTCTTGTGTGGAGCTCGCTTCTTCCGCCAGAAAATAACCTAATTATAGATGAACATATAATGTATGCGTTTCTTTTTCTAATTTTGAATTATACAAATGCGGGAGACATTCTGGGATTTGGGAAATATTGGAAGAAAAAAGGTCTTGGAAAAAAGCACTCTGCGTTTATTTAAATTACATCTACTGAAGTTCCACCTAGGTATTATTTATTTCTGCGATGCGGATGGTGCTGTACGAACTGTTTGTCTGTGATCATGTACTTTTTTGCATACTCAAAAGTTGCATCTGATTTTTTATGAGGGTTAAAAATATTCATCGGATCAAAAATATCTTTTAATTCACGAAATATCTGCACCATTTCTTTTCCGTATTCTTCTTCAAGATAAGGACCGCGCATTAATCCGTCATTATGCTCTGCAGTATATGTGCCCTTATATTGACTTGTAAGTTCGTATATTTCATCAGCAACTGAGTAAATTTTTTCTCTATTTTTAGGATCAGACAAATCCATAAGTGGAATAGCATGAAGATTGCCGTCTCCTAGATGTCCGGAAATAGTGTAAAGAATTTTGTTGCGGTCAAGAATTTCCTGCATTTTTGGAATGAATTCCGGTAAAAATTCAGGCTTTACACAGACATCGTCTACAAATGGAACAGAATGTTTATCCTTAATCTTTTCTCTAAAAAGCTTAAATGTATCTCGTCTCAATTTCCAGTATTTTTCTCTTTCGAGTTTCGTTTTGCAATAGTGGCCAACAATTTTTTGCTCTTTGATAATTTTCCCTACTTCTTTAATTTTTTGATTTAGTTCATGTTCGTCATTTCCTTCAAATTCAACAAGAGCAACGAATTTTGGAATCCCATGTCTTAACACAAGTAATGTTTCAGGAGTAAAAAGTTTAATTGTTTTAAATAATCCTCCAGATCCTAGAATTTCTGCCATCTCCCTTGCAAACTTTAAGTAAAGTTTGAAGGTATGATCATCAGTCAACTCGAGACTGGTTGGTTTTAGTTCTAGAATTTTTTTTGTAAATTCTGGTAGCTGATTTACATTCTTAAAAAATGCTACATACAATTTTTCATGTGAAGCTTTTTTTACAAGTTCAAGTTTTGCATCAAGCATAATTCCAAGGGTTCCTTGAGCGCCGCAAAAAACCTGTGTTAGATCAAAATTTTCCCCATCCCAGACATCCCAAAGGTTGTACCCTGAAGAATTTTTAGTGACATCAATATGAGATTTATTAATCAACTCTTGGTTTTTTGTAATAAGGTTGAAAATTTTTCTATAAAGATTTCCTTCAAAATTTTGCATTCCCATTTTTTTATCAAGCTCTGTTTTTGAAATCTTTTCCAGTACATATTCATTTCCGTCAGCGAGAACCACTCGAATTTGTCTTACCCATTTATTCGTTTTGCCGTATATTAATGTTTTTTCTCCCCCTGAATTGTTATTTACGATTCCACCAACAGCGCATAACTCTCGTGACGCAGGGTAAGACGGAAAATATAGATTTTTTTCCTCTAAAGTCCTTTTTTCAAAATCACGATAATAAATTCCGGGTTCTGCGATAGCGTAGTTATCGCCAATAGATTTTATATGGTTCATATATTTTGTAAATTCTAATTGAATGGATTCTGTGAGGGTTCCTCCTGACATGCATGTTCCGGCAGATCTGCAAGTTAGAGATAAATTTGGATTGTCTTTTTTATGTTCTGTGACGAACTTTACAAGATTTTTAATGTCCCCTGCATCTTTGGGATGGACCACAACTTCTGGCATCATTTCAAAAATACTAGTGTCCCTTGTATATTTTACTTTTTCCTCTTCGTTTTCGGTAACATCACCAGTGATTATTTTTTTAATTTCTTCAGTTATATTCATATTCTTGAAAGTAATTTATTTACTGCTTCCTTAATTCCATTCTTATCCATTTTATATTTTTTCAATAATTCCTCCGGTGTTCCGGTCTCTCCGAAAGAATCTTTCATACCGACAAATTCGATTGGAATTGGTTTATTTTGTACTACAATTTCCGATATCGCACCCCCTAGTCCTCCAGCAGTTTGATGATCTTCGACAGTTACAAATCCAGCCACTGTATGAGAGTACGAAAGAATGAGGTCTAGGTCAAGTGGCTTTATAGAATGAATATTAATAACATCAACGTCTATATTTTCATTTTGAAGTTCTTTTGCTGCAAAAAGTGCCTCTGTAACTAAAAATCCCGTGCTAAATATTGCAATTTTTGGGGAGTTGCCCTTCCAAAGAACTTGTCCCTTTCCAAGTTCGAAAGGTGTTGTTTGTGTAGTAATAACTGGGCTTTTATCCCGAGTGTATCGAATATAATATGGTCCGTATTCTCTGCCTGCTGCAAGAGTTGCCTTGTGTGCTTGATTCCAATCGCATGGAACGATTACTCTGAAATTAGGAAGAACGCGCATTATCGCAATATCTTCTGTTGCTTGATGTGTTGCTCCATCTGGACCGGTCATTGTTCCTGCATGATGACCAGCAACTTTGACATCAGAGTTATTGTATGCAATGGTTGTTCGTATTGTTTCCCAATTTTTTCCTGGAGAAAAAGTAGCATATGAGGATATAAATGCTCTTTTGCCGCTTACTCCAAGTCCTGCAGCAACCGCAGCCATATTTTGTTCGGCTACACCCATTTGGAAAATACGATCTGGAAATTTTTCAGCAAAAAGGTGTGCTTGAGTAGATTCTGTAAGGTCGGCAGAAAGAACTACGATATTATTATCTGATTCTCCTAACTCAACAAGTCCTGTTCCATACCCTTTACGAGTGGGTTGGCGCTCTACATCTTCATTGAAAAAATTTTGGTTTAGATTTAATTCTTGATTTAACATATTATTTATGTTCTGCTTCAATCTTTCCTTGCAGGGTTCGAAGTTCATCAAGAGCTTTTTGAGCCTCTTCTTTATTTGGCGGTTTACCATGCCAGCGAAAATCGTATTCCATAAAATCCACACCTTTTCCAGGAATTGTATGGGCAATAATTACAGTTGGCTTTTCAGTTATTGCTTCGGCATGGCGCACAGCGTTAACAATATCGTGGAAATTATGTCCGTCAATTTCCAGAACATACCAATTAAAGGATTCATATTTAAGCCGCATAGATTCTAGCGGCATAACATCTTCTGTTGATCCATCAATTTGAATATTATTTCTATCTACAATAACAGTAAGGTTAGAGAGTTTGTATTTTGCAGCACACATAATTGCTTCCCATGTGTTGCCTTCCTCATGTTCTCCATCTGAAGTAAGACAAAAAATTCTGTGCCTCTTTCCATCAAGTCGTGCGGCAAGAGCCATTCCAATAGCCTGTGATATTCCTTCACCAAGAGGTCCTGAAGTATTTTCAATCCCAGGAAGAGCACCTCGATGAGGGTGTCCTTGAAGCCTTGTCCCAAACTTTCTCAGAGTTTTAAGTTCATCAGTTGGAAAATATCCGGTCATTGCGAGTGTTACATATTGAATTGGACAAATGTGTCCGTTTGAAAGAATTAGTCTATCTCGCACGTCCCATGATGGATTTTGTGCATCGTGCTGCATGATATGAAAAT
This sequence comes from uncultured Gammaproteobacteria bacterium, assembly GCA_964519355.1. Lineage (GTDB taxonomy): Bacteria > Patescibacteriota > Microgenomatia > Levybacterales > GWA1-39-11 > CAZBEA01. Next base: position 1,551 of record CAZFJW010000036.1, on the reverse strand, counting down.
AAAGCGCAATAAATATATCCGCCATTCCGAGTGGCCCAGCAGAGTGTCCGGATCCAGCTTCAAGCAAGGTGGAAATCAGAAGTTCTCTTGCTTCAACAGCTTTTTCTTCTAAAAATTTAACCTTATCGTCAAATAGTTCGTCAGTCATAGTTATATACCATAATGATGTCGGCGACATTTGAGGGTAATTTGCCTGTGATAATTGCATCTTCTGTTTTTTCAAAGAAGGGGTAGCTATTGCTGTTGTCAATATATTCTCTAATTTCTAACATTTTTGCTTCTGCCTTTTTTACTGTATTAATGTCTCCGATGGCTCCTGCGAAGTCTGAGTTGTCTTGACCATCAGTTCCAAAAGATGCAATGATCGTTTTATCGTCCAAAATTTCTAGGGCACCGAGTACAACTTCTTGATTCCTACCGCCTTTGCCCTCGCCTCTAACAGTTACGGTTGTTTCCCCACCAGCCAAGAGTAAGTGATGTGGTGGATTGGAATGAATTAATGAAATTCCGGATTCTCGTGCTTCTCCCTGAAATTTATCAGAAAAAATTGATACCTGTATGCCTTGACTTTTGGCCTTTTCTTCAATTGCATGAAGAATGGTAAGGTTGGAGAGAATAAAAAGATTGTGAGTATTTTGAAAATATTTATCATCTGTTGGAGTTTCAGTAAAATCTTCTGTTGTTAGTTGAAGTTTTTCATCAAGTTTGAATTTTTTTAATATTGCAAACACCTCTTCTATTGTTGATGGGTCTTTTTCTGTAGGGCCAGATGCAATCGTTGCAAGGTCGTTCCCAGGAACGTCTGAGAAAATAAGTGATGCAACAGTCCCAGGGTAGAGGATTTTTGCAAGTCCACCGCCTTTAACTTGAGAGAGATGTTTCCTTATTATATTCATTTCTTTTATGTCAGTTCCCGCCTCTAGCATTGCTTTGAATATGGATGTCTGTTCTTCTAGGGTATGTTTGAATGGCAATTCAAAGAGGGCAGATCCACCACCACAAACAACAACCAAGATAAGATCTTTTTCTGATTCTTTTCCTGAAAAATCTTCAACAACTTTTTTTGTAAAGTTTAAGTTTTGTTGTGAAGGAAGTGGGTGGGTTCCTTGTGTATAGTGGATTTTAGGATTGTTTTCAAACTGATTTGGAATAGTATCTATAACATATCCCTGAGTGAGCCTTTCGCCAATTGTGTCAGCTATGATTTTAGAATTTCTGGCTGATCCTTTGCCAAAACCAATTATAAAAACTCGCTCGTAGTAATTTAGATCAAATGTTTTCTCTTCTATTTGGAGAATATTATTTTGGATTTTTATATTTTTTGCAATTACTTCTTCCGGTTGAATTTGACTGAGTCCGTATTCGATAAGGTCTAGCACAACTTTTCGTTGTGGCGTTATTGCAAGATTGTCATAGTTTTGGATAATCATGGGCAGTCTAGTCAAGTGTAAAGAAAAATTAGTATTTTGTCCAGAATTGTAAGATGAGCAAAGTATTGGTATAATACCATCAGTGATTCAAACAGAATCCGATGCGAATGTATGAATAAAA
>CAZFJW010000035.1:0-13659 GCA_964519355.1 uncultured Gammaproteobacteria bacterium | reverse complement strand
TGATGCATATCCAAATTCATTGTCATACCATGCAACTACTTTTACTAGATTCCCACCAACGACTTGAGTAAGAGACAGATCTACTAAGGAAGAAAACGATTTACCGATTATATCACTTGATACGACTGGATCACGAGTAACTGCAAGAATGCCATGATATCTTGAATTTTTGCTTGCTTCTTCTAGCGCATTATTTACTTCATCAATGGTAACATCGCGTTTTAGAACAAATGTGAAGTCAGAGAGAGATCCAACAGGAACTGGGACACGAAATGCTACTCCCTCAAAAATACCTTTTAATTCTGGAACCACCAAATGTGCTGCTTTTGCAGCACCTGTGGAAGTTGGGATGATATTAAGAGCTGCAGCCCTGGCTCGTCTGTAGTCGTCATGACCACCGTCTTGTAGTCTTTGATCTGATGTATAGCCATGAATTGTTGACATCATAGCTTTTTCTACTCCAAAAACAGCTTGAATCACTTGAGCCACAGGAGTTATACAATTGGTTGTGCACGAGGCATTAGATACTATTGGAGTGAATTCTCCCTTATTCTCTTCAGTAATGTTTACTCCAATTACTTTTGTAGGTCCTGATTCCCCTTTGAAAGGCGCTGACAAAATTGCAGCTCTGGCACCAGCATCAAGATGAAGCTGCATTTTTTCTTCGGTCGTAAATACACCAGTTGATTCGATAACCACATCAACATTGAGCTCTCGCCATGGATAAAGAGTAGAATCTTTCTCTGAAAATATTGGGATTCTTTGCTCATCAATAATAAGTGTTCCCAAAAAGCCAGCCTTGGTTTCAAGACCATGAGGCATCTCCTCAGGTGATTTCACCTCGAAACGATTTGAAAGTTCGCGGTAAACAGAATCGTACTTGAGAAGATACATCCATCCTTCTAAATCTGAACTTGAACCAGCATTGATTCCGACCACCTCAATTTCATGTCCGAACTTTTGGAGAATTACTCTATGAGCTACCCTACCAATTCTTCCATATCCATTAATTGCGACTCTTATCATGATATTTAGCATAGCTGAAAATAAGATTTTTGTGCAAGTAGGAATTTGTTGTATATGTTAAATGCCGATCCTGTTAAAATGAGCCTGTGGAAGTAAATTTTACAGATGCACACGATGCCAGGCAAACGGAAGAGTGGGGGAAATATCTTTCAACAATGGGCTGGAAGATTGAAAAAATAAAAGATGTATTGAAGAATGGCAAATCGAATAATGATATATTTTTATTCGTACGAATTTTTCCTATTTTTGGAACCCTTATCAAAGTGCAGCATCCGAAAGGAAAGATTCCGTTTCAAAAAATAGACACTCTTGCGGGCAAATACAAAGCATCGGCTATTGTTATTGAGCCAGATGTTGTTGGCTACAATAAAAATGAATATGTTAAAAACGGATTTAGAGTATCTAAACTTCGCTACGCTTTTTCCTGTACTATTAGAATTGATCTTACCCGCAATGAAGATCAAATCATAAAGTCTTTTTCTGAGAATGCCAGACGGAATATAAAAAAAGCTCAAAATAAACTAGCAATAAAGCAGGTTCAGTTAACAGAAGCAAATATAGAGAGGACAAGCAAACAGTTTTACTCATTATATAAATCGTTAGGAAAGAGAAAAAAGTTCTACGTTCCTTCATACAAAGAAACTAGATCAAAAATGAAAGCGTTTAAAAAAACCTCAACAGTTCTTTTTGCATACCCAAAAAATCCACAAAAAATCGAGAATAACCCTCCCGTGGCAGCTTTGTGGGTAGGAAATTGTCGAAATACTGCAGTATATTTTCATCCCGGAAATACAAAAATAGGCTACGAATTAAATGCTAATTATTTACTTGTCTGGGAGGCAATGCTGCTTGCTAAAAAACAAAACATGCAGTTCTTTGATTTTGAATCAGCTTTTGATCCGCGCTATCCAAAAGAAAATACCAGATGGAAAGGGTATACGGATTTTAAAAAAAAGTTTGGTGGTGAAGTTATATTATTTCCTCCCTCATGGATTAAATTTTACAATCCGGTGTTTAAGTGTTTTTATTTATTCGGTACTTTTTTTTCGAAATAAAAAGATTTGCGTATGAAAATAATTATTCTGAGTCTGGATTAGGGATGGTATCTTGCTCGAGTTCAATTCAAACGTTGAGAATTTTCCTTTTTTTTGATATCATAGCCTATATGTCTGAAAGAATGACCAAAATCAAAAAACTAAAGAAGATTCGAGCAGTAGGATTTATGGCTCGTACTGCAACAAGTTCGGGGAGAAATGTTCTTGCTAGAAGACGCGATAAAGGGCGAAAAGTACTCGCATAATGCTTCCAAGAAAAAATAGGTATGTATTTAATGGTGCATTCCCAAAAAAGGTTGTACATACTCCCTTTTTAACTATCCGTTACGCAAAGTCCGAAGGTGATTTGCATGCAGCGATCGTAGTCAGCAAGAAAGCAAGCAAGAAAGCAACAGAGCGAAATAGAATGAAAAGATTATTATCAGAAAGTCTTCATAAGCATAAACAATCAAATTATTCAGTTGTTTTATTTGTTAAAAAGCTTGCCTTTTCAACTCAAAAACGTGAATTACAAGATTACGTAGATTCATCATTAAATTCTTTGTTAGAATAATACTCTATGGGAAATATATTTGAAATACTTCTAATCCAACCAATGACCAATATTGGTCTTGCCTCGTATGTCCTGCTTAACAGTGTTGGTGTTCCATTTGCCTTAGGTTTTTCCATAATTATACTGACAGTTATTATTCGACTTTTCCTGTATCCCGTAATGTCAAAACAAATGAAATCTGCAAAATCTATGCAGATGCTTGCTCCTCACCTCTCGACAATTAAAGAAAAGCACAAGGACGATAAGAAGAAACAACAAGAAGAAATGATGAAGTTATATAAGGAGCACGGTATTAATCCAGCAGCAGGCTGTCTCCCACTCATTATTCAATTGCCAGTACTTTGGAGTTTGTATAAAGTTCTCTCAGAAATTGTTTCAAGTGATTCTGTGAAGGTCATGAAAGATCTCAATCAAACAGCATATTTTGAATGGATGAAGATCTCAGAACCTCTACACACCGGCTTTTTTGGATTAAATCTTGCCCATTCTCCTTCTAAGGAATTTTCTGTGGCGCCCTATTTGATTCTTGTTCCGGTTTTAACCGGGGTTTCACAATTTATTCTTTCGAAAATGATGCTTCCTGCTGAGATGCCACCAAAAAAAGATGGGAAAGAAGATTTTCAGACAACATTTCAAAAACAAAGCCTTTTCATATTTCCAATAATGATTGGATTTTTCTCATTTTCTCTTCCTGTTGGTCTCTCTTTGTACTGGAATACCTTTACACTTTTTGGTATACTGCACCAGTATAAAATTGGAGGATGGGGCGGAATGCTTCCTATAATCCATAAAATAAAAAATAGATAATATGGAAAAAACAATTCAAGAAATTACAGAAGAGCTGTTCGAAAAAATCGGAATCGTTGCAACAGTTTCAGTTGAAAAAGAAGAAGATCTATATAAAGTTGCAATATCTACGGAAGAAAACGCGCTCTTAATTGGAAAACATGGCAATACTCTCTCCTCTCTTGAATATGTACTAACACAGCTGGTTTCTACAAAAGAAGGCTCTTTTACCAGAATCATTGTTGAAGTTGGTGGATATCGGGAAGAACGCGAAGAATATCTTGAGAATTTGGCAGAAAAAATTAAACAAGAGGTTCTGGAAACTGGTGTCCAAAAAAGTCTAAGAGGACTCAAACCCTGGGAAAGAAGAGTTGTGCATATGTATCTTTCCACCGATCCAAGTCTTGTAACAGAATCTGTTGGTGAAGGACGCGATCGAGAACTGCTAGTATCTAAAAAGTGAGAATCCTCGAGCGGGTAATTTGCTTCCTGCTCATTTGTTCCATCCCTATTCAACTAGGCAAACATTTTTGGCCAGCATCAGCATTTGTTAGTGGGATTCGCGTAGATTATTTATCACCTACTCTATTTTTCACAGACATTCTCTTATTTGTTCTACTCGGTATTTTCGTTTTTAATGTGTGGAGAGAAAGAAAGATTCCTTCAAGACTCGCACTTTTTTTACTTTGTTTTACACTTATTTCTCTTGGTTCATTTTTCAGATCCGAATACTATCTAACCTTTTTCAATTCATATGTTCGAATCTGTGCTTATATATGTTTTGGATATATAGTTGCCAGAAATATAACCGGTCCTTTTCTGATTAAAGTCTTGATTGGTTTGAGTAGCGTAGCTGTTCTGGTGGTGTTTGTGGAATTTGTGCAATTTATTAACCAAGGATCGATTGGGGGAATATTATATTGGTTTGGTGAGAGAAACTTCTCTCTTTTAACTCCCGGAATTGCTTTATTTACGCTCAATGGACATTTATTATTAAGGCCGTATGCAACATTCCCCCACCCTAATGTTCTTGCGTGGTACTTATTTATTTCACTTGTTTGTGTTCGATATCTAATCTTAGTTTCAAAGACAACAAAACAAAGAGCACTTTTTACAATTGGGTATGTACTAATAGGCGCGGGACTATGTTTAACTTTTTCCAGAGTTTTGATTTTTTGTGCCTTTTGCCTTCTGGCTTTGGACGCATTTAGTAGAAGAAGGGCCCTGTTTGCTTTTATTTGCGCAAGTTTATTTGTGACGTTTTTTCACAGTCGTTTTATTTCCGAGCATGTATTCTTAGATCTTATTGATCGCATACACTTTGCTCTTCCCATAATTCATTTAGGATACGATCATCTGTTTTCTGGATCAGGTCTCAATCAGTATTTTTATAATCAAATTGAAGTTCAGCATGAACTTTCGTCATTTTTTCTTCAGCCAGTACATAATAGTTATCTCGTAATTTTTCTTCAGACAGGAATCGTGGGACTGGGCGCAATCATTATTGGTATTGTGCTCAGCTTTAGAAAGATATTTAGATTAAATGTGAGCCATGAGCGCGAATTGTCATTTCTATTATTCACAACACTTTTATTTGCCGCACTGTTTGATCATTATTTTGTTACGCTTCCTCAGGGCATGTTGTTGACAGCTTTTGTGGTAGGAATTGTATGGTCTCCGAAGGTAAGGCTAAGGAGTAGGAGTGGGTGATAGCTCTGGATGGGGACAAGTAAGACAATACTGATCTCCAACCGGGTCTGTAACAATAATCTCTGCTCTGGCTTCCACATTGTCAGTTTGGTCTTTTTTTGCAATATCATTTGTATTCTTATCTATGTAAACAGCACTTCTTCCCGGATCGACCTTGTTTGGAACAGAGCCTTTGATAAAATATTCAAATCGGGTTGGACATCTGTCGGGGGTCCCATCTGGAGGAGGGAGAAGTCCTGATGTGCTACAAATTTGCATCCCTACAACGTTTGTGGGCTTGGATGGTGGCTCAGGAGGGCGTTTGGTTACTAGTTCTTTCATTATCCCATTCCAAATAGGTGCAGCTCCTGTTACCCCTGACACAACCCCACTCATAGGCGTATTGTCATTATTTCCTACCCATACAGCAGTGACATAGGATGGCGTGTACCCGATTGTCCAGTTGTCCCGATAGTCGTTGGTAGTTCCGGTCTTTACAGATACGGGGTATTTGCCTATTTGTAGTACTGAATTTGACCCAAATGCAGCACTTCGCGCTCCATTATCTGAAAGAATGTGAGAGATAATAAACGCTACTCCTTCTGGCAAGACTTTTTCTCCAAGAATCGGGCTTTTTGGCGCCTTGTAGTGGTCAATAACTCTTCCTTTACTATCTGTAACTTTTAGAATTGGCTGTAGGGGAATTCTATATCCGCCATTTGCAAAAACACCAAAGGCTTCTGTCATGTTAAGCATTGTTACTTCTCCTCCACCAAGAGACAATGAGAGCCCATATCTTGAAGGATCTGTAAAAGTTGTAATACCCATTGCAGAGGCAGTGGCGATCATACGCTCGAGACCAACAGCCTTAAGCATCTTAACTGCAGGAATGTTATAGGAGTTTGCTAGCGCGTAGCGCATTTGCACAACACCATGGAATTTGCCATCGTAATTCTTGGGACAGTATGGGGCTCCGGAAAAATTTGGAAAACAGGTGTCTTTATCCACAAATGCAGTTGCAGCAGAATATCCCAGCGAAAGTCCAGTCGCGTAAGCAATTGGTTTTATGGATGAGCCTGGCTGACGATGGGCAAGTGTGACATTTACATTTCCGTCATTTTCGGTGTCAAAATAATCCTTACTTCCAACCATAGCCAGGATCTCCCCAGTCCCAGGGCGGGTGACAAGACTGGCTGCATTGGAGATGTGATACTGTTCCATTTTGGCAACTTGAGATGCCACAATGTCTTCGGTCATTTTTTGAACCTCTAAATCAAGAGATGTTCGGACATGAAGCCCTCCGCGTTCGACTCTTTGTTGTCCATACCTCTGAACCAAAAGATCCTTGACATAAAACACAAAGTGAGGAGCCTCAATCTTATCTCTAATTGCAGAGAAGGTCAGTTGTTTTTTTGAGGCTTGTTGTTCCTCCTTTTCGGTAATATATCCTAGTTCTCGCATCTTTCGAAGAGCAAGCAGTTGACGTTTTTTACCAAGCTCTGGGTGAGACCCGAAAGGAGAATACAAGGATGGAGCTTCAGGCAGGGCTGCAAGAAATGCGCTTTCTTCCAAAGAAAGCTTTGAAACTGGTTTATTAAAATACGCCTGACTTGCTGCCTGAACTCCATATGCAGTGCCGCCATATGAAACTTGATTGAGGTACATTTCAAGAATTTTATCTTTGCTATAAATACTTTCAACTATGTAGGATAAAATAACTTCTTTGGCTTTTCTAGAAATAGTTTGCTCTGGGGTTAGGAGTGAATTTTTAACAAGTTGCTGTGTAATGGTTGATCCGCCCTGTGTTCTTCCTTTAAAAATTGTGAAGTAGAATGCTCGGATAATTCCTCTAATATCAATTGCTCCATGTTTGTAAAAATCTTTATCCTCAAGGGATATTGTTGCTTGTTGAAGCTGTTTGGGTATCTGGTCAAGGGGTACAAATGATTGGTTCTTTGATGCAAAGATTGTGTAAAGCAATTTATCGTTTCGATCGTATATAAAAGTGGATTGAGGAAAATCAACACGTCCTATTCTGGTCGTTGAGGGAATATCTTTGAGAACAAAAAAGTATGCAAAAACGAGACTTCCCAAAAGTAAAATAAGGATCAGAACAAGTTTTAATTTCCAAAAAAATTGGAGCGCAAGTATGGGAATAAGGTGTGGTCTTTTGGCCACAGATATAATTTTCTTTTTTCCACGTCGGAGGGTTTTCATACTGCGGAAGCTATTACATCTGAACTGAAATATTATATCATATACGTATGTCACTCAATGAGCTGTTCACTTTTCTTTCAAATGCAATAAAGGGAGTACCCTTCTCCCTTTTTGACTATGTGCTAATTCTTGCTCTTGTTGGGTATGCGATAGAAGAGGGCTCTTACAATATCGGTATTTCACTTAAAAGATCGATCCTATTCGTTTTTTGTACGGGTTTTTCACTCCTTTTTTATCGTTTTCCCTCGGTTTTTATTCAAGCCAACACATATATTCCCAAAGGCATCTCTGATGTGCTCGCCCTCTGTGGATTATGGTTTTTGTTCTGTGGGTTGTTTTTAATTATTTCCAGAATATTTGCAAAAACATTTCTGGATACAACCGCTGTTCCTGGAAAACTGAGAATTCCCTCTGGATTTGTTGTGTCCTTGTTTGGTTTTTTTGGACTTGTAATTCTGATTGTGCATACATTTGTTTCCCTCCCTCTAAGTCCAAGTCTAAAATCGTTTATAAATTCATCTTACTTTGTGAATAAAATTTTAAACTATACCCTTCCTCTCGACTACCAAGCGCAGCGACTGCTTCTCGGGGATCAGAGTTCTGCGCTTCATGTCGTGATTGGTGACAACGGTGAAAAATCCCAGGATCTTCGATTCTTGGGTCGCTCAGAAAGAAACATTGAAGCACCTAAAAGCATAGTGTTGGATTCAATTAACCAGGAAAAGCGCAGATTAGGAAGAGAGGAAATGGTAGAAGAAAAACTATTAACTGAGGCAGCCGGTCTACTCGGGGAAAAGTATGTGCGGGAAGGGGCAATCGGACATGAGAATAGTGATCTTATAAATGTATTGGAGGAAAAAGGAATCGTTACAACAGATGCAAATATCGCCACAGTTATGGTTGATAGTACAGATTTAATTTCAAGTGTTCTTTTCGCAAATCAAGAGTTGGGTAAAATTGTGCGAGATCCAAACTCTCTAAGACTTGGGATCTCTATTCATGAGGCTGGTGGAAACGGGTTTTTAGCTGTGATCATCTTCACAAATTAGCATTGTAAGATGTTAGTTTGATGATTTTTCAAGGAGTGTGACAGGTATCTCTTCGTCTTGAGATATGGTTTTGGTGAAAGTTGCACTGCCATCCCCAAACGATGTGATTGTATCTGCCTCCGCTTTGTATCTATTGGGATATTTTAACGTGAAAGTAAACGGGTACGTTGGAGTTCCTGGTTGTTTTTGATACAGAAGAGAATAATCCATAACACTTGTGAAACGGGGCAGCAATCCGCTTTCAAACGAGATTTTTATTGTTTCCTTGGATCCTTTGGGAACTGAATGAACAAAGCCAAAAAACTGCCGATCGTAAATAAAGGAATTGTCGAGCTCAATGCCAGGAGGAGGAGAAAATTTGGGATTTTCATAGATCTTAAAATCGGTAATTGCTTCTGAGATCTGCTGGTCTGTATTGTTAATGCTAATCCCGGTTACAGCGCTTTTATACGGAAATCCGAAGCGCATATATGCAAGATAGTCGTCTTTAGGAGATTTGTTTTCCAAAGTGAGAGATACTTCGCCCAAGGCTTGAGAAGCGCTTATATCAAGTGTATATGCAACTTCGCGATTGATATATCTGTTGACTTTGCTTGATCCAATGTTGGCCTCATTTATGAGAAGGAAATCTTTCAGAGCTTTACGGTCTAGGATTCTGTAGTCACTAACATCTGATGCAAGCCCAAGAACGCTTATGAGTTTTTGAATGGACGGGTTTTTAAATGCAAAAAGCACATTTTTTTCCTCAGCAGCACTTGGCAGCAAAGCTCCGATCTGCGACGTTTTTACAGGATCATTTTTTATTTCTTCAGTGATTTTTTTAAAAAGAGAACTTAACACGTCTTTTTTTTGAGTAGAGCCTGGAAAAAAATCTTTTGAAATTTCATTTTGGATAATATCAAATGCATTATTCTGATCAAATGTTAAATTAAGAGATTCAAGCCTGACAGGGCCAGTTATTGCAAGGATTCTTGCAAGTACTTCATAATTTATTGCAACAACTCCGTCAACTGTTTTGCCTGTTTCAATTGCGTAAATTTGTGCTGCTTTTTGGGCACTTTCCTCAAAATTTATTTCAAAATTGCTATCTCGCAGATATAAATGAGGTTGAATGTATCTCCGTATAATATAGTGTGGCTCTACGTGTTTGGTAAGTTGGCCGTCAAGTTCATACACGTCCTCAATATTAAATTCACTAATTTTGCCGTCGAGCATCGTGATGCTCCCTATGCTCCCGATAAATCCTCCGGTAGGTCGCAACTCATGGTTATTTTGGAATAGAAGAAGATATGTTTTTTGCCCTTCATAGCCCAGTATTTCAGGGAAGAGAGGGGTTAGCAAGAGGTATGGAGATGTTTTGATCAGCTTTGAATTAGCGTTTTTTTGCGTTTGACTAAGTAGCCTTTGGCCTTGAAAATACGCAAAAATAGCATTCGTTCCGAGCTCCTTTATTTCCGGCAGTTCCACTCCGCTCCAAATTTTGTTGCTAATATTTGTAGAAGAATTAATTGTATGAGCAAGAGATATTGTGTCAAAGAGTGTAGAATACTTCTCTTTTAGCCTGTTGGAAGAAGGCACTATCGAAATAATTTTGAATCCTAATCGTATAGATGGATTTAGGGGGGAAATAATTTGATAGAGACTACCTGCTTCCTCAGTTGCTAGCTTTATATCACCCGCTGCAAGTTTTTCTTGGATGTTCTGAATTTGTGCGTAGATATAAAAAGAGAAAGCGCTGGCAGTGACTAAAAAAATACAGAGGAATATCAGCCAAAATATTGTAAGCCTTTTGAGATGTTTTTTTAGTACATTTTTTACAGGCGGTTTATGTTCAATTGTCGCCACAGGTGGCTGCTCTGGATGTAATGGTGGTGGCGTTTTGCTAAAAAATTCAGAAAGCGTTTTTTCAAACCCCTTAAGAGAGGATTCTAAATATTGAGGTTTTTTTGAGAGTTTTTGGTACAAGAATTGTGAAATTTCATCTTGTGTTGTATATCTTAATATCTTTGAAGTGGGTTCTTTATAGCTAACTTGAATTTCAGGATCAACTCTTCTTGCAAGCTGGATAAGTGTGTTTATTGATTGCGGGTGTTTGTAAAATAAATAATACACACCTGATCTTTTGCGTGATGCAAAAAGCAATGATGCAATTCCCGAAAGAGTATCCTCAAGCGCAATTGGGAATACTGGTTCAAGATCATTCCCTGCAAGTTGAAAGTCTTTTTTCGTTGACAGCGTATTAAGTATCTCTGACGTGTTATTGTCAAATTTATATTGTGGTGAGTATATGTCACCGAGTAGAAGAAAAGAGATTTTTGGAGTATTTGCGAACTGGAGAAGAATATCAATAAAGTCGGCAACTTGCCGAATCGGTATGAGGAAAAGAAGCGGTATGGATAACTTTTTTTCTGCTGTCTTTAATATTTTCTGGGCGTTTATTTTGTCTTGCTGTGATGTAAGAAAAAATATTCCATATTCTATTTTTTCTGCAATTCCATCCAGTCGTTCTAATTCAGATGTTGAAAGAAAATAAAAAGGATGTGAAAGGGGTGGTTTAGCAGACGAGATTACCAGAAGTTTAAAATTATCCTGGTAGTGTTGAAAGAAAACCTTTGAATAGTTGGTCTCTGTTGTATAGAAAAAAAGTACGGGTTTTTCTTTTTCAAATGACTCTTCAGATAGAAGTTTGGGCATGGATATAGTGTAGAGGATTGAAGTTAATCTTGTCCAGAATTCTTCGGGTCATCGAGCGCACTATTTGCCATTGCGTCGGCTCCTGAATTCTGTTCTCGGGGAATATGGGTGTAAGTGACAGCTGAGAACCTTTCTTCTAGTTGTTTGGCTGTATAGTATAAGTTTCGAATATGCTCATGTTTAATTTTCCATTCGCCTTTCATTTGATGAGCAACAAGCATTGAGTCCATCCTAAAGCGAATGACAACGTCAGTTCCAAGGTTTGCCAAAACCCACTTAAATGCTTCGATAACACCAGTGTATTCTGCTGTATTATTGGTCTGAATACCAAGGTATTTGCCTTGCTGGGCGATGAGTGTTTCACCTTCCAGCACAACAAATCCACACGAAGCCCTTCCTGGATTTCCCCGAGACGCCCCATCTGTAAAAATTGTTACTTCTTTCATAGCTATTATTATATCCTCCTTGTGAGTTGTTTTGGGTTTCACTTTAAAAGATAGGTTTGCTACGCAATTTCAAATTGATATGATAGAATTGGGCACATGGACAAGATATACGATCACAAAAAAATTGAGGACTCAATTTACCAAAAATGGGAAAAAGCTGGAGCATTCAAGCCTGAAGTAAATCCCAATGGCAAACCATACACAATAATACTTCCGCCTCCTAATGCAAATGCTCCTCTGCATTTTGGGCATGCGATGTATGTAATTGAAGATATATTAATTCGATTTCACAGAATGAAAGGAGATAGGGCTTTATGGCTTCCGGGTGCTGACCACGCTGGATTTGAAACACAATTTGTGTATGAAAAGCACTTAAAAGAGCAAGGAAAATCAAGATTTGATTTTGAGCGGGAACAGTTGTTTGGGGACATATGGAATTTCGTACAAAATAATAGAGGCGGCATGGAAAACCAGCTTAAAAAGCTTGGATTTTCACTCGATTGGTCGAGGCTGAAATTTACAATGGATCCTGACATTGTGAAGGTGGTATACCAAACATTTAAAAAACTTCATGATGACGGATTTGTATATAGAGATTTAAGGCTTGTAAATTATTGTACTTTTGACGGAACAAGTTTCTCAGACCTTGAGGTAATGTATGAAGAGCGCCAAAATCCACTCTACTATATAAAATATGGTCCACTCGTTCTTGCGACAACACGCCCGGAGACAAAGTTTGGTGATACTGCAGTGGCTGTTCATCCTGATGACGCACGATATAAAAAATTTGTTGGGACAGAAATTGAAATTGAAACTGTTTTGGGACCAGCAAAAATTACTGTAATTGCTGATAAGATGGTAGATCCTGAATTCGGAACAGGAGTAGTGAAGATTACACCAGCGCACGATTTCAATGATTTTGATACCGGAAAAAGGCACAACCTTCAAATAAAGCAAGTTATTGGATTTGATGGAAAGATGAATGACCATGCGGGTAAGTTTGCTGGAATGTACGTAAAGCAAGCTCGAAAGGCAATTATTGAGGAAATGCAGCAAAAAGGTCTGGTTGAAAAAATTGATGATAAATATATTCATAGGATCGGGCTTTGTTACAAATGTAAAAATCCTATAGAACCCTTGCCTCTAGAGCAGTGGTTTGTAAATATGAAGCCACTTGCCAAACCTGCTATTGAGGCGGTTAAAAAAGGAGAGGTTAAGATCTTTCCTAAGAATTTTGAGAAACTCTATTTTCAATTCCTTGAGAACATACGCGACTGGAACATCTCGCGTCAGGTAGTATGGGGTATTAGAATTCCTGCTTGGAAGAACAAAAACACCGGAGAGTGGATAGTTACCGAGGGAGATGAGCCAAGCGGATCTGAATGGGAGCAGGATGCTGACACATTCGATACTTGGTTCTCGTCTGGCCAATGGCCATTTGCAACTCTTAAAACAACAAAAAAGGGCGATTATGAGGCATTTTACCCTACTTCTGTTATGGAGACTGGGTACGATATTTTACGCTGGTGGGTGGCTCGTATGGTAATGCTTGGAATTTATGCGACAGGCAAGTCTCCATTCGCCCATGTTGTCCTTCACGGCCTTGTAAATGATCCTCTCGGCAAAAAAATGAGCAAGTCTAAAGGAAATGTTATTAACCCGCTTGAACTTGCTGATCAGTACGGAGCAGATGCAGTGAGATTTGCTCTTGTGTATGGAACGGCACTTGGAAATGATCAAGCCTTATCCTACTCAACCCTTGATGCGTCACGAAAGTTTACAAATAAACTTTGGAATATTGCCAGGTTTATAGAAATGAAACAGGAAGAATTAAATCAAAATGCCGTAGCCAGTCAGTCGTCTTTGGATAATCTGCATGAAAATGATAAAGAGCTTCTAAAAAAAATTGCGTTGCTTTCTGATTCGGTGTCAAAAAGTATAGAGAAGTATGATTTTAATAAAGCATCATCGGATTTATATCACTTTATATGGCATACATTTGCAGACATTTACATAGAGGATGTAAAAAATAGAATTGATGCAAATTCACTGAATATTCTTAGGAGTCAGTTTTTAGTTTTACTTTTATTGCTTCACCCTATTATGCCGTTTATCACTGAGGAAATTTCAGCACGGCTCGGTCT
>CAZFJW010000034.1:0-13796 GCA_964519355.1 uncultured Gammaproteobacteria bacterium | reverse complement strand
TATTTATATAAATACTTATATTATTATTATATACATATTATTTAGCGTGAAAATAAAAATTCTGTCAAGACCTATAGCTAAATTGTCTAATCTAGGTATAAAACTTTAGATTCCTTAGTCTCAGATCGCAATGCGGTAAAAGTAAGTAGCCTTATTTATAGTTGATTATACTAATTTTCGGTAAAAAATAAGACAGAATGCGGTAATTATTAAATGAATCATAATGTATAAAAATATATCATTTTGTATTTTGACGAAGTATGACGTAAAAGGGTGAAAGTTTGATTAAAAGTGAAGAATAATAATAAATTTTCGGACTTTGCGTAAAAATAAATACTATATAAGTTTTAAATCAATAAATATTTTCGTTAAAAAAGATTTCTATAAGACTTAATCTATTTAACATTATTACAAAAATAGCATTTGCAACATAAGAATGATAAAAAAAAGAATAATCGAATTATCCTGTTATATAAAGATAATTTTTAATTAATAGTCTTATAGATTTTTAAATTTTTGTAGTTTATGACAGTAGCTCAGGAAGAGGAATATTACTATTGGTTCTTATTTTTTATTTTTTTCACGCGGGAGATAATAATTATTAAGATAACTAGTATAAGTACAAGTGCAATAATGTAAGGAATTGGGAGCGCATAAAACACAAGGTTTTTTGAGAATGTGATTGTTGAATCTTCCATTAGGAATCCACTTACTTTTGCTTCATATTTACCAAACATGAAGTTTTTGTTATATAAAGATACGTTTTGCCCGCCGGATTTATTAAGCTTTGCTATGATATCCGCACTTCTTGAAGCATAAGCCTCTTCCACAAGATACCTAGTGGAAGAGGATAGGATATATTCTGGGAGTAATGGTATAGTTCCAACCGATTTTCCGAACATGTTTTTTATTTCTATCTTTGCAGAGGGTGTAATAAGATGCTGTCCTGAATTTTTAAGGAGAACTGTAAATGGAACTGGGCCTGAGCTTACAATCCTCGGAGATTTAAAAGATTCTATTTTTATATCTTTTGATCTATTTTGTCCCACAGTTAAAATTACATTCGTTGCTATTCCAGCTGGTATTTGAATATTTGGTGATTCCTTTTTTTCTTCAGAATCTGAAATAAATAGAACACTGAAATAATAGTCGGCAAGTGGAGTATCGCGGTTGATATCAATTTGAATATTCAGATCCTTAGTTTCCTTCGGTCCGAGTGTAATTGTATTAATTGAATTTTCTCCATCAAAGATTTTTGTAAGAGGGAATATTAAATATTCAGGCAAAGAGGTTGAGTTTGGATATGTTATGCTTCCATCACCTTTGCCTGTAGGTCTAAAAGGTTTTAATCTAATAGCGAGATTCAATTCTGAATCTGTTTTATTTGATATTGTAATCTTTGGCTTGATTACAGTTGGTGGTAGTGTAGTTGCTTGAATTATGGGGGGGTAAATTCCAAGAGAGAATTCCTGAGCGTAAACTTTGTCAGTTAGTACCTTAATAACAATAAGTACAAAGATTACCAACACGCAATATTTTCTCTTCATAGATTTATTATACGAGGGTTTTAAAGTAAATTAAAATGGGAAAGTTTTTAAAACTAAGATGCATAAAACAAAATATCTTATAATTGCCAAAATAGCATACGAAAAACATAGGTGCTAGTGCTAAATCATATAAAATGAAGGATGGACTTTCCCATACATGAGAAAATACCGTGAAAACAATAATTTGACCAAACCTTAAACTGATATTGAATAATACGAATTTTTCTCGAACTATAATTAATTTATATCAATGGTAAATTTTAATGTGTAAAAATTTAATTTGTAAGTATATAAAAATAGGGGAATCAAAATATATCAAATAATTGGTGTGCTAAAAACGAAGCTGATTAGCATATTTATAATATGATTGATAGCGATATATTATTGCATTTTAGATTGATATTATTGGAAAAAATGATTTTAGGTTAAAATGAACAAAACCATATAACTTATAGTTAAATATTTTTATCAGATTTTTTTCTTTATTGCTAAATAGATTAATAGAAGGGAGTAGCGATATATGTAATAGTATTTCGATATTCCCCAGCAGGCTGGGTATTTGCAATATTCACCTTATAAGTTATTTGAGCTTTTTTATCTACACCTGAATTTGAACCTGACATTAATATCTTAGCAGTTTCGTTTGCTTCAGAATTAGCGAATTGTTTAAAAGTACTAGAAGATGAAAAGTCATCACTACAATCTGTCTCTGTTATATCATCACATCTATATCCAAACCCATAAACGAGAGGATTATTCCAAGTTGAGGCTGTGGATTCAGTGCATGTTCCGGAATCGCATACAGTGTCTGGAATTGTAATGCTTGAATCTTTTAGCTTCATAGGGCTACTTTCAAGAGCTGTCACTTGGTATCCGTGAGCGGTTCTATTCGTAATTGTTAAAGTATTTGTTCTTGTAATTGGTTCGCCAGGATTAATTACACCAAAATCAACAAAGAGTGTACTTAATGAAAATATAAATTGGTCAATAGGGTGTATATATTGAAAGCCGGATTTTACCTTGTAATTTGCACCAGTATCGAGTCCTATTGCCGTATTTCCAACAGTAAATCCTATCTTATAACTAGAATTAGTTGGTTTTCCTGACCCCATGTTAAAACTCCCAAGTTGAATTCTATATGTATCATTCTTCATTTCACTTTGTGCCTGTATTGACGGGACAAAAATGATGCTAAAAATGATTAGCAGAGATAGATAAATTTTGCTACTGGTTTTTTTACTCATTTTGGGCAGATTTTTTGAGCTCAGACGCTTCTTCAATTATTTCATCTACTTCAGTATTTGAATAATCCTCTAGTATGTTATTATCTTTGACATCTTTTGCAACCTCCATAATCTTTTCTGCTTTTTCTTCTATATCTTTCTCTAATTTTTCTCTCCTTTGGAATTCTCTGCCAAAGAAGTATGCGATGGGAGATATCAGAATGATACCACCCACACGCGCCAATTCAGCCACATCAATTCCTGGGAGCATTTTAGGCACAAATAGTATAAGAATTCCAGCTAGAAATATAAAGACAGCGTAAGGCTCCATAAGGAAAGCAATACCAAAAAGGAGAAAATACAAAAGAAAAAATAATGGAGAATTTACCGCATCAGTAAGGAATATTGTTAAAAAAATGGACGTTGTAATGCCAAAAACTTCAAGTAGTGAGCCTGATAGAATCTCTTTATTCTTTCTTTTTTTTATTACTATTACTAATATTGATACAGCCACGATAAAGGCTAATATTTGAGTTAAATAAAGTGAAAAACTCGTATTCACAATAATAAGCACAAGAGAAGTAGAGACTAGTATTGTGATAGTCTCTTTGAAAATTTTCATATAAATATTATAACAGGTACCCAAATAAATCAGATATTTTAATTCTATATGCTTTATGAGTAGGGTAATTATTAACGCAAAAGCTCAAAATCATGAAAAGCTTTATAAACAAGTCGTCCTTAAAAGTAGAAAATAATTCGAAACAAGATTGAATATTATTAATACGAAAATAATTAGAACATTTAAAATTTTTAGCACTTATAACAAAATTTCGCTATCAATTATAATGATTTTTTTAGGCTGTTAAATCAATCTAAACCATAAAATGGATGATTATATTCAGTATGATAAATATGAGCCTTTTCATAGAAGTAAATACTATAAGGAATTAGCCTCAAAAAATACCTAAATATTGATGTTCTTTGATGTATTTAGGTAGATAAATCTTATTTATCATAAATCCTGTAGTTAAGTAATTTTAAACAATAGATATTGTACCATTGTGAAAAGATATTTTAGGATTTGTATTATTTATTAAAATGAGATTTATATCCCAGTCATATATTTTAAAAATCCTATTGTCATCTTCAAGTGTTTGATTTAAGAATGCTTGGAACCTAAGTTTGTATTTGATACAATAGCCTTTAACTATGGATTCAAAATTTAATCACAAAGATATCGAAGCAAAATGGCAAGATTTTTGGGAGCAGAATAAGACGTATTCTCCCAATATTGATAATGCCCGTGATCCGTACTTTAATCTCATGATGTTCCCATACCCTTCAGCAGAGGGGCTGCATGTAGGTAATATGTATGCATTTACAGGCACAGATGTATATGGAAGGTATATTCGTATGCAAGGCAAAGATGTACTTGAGCCAATTGGGCTTGATGGATTTGGAATACATTCAGAAAACTACGCAATGAAAATCGGTCAACATCCGAAAGATCAGGCTATTCGTGCTGAGAAGAATTTTTATAGACAGTTAAGGTCTATTGGTAACTCATTCGATTGGGGTCGTACTGTAGAGACTTATAATCCTGATTATTATCAATGGACCCAATGGATATTTATGCAAATGTTCAAAAACGGACTAGCTTATAGAAAAAAAGCTGATGTGAATTGGTGTCCATCATGTAAAACAGTTTTATCTGATGAACAAGTAATTCAAGGAAAATGTGAGAGATGCAGCTCAGAAGTTGAGAAGAGAGCGCTCGAGCAGTGGTTCTTTAGGATTACTCAATATGCTGACAGACTTCTTAATAATATAGAGGGTCTTGATTGGACTGAAAAAGTAAAAATTGCCCAAAGAAATTGGATTGGGAAGAGTGATGGCGCAAAGATTCAATTTGAGCTTGTAGGCACACAAAATGAGGAGCTGGCGATGCTCGAAGTTTTTACCACAAGGCCAGACACTCTTTATGGAGCCACATTTGTAGTGGTTTCTCCTGAGCATCCCATTTTAGAAGATGTTAAAGATGTTCAGGCAAGAAAATATATCAGTGAGGCAAAAACAAAGTCAGATCGGGATCGCACAGCTCTTGATAAAGAAAAAACTGGAGTATTTTCCGGACTCTATGCAATAAATCCAATAAATGGTGAAAAGCTTCCTATATGGATTGCTGACTATGTTCTTATGGGATATGGAACAGGAGCTATAATGGCTGTGCCAGCGCATGACACAAGGGATTTTGAATTTGCCAAGAAATATAAGTTGCCTATAGTTGGAGTAATTGATTCCAAGAACGTTGATGTTCAAAATGAACCGTATCTTGGAAGCGGAAAGCTTATTAATTCTGGAGATTGGGAAGGATTGAGTGTTCCTTCTCAAATGGACACAGTTATATCCTCTTTAGAAGAGAAAAGAGTTGGTCAAAGGGAATCACAATATCATTTAAGAGATTGGTTGATATCAAGACAAAGGTATTGGGGTCCTCCAATCCCTATGATTTTTTGCGAGAATTGTTTTGAGGCTGGAAATGGAGAAAGAGAAGATATGGCAGGCTGGTATACGGTAAGTGAGAAAGATCTTCCTGTTCTACTTCCTGATGTTAAAGATTGGAAACCGATGGGAACTGGTAAGGCGCCTCTAGCAAATCATCCAGAATTTTATGAAACAATATGTCCTGGTTGTTCCGGGAAGGCTGTACGTGAGACTGATGTGTCTGATACTTTTCTTGATAGCGCATGGTATTTCCTAAGATACACTTCAACTGATATTAAAGATAAAGCATTTGATATAGAAAGAGTTAAAAAATGGCTCCCAGTTCATTCATACATTGGCGGAGCAGAGCACAGTGTGCTTCATCTTTTATATGCTCGTTTTGTCACGATGGTATTGTATGATTTGAAATTAGTTGATTTTGAGGAGCCATTCTCCAGGTTTTTTGCACATGGCCTTATTATTAAAGATGGTGCAAAAATGAGTAAATCTAAAGGAAATGTTGTAGTTCCAGACGAATATATTCTCAAATACGGTGCTGATACATTGCGATTATACTTGATGTTCTTGGGACCATTTTCTGATGGCGGAGATTTTCGTGATAGTGGAATAGAAGGCATGCATAGATTCGTGAAACGTCTGTGGAAATTATTACACCATGATTTCACAGTGAAAAGTGAAGATGAAGTGTTATCTAGCGAGAGAGTTTTTATCATGCACAAAACGATTAAAAAGGTATCAGAAGATATCAATTCATTCTCCTATAACACTGCGATAGCTTCGATGATGGAATGGATGAACTTTTTGAATGATGAAATAAATCTTAAAAATTCAAAATTGACAAAAAATGAAGCTACTATTTTTCTTCAGCTTTTGGCTCCTTTTGCACCGCATTTAACAGAAGAATTATGGCAAACAGTCATAATGGGAAATATAGAATTTAAGAGTATTCATACTTCAACGTGGCCTACATACGACCCAGCAAAATTAATCGAGGATGAATTACCAATTGCGGTTCAGGTTAATGGGAAGACGAGGATAGTAATAACAATTCATAAGGATGATTCATCTAATCAAGAAAAAGTAAAACGCATTGCACTTGCGAATGAGAAGATTGTGGGTTGGATTGGCAGTGAGGCTTCAGTTAAAAAAATAATATACGTTCCTGGAAAAATTATTAACTTTGTAGTATAAGGGTAATAGGTGCTATTTGGCAGGGTTCGAAGTGTATGAATGACATCATCCGCCAAATAAGCGAGAAGCTTCCTTCTTTTTTGAAGGCAAATATCATATTCCTCGTTCTATTTTCTGCTGGTATTGTATTTATCATCGTTGGCGCCTTTCAACAGAAGTCTCCAAAAGATGAAATCAGCCTTGAAAAAGCGGTAGATTCACAAGATACAACTACGCAATCCATATATGTAGATGTGGGGGGCGCAGTGATGGCACCTGGTTTATACAAGCTAAATGATGGCTCACGTATTCAAGATGTTCTTGTTATGGCTGGGGGTTTTTCTTCTGAGGCTGATAGGGAATATATTTCCCAATATCTCAATCTAGCTCAAGTATTAACTGATGGAACAAAGCTTTTTATTCCGAAGGAGAATACAAATAGTCAAAAGAGCGTAGCTGGAATAAATACAAGCTCTAACACAATAAATATCAATACTGCACCAAGTGGCGAATTAGATACACTTCCGGCTATTGGCATGGTTACAGCTGAAAAAATTATAAGCAATCGGCCTTATACAGAGATTGGAGAGCTCGTAAGTAAGAAAGTATTAGGCCAAAAAACATTTGATAAGGTTAAAGATATGATTTCGGTCTACTAAATGAGAGCGGGGTTACTTGGCATTCTCTTAATTGCCTTGTTAGTAAGGCTTATTTTTTTAGAAAAGATTATTTATAGTGATGGTCAGAGTGTAGTTCTTAATGGGTATATTTTAGAAAACCCTAAAGTGGTAGGGGGAAGTCAGGTATTTAAATTGCAAGGTATTAGAATTGTTTCCCCTCATGTTCCTCAATATTTCTATGGTGATCCAATTTTAGTTTCAGGGGAAGTTAAGCAGAAACAGTTTGAAAACAATGGAAAATTAATTTCGTATTTTGAGCTGAATAATCCTACAATCAGCAAAAATTCGAGTAAAAATGTATTTATAAAATTTTTTGCTTCTCTGAGAAATACTATTTTTCTGAGAATAAGACAGGCCCTGCCTTCACCTGAGTCAGATCTGCTAATTGGAATTGTGCTCGGAGATGATAGCGGATTTGATAAAACCACACGGGATCAATTTGCAAGAACTGGTCTTATGCATATTGTGGCGGCGTCTGGGACAAACGTGAGTATCGTTGGGGGAGCTATCTATCTATCATTGCTTGGGATTATTGGAAGACGTAAGGCAATTATATTTTCAATTCTTGGAATAGGAATATATGCAATTCTTTCTGGATTATCTCCTTCGATTCAGAGGGCAGCAGTAATGGGAATGATAACTTACTTTGCATTGTTCCTGGGAAGGCAAACATATGCATTGTGGGGACTTGGCATAACAGGATTTTTATTAATTTTGATCAACCCATACATAGTCTTTGATATCGGATTTCAGCTTTCTTTCATGGCAACTCTTGGAATTTTATTACTTGATCCAGTTCTCAAAAGGGTTACATTACTCTCAAAAGGAATATTGAAAGAGGATTTATCGATAACACTTGCTGCATACATCTCACTATTTCCATTGCTTCTCTATCATTTCCAAACTTTTACTCCATTTTCACTTTTTGCTAATATATTCGTTTTATGGACTATTCCCATAGTGACTATACTGGGTGGTTTGGGGGCTCTGATCATCTTATTTAGTAATTTTTTTGCAGTTCCAGTACTTTGGTTAGTATATCCTCTCTTACATTATATTTTAATAGTATCTGGGTTCTTTTCTAATATCTTTCCTGCCTTTAGTATAAATCAACAAATTCCATTACTATTTGTTCTGGGTTATTACTTTATTTTGCTCTCAATTATCCTTAAGTTACGGAGATGAAAAAAATAATAGTTATTCCAGTTTTTGCTTTGTCTTTTTTACTTATAACATGGGTAGTTCAATCTTTTAAGACACAAGACCAGCTAGTTGTTACTTTTTGTGATGTGGGGCAAGGTGATGGGGCGTACATCAGGACCCCTAAAAAGCATGATATTGTAATAGATGCGGGCCCTGATTCGTCAATTCTAAATTGTATTGGTGCAAATATGCCATTTTGGGATCGCAAAATTGATCTTATAATTTTATCTCACTTTAATCTTGATCATGTTGCAGGAGTAGTTGATATCGTCAATAGGTATGATGTAAAAAGGATCGCTGTTTCAACTGTAAATACCAAAAGACAGGATGTTAAAGATTATATGATGATATTTAAGGATAAAAATATAGATATAGACGATATTGATGTTAATGATAAATATAAGATAGAAGATGGAATAGCAATTAAAACCCTTGGTCCGATTGATAATCCTGGGTTGATAGAGGATAACAATAGCTCTCTAGTACAATTATTATCTTATAAAAATTATGATTTCTTATTTACAGGAGATTCTTCATATGAGGTTCTAAACCCAATACTCAATAGACTTGGAAGAGAAGTGGAAGTTCTGAAGGTTCCGCATCATGGTTCAAAGACAGGATTGAATAAGGAAAGTTTTAATACCTTTAAACCTAAGATTGCTGTTATATCGTCTGGAAAGAAGAATAGATATGGCCATCCACATGCAGAAGTTATTAATTTACTTAAGGATAATGCGGTTGAAATAAGAAGGACAGATGAAGAGGGCAATATTAAATTTGTTTTGAAATAAAGTGTTATTGTGTCCTTGCTTGATATTCTGCTCTAAGAATCTCATTTGCCGAGAAAGTAATTCCATTCATGTCTTTATCAATTCCAAGTTCACCCCTCATCTTGCGCTCAATTGCTTCAATATTTGGTGTTAGACTCGTTGCTTTTTCTATAAGATCAGGCCTTGCTTCAAAAACCATTCCAATACCTGTTGCTTCTATTGACTTGATATTAAAGTGTATTTCAGGGTTATCAAACCATAGATGAGGCGTAGCAATGAACGGCTTTCTTGCAACTTGGCTCATCCATCCGATTCCCCATCCCATTCTACCCATAACTGCTCTTATTTCAGAGTGAAATAATGCATCAGGCATTGCAGGCTTGCCGAAATCCAAATTCATCCAGGAAGGGTGGTACACTTCATGGCCATCGTTATTGAGCTTGCGTGCAACATACTCTGTTGCCTCCCGTCCTACTTCTGAACCTGAAATCATTATATATACCCCACCTTTTGGGGATGGTGGTAATGCTTCCCAAGACCTTGGTTTTTTAAGTGGAGGAGTAAATGTTACACCTTCCGTATTAAAACCAGGCTTGAAGGAAAAAGTGTGGACATATGGGATGAGAACTGAGCGATATTTTTGCTCCATTTCTTCTGCATGAATTTGTACTTGTTGCACCGTATTAGAGTCAAAGAATCCATGAATTTCAGGATCATCATCAACTCCTGTAAGCAAATCCGACAGTTTTACGGGAAAGACGAAGTGCGAATCTCTTTCAGACGAGCCGACAACATTTGCTCCGGCATTTAAATCAAGTTTTTTACCTCCAGGTTCAAATTCAGCAACATTACCAAGCAGTGATTGGGCACGAAATGGGCGTGATAAAAATTCCAGAAGCTCATGCTGAACCTGAGGTTGGTTAAGCGCAACGGATTGAAGGTGGGCATTGTATCCTTCTTTCCCAAACTCTGTCTTTTTTAATATTTCACCAAGTTCTTCAGATAGAAAAATATTGTCTGCTGAATCGGGAAATTCTTCACGTAATATTTGTCCGGTTCTTGCGCCGTACATAGAAGGAAGAACAATTCGTGCTTGCCTCAAGCCTAATCTTGAGAGTTTTGAATTGATTTCATCACCAATTGCAGCACACATAATAAGCGGTTCATTACCGTGAACTGCAGTAATTCCAAGCATATAGTTATTGATAGAGTAGTCTTGAGGGAATACTTCGCTTAAAAACGTTCTAGATAAATGAGGCTCTCCATCTCCCTCTTTGGGGTTTATAGAAAAATCACGGGCTTCTAAGTTTGGCATAGGTTTAAGATTATAGCACTTAGGACTAGAATAATCAACCCATAGTAAATATATTGTATTTTTAGATTATTTCTGTTAGCCTGTGAGTATGGCAAGGATTTTATTAATTGATGACGAGCCGGATATTGCAGAGGTTTTTAAAATATCTCTGAGTCAGGGTGGGTATGAAGTTGATACTGCTGGAGATGCTCGTGATGGACTTACTCTTGCAAAACAAAATCAATACGACCTCTTCATTCTTGACCAGATGCTTCCAGACTTATCAGGAAATGAGATCTTAAAAATTCTTAAAAGCGATGAAAAGACTAAAAATATTCCAGTTACAATGCTTTCAAATTTTGGTCATGATGATATGATCAAAGGTGCACTTAATGCCGGCGCGGTCGACTATATTCTTAAATATCAAATAACTCCTGAAGATTTTATAGAAAAAGTAAGAGATATACTTTCTCGTTGATCAACCCATGCATAGGTCACATATTGAGGCTATAATCCAAAAACAAATCAAGATATTGGGGATTTCAAAAGTCCGCAGTCTCCTCCTGCCTATTGTTGAAGTACAGCTTGATGATACTGGGAGACTCATAAATCTTACCGGTGATGACGAAAAAATACTAAATCAAATAATTACAGTCTTTTTAGATTTTTCTCATGAGATCGTGAAGGGTTTGCTTTTTGATATGCCAGAAGCTGAACAAACTGAGAATTCAGAAAGTGAGATAAAAACTATCGAGCCTGCTGTTTTAGATGAAAAGGGCGGTGTGTCACCTGATGTATCACATCTTGAGAAAGATGAGCTTGTAGCTCTTTCTCCTGAAGAGCCATTTAAGCATGCCGGCAGTGATGCTATAGAAAAAGCTCTTCAAGCGCTGGACAATAGGGTATCGGCAGAGTCAGGTCAGTCAGGCCCCTCAGACAATCCAGCCCAAGATTCTCCCAAACAAGGCTCAGTTGAAAAACTAAACGAAATGATCAAACAGTATAATCAGTAATACCTGTTTGTCCTTTTATATTTACTCCATTGTGGTCTTTTTAGAGCTATTTATGATACGCTTTAGCTGCTATGATTCTTCTTGGATTTGCACTTTTTGGAATATCCTGCGCAGCTCTCGCGGTGCTATTCTCATATCGAGAAGAGAAATCAAAAAAACTCCTAATAAAGCAAAATAAAGAACTTTCCCGCCACGCCTACCAATTGGAGGTTCTCGGATCTCTTCAGGAAAAAATTGGCCTTTCGATGAATATTTTCGATATTGCAGAAATTATTGCAACGACTGTTGAGCGGGTGATCGATGTAACCACTGTTTCATACGCGATAATAGAGCAGGACAAAATACATCTTCACACATTTCCCCGTCAGCCAGTGGCAGAACTCTACTTTGAAGAACTTGAGCGAAAAATTCTCTCTTCTATTCACAATATAGATGCTCATACGAAGGAGATTAAAGTGGATGAGACACGTTCTCAGACACTGCAGCTTTCAACGAATACTCTTGCTTCAAGCGTGCTCCCTGCATCATTTATTACAGTTCCACTGATCTTAAAGGAGCAGTTTGTCGGAATAATTGCTGTATCTTCTCATCTTGAAAAAGCATATACAGAGGAGGATCTTACTATGCTTAATCGGATAGTGAATCAGTCAATTACCTCACTCGAACGCCTAGATTCACTTCTTGATATAGAGAGAGTAAAGACAGATTCACTTATTATGAATTTATCTGCTGGTGCGATTCTTTTCCTTTTTGAAGACGATGGAATAAATCTTGCGAGCATCAACAGGGCTGCTATAGAGTTTCTTGATCTTCCACTTAGTCCTACTGCAGACATGGTTATTGATACATTGAACTCATACGTTTCGATCATTGATCTTGTGAAGGAGGCATTGCTTGAGCGAAAAGAGATTGTTCGAGAAGATATCCAATTAAAACAAAAACATTTCAAGTTCTTCATTCGCCCCGTAAATTATGCCGTAATGGACAAAATTATTGGGATTTCAATTACTATGCAGGATATTACGAGCGAAAAACAATTGTCTTCCTTGAGGGAGCAATCAATGAATATCATGGTTCACGAACTCCGCGCTCCACTGACTTCAATCAAGGGTGCTGCAGCTCTTCTCCAAAAGGGTACTTTGGATGAGGGTGAGAGGCAAAAGATGATTCACAGAGTAAGCGTTTCAACCGAGCGAATGCTCAGGGATATCTCAAACTTTCTTGATGCGGCAAAAATTGAATCTGGAAGATTCTCGATATCGCTCCATGAAGACAATCTCAACAGTGTAATTCTTGACGAGATTGATCTTTTAAGCTCATTGGCCGAGGAAAAGCATATCTCGATAATGAATAATCTTGATCCGAGTCTTGGGGCATTCTACTTTGATAAAGAGCGTATATCACAGGTACTTACCAACTTAATATCAAATGCCATAAAATTTGTACACGAGGGTGGAGAGATTCAGATCAGCTCTAAAGTTTCGGGGACAAGTGTTGAAGTGGTGATATCAGACAATGGGATTGGTATTCCACCTGAAAAAATTCCTACGCTATTTTCCCGATATCAGCAAGTAAATAGCCAGCTTCAGAAAGGTGGAACTGGTCTTGGGCTTTATATATCAAAGCAGATTATTGATGCACATCATGGAAGAATCTGGATTGAAAGTGATGAGGGAAGGGGAACGACCATACGGTTTATACTGCCTCTTCTTCATCATCAAAAAACAGAAGGATTAAGCACAAATTATCCTCAAGAAGAAGCTCTTCTTAATTGATTCTAAGATTTAGGAGTAGGGAATGAATGAGGAATTCCATTGTTAGGCATGACTGATTGATTTTTTTGTCTTTGTGAGTGTAGAAAT
This sequence comes from uncultured Gammaproteobacteria bacterium, assembly GCA_964519355.1. GTDB lineage: Bacteria > Patescibacteriota > Microgenomatia > Levybacterales > GWA1-39-11 > CAZBEA01. The sequence goes on along the minus strand of CAZFJW010000034.1, from coordinate 526 downwards.
GCTCCTCCTAAGAATATAATTCCACTTCCTATAAAAAGTATCAGAAGTGCTATTTTCCATGGAAATACAAGGATGGTCCGTTGAAAAGTTATTTTTTGTCCTTCGAGATCTCCATAACTTGCCTCAAGATCTACAGTATAGAGTCCTATCATATTTTTTGTTCCATATTCAGTTTCGTATAGAAATGCAGTTCCAGGGAAGATATTATGTTCAGTGGGCTCAATTGTTACCTCATCGTGCATAAATGAATTAATTTTTAGTTTGGTTTTTGGACGAATGTGAATTGTTCCTCCGTTTTGGATCTCAAAAGAGGGTTTGATCGGACCTTTCTCTTGAAATGAGGGTAAATTAAATGATTTTAAGAATGCATCTCTTAGATAGTCACCTTCCACTGTGAGATATATAAGAGTTCCAAGCTGGGTTTTAACTTGTGTATTGGAATTTGTATCTTTGGCAGGGGAGGATTGGTATAAAATTGAGGCATAATAGCCCCCAGGAAGAAGGTTTTTCGGGAGTTCTATGAAGT
>CAZFJW010000033.1:0-14633 GCA_964519355.1 uncultured Gammaproteobacteria bacterium | reverse complement strand
GTAAATCCCAATAAACTCTATGCAATTCCAATCCTTGGTTTTGTAATTAGAAGCTGTGCAATGATTCCATTTTCATTTTGGGCATCTGCAGTAATGTATGCAGGAAGTCTTGCGACAACATTCAATTCATTCTATGTTCTTTTTACTGGAAAATATTCAGAAACCGCTTTTGAACTTGTCCGCGATGGGTCAAGACTCTACATCGCCAAATTCATGTACTTGAATGGAATGTCAGACGTATATCCGAGCTTCTCAATATCAATGAATCATAAAAACACAAAGATCTTTTTAATAATATTCGGAATATTGGTTTATATCACATTCACTATCATCTGGCTGGCAATACAAATTCTCTCATCACTCATGTCTGAAAAAGGCACCTCCTACAAATAACAATTTGCACTCTTACTTTTTCGCGTGTATTCTTAGAGTATGGAAGATATAATTCCCTCTATTCCTTCCCAAGGCCGTTTTGATGAAGAAAAAAATCCTTTGACAGACAGGGAAGTTGTCGCGGAAAATGCAGAACCCACACGAAAAATAGATATTCCAAAAGGAGACTGGAGACTTATGGCTCTGGCGGGCGGGATAATAGGCATTGGAATTGCAATTGGAGGATATCTAACTGTCAAATATCTTCTTTTTACCTACTTTCCATTTACTCCTCAAGGACAGGCTGGACTCGACATACTTCTATCACTTACCTCAATTCTGCTTTCATTTATAATCGAATCACTTATACCACTTATCTTTTCGAGATCACGTCAAGTCGAATCACTTATTCTATCGTGGGGGTTTTTCTTTGGCGCCCTCTTGGTAGGATCCCTTTTTATCGCAGGCACTTAATTTGTAAAGGCATATTTCCATATAGGACTTGTAATGGGACCCGATATTTCAGATAATACATGGATGTCCCGAAATCTCTTAATCGTTGCTTTAATTGCTGTGGTGAACTCAATTGGGTATGGAATTATTATTCCTATCCTTTATTCATATTCTCATAAATTTGGCCTCAGTGATTTTCAAAATGGACTTCTTTTTGCACTTTTTTCCTTGTGTGCATTTATTTCAAACCCAATAATCGGAAGGCTTTCTGACAAATACGGACGCAAGCCAATGCTGGTTCTTTCACTTGCCGGAACATCACTTTCATTTTTTATGGCAGCATTCGCACCAAGCGCGCTCTTCCTCTTCCTTTCCCGAGCCCTTGATGGAATAACAGCAGGAAATATTCCTGTAATCTCAGCAGTAATTTCTGATACAACGGACGCTAAGTCACGTGCAAAGGGATTTGGAATTTTAGGCGCAGCGTTTGGATTTGGATTCTTTTTTGGTCCCGCAATTTCAGCATTTACTGTAGGAATCAATCCCGCGCTTCCTTTTATTATTGCAGGAGTAATTGCGGCAATTTCGGTTGTTGTAACAATGATATTTTTACCAGAGACCAATCAGCACATGGGCGAAGTGCGAAAAGGCAAACTCTTTGATATTCCGCTTCTTGCCAAAACACTAGTCCATCCTGCAGTAGGCAAAACCCTTCAAATTTCACTTCTGTATAACACCGCATTTGGAATACTCATATTTGCATACCAGCCATTTTTAGTAAAAGTAATTGGTGTTGGAGCAAAAGAAATTTCAATTATTTTTACGATGATTGGCGTTATCGGAATTGTTACGCAAATGCTTCTTATTCAGCGAACAGTGAAAAAGTTCGGTGATCTCAAACCTTTTACTGTTGCACTTTTCTTTATCACACTTTCTTTTGTTGCATACTTTTTCTCTAAAACGTTAACATCCTACCTTGTAATTGTTGCGCTTTTCGCAACAGCCAATTCATTTGTCGGCCCCCTTATCCAGACGATTATTTCCAAACAAACTGACATGAAATCTCAAGGCTCAATTCAGGGACTGAATGCATCCTATGTTTCAATCGGAAATATTATTGGACCGCTCATTGGGGGCCTAGTTGCACAAAAGATTTCAATTCCATCCCCTTTTCTTCTTGCGGCTATTTTTACAGGGATATGCTGGATCATGTCTTTGTCTGAAAAAGAAAAAGACATCACGCTCGAAGACGCATTTACCCACTAAGTTTTTTCTTATAAATACCCGCCATCAAAAAACACAACACAATAATTCCAATTCCAGAACCTATCATTCCATATGTAAAACTTTTCGGCTCATATGAAAAAATAATTGTATGTTTTCCTTTTGGAACAACAACTGATCTGAAGGCATAGTGGGCTCTGTAAATTTTTACTTCTTTACCATCAACAAAGGCTTTCCATCCTGGATAATACGCATCAGATAAAAATAAGAGTGCATCTTTATCTGTTGTGGCTGTCATAGAAATTTTTGCAGAATCGTACTTTACATTTTGGACACTCCACATGTTTTTTGTGTTTGTAACATTAACGCCTGGGTTTTCCTCCAATACTAGCGTTGATAAATCAAAATTTGGTGAGTATAAATAATTGAGAATTTTTTGTTGATCCGATTCCACAACAAATGCTTCTGCAATAAATATCCGGGGGATCACTTTTTTATATTCAAAAATATCATATGTACGATCTGACCATATTTTTTCAAATGGCAACCCTTCCATATGCACCTGTTCGCTTTTTGCCAGAATGTATTTAGTTCCCGTAAGAGAGAGCATTCTGAGTCTGTAATGATTCTGAACGACTTCCTCCATATTTTTCGCCTGATAGATAAGAACATCTGCGCGAGGCATTTCATAAGACAGAATGCCATTAGTGTGTGAAGAATAAATTAATTCATTATATCTTCCAATGTTGAAAGAATCGTATCCTTCGGGTGAAAAAAGACGATAGTAAATCCCAATATTACTGAGGATGTGACCGCCGCCTACCGACCAGAATCTATCAATTCCTGATATTTTTTGAAGCTGTTCCAATACTGCAACATTTGTAAAAATAAATTTTCTTTCAGAAAAGTATAAATATTTATTAGTGAAATAAAGAATCCCTCCAATTGCTACAATAACAAAACCAAAATATGTCAACTTTTTAATTTTTTCAAGAAAAGCTGCTGCAAAAAGAGAGACACACCCTATAAAAATAGCTGATGGAAGCAGCATGTTGCGCATTATCATTGCTGCTCTGTCAGGCCGCTCGGGCGGGTTCAGCAGCACAAGAAGCCATCCCAAAAGTATTAATACGGCAGCTAACAAAACAGCGAAAAGAACAGGCTTAATGTGTATTTTTGAATTAAAAAATCTTTCAAGACCATAGGCTCCTAATACGCTAAATCCAAAAGAAGAAATAAAAAATATTCTTGAAGGATTCATTTCCGAAAGAAAAGGAAGTTTTAAATAATACAAAAATAACCATGTTGTAGGAAGAGCAAAACCTAATGATAATACAACAACAGTAGAAATTTTAAAAAAAGTATTATGAATGCTATTATTGCGAAAATGATAAATCTCATACAGTGCGAAAAGAAAAATTGGAATACCAACATATAAAACCTGCTCATGATAAAATCCTTTCCCATAATAATTATGAACTGCAGGATTACCAAAATAATCCGGAGCAACAAATGTAATAAGGTGATTTAGAGATACTAAATATTCATCAAACATTCCCTTCACATCACTTACTCTTCTTACAGATTCAAAATATGATTCAATTCCTGGCAAAAGCTGAATAGAACCAAGAACAATTGCATTTAATAAACCCGAAACAATCAGTACCATTTTTTTTAGATCCTTCTTTTTATCGCTTAAAAATAATGCAACTATATAAAAACCAGCAAAAGCCCATACGTAAAAAGTCCCTTGAAACCAGCCTGAAAATAGACTTGCAAGACTTGCTGTTACCAAAAGCAGATATCTCCACAATGTGAATTTTGTTCTTAACCTGTCTATGGCAAAAAGAATCAGTGGCAAAAAAAGGATCGAATACACCCCAATAAACATCTCTTCCCACCACACCACCATAATTCCTGAAAATGCGTATCCAAGTGCCCCAAAAATACTTGATCTAGTAGAAAGGTTTCTCCCTCTTAGATATAAAAAGGTAAATAAACCAGTAAGAATTGGCTGTAAAATAATTATTATTGTCCATGCATCAATTTGAGGAAGTATATAAAAAAGAAACGATGCAGGATGAAAAACTCCTGCCTGAAATGTCCCATGAAGCATAGTTCCAGAAAACGTGTAGGGATTCCATAATGGGAATTGTCCATTTTTTACAATTTCTGTTATAAGATTTCGAACTGGATAGTAAATTTTAATGTTATCAAAACCAAGCGGTTTGGCAGGTGGACCACTTGGATACTCCCTTGTTGGGTATGACACCCATGGAGCAAAAAATGCCATTTGAAGATTGGAGGGAAAAGGAATTTTTGATGCAAAAAAAACTTTTCTAAATATTATTCCAGTAAACATAACCAGAATAACTATAAAAATAATACCACCTGCATTCTTCTTCATAATCACGAACTCGCACTAGTATAAAATCCTAAAGATTTTTTCCAAAACCAAATACTAGAAATGAGAAATACTACTGTAATTGTAAAGCAAATCATCATTGTCGGAATTGTGAGAATTCCCATAAGACCTTTGGCGGGAATTGTAATAAGAACAATAACAGGAACAAAAAAAGTAAGTCCAAACTGAATAAATTTTGAGTAAATATCAGTTGGAAATCTACCCATCCCGATAAGATCACGATACACCCAAATTATGTGATCTACTTCTGTTGATATAACACCAATTCCAGATACAAATAAATGAAATGCAAAGGCTACAATCATACTTTGTAAAATTGCCAAACCGAAAATAAAATAATAAGCTGGATTTTCAACAATGCCATTTTTCAAAACAAAATACAAAAAAGTTATCCATAAAGGAACAAGTGTCAGCATATCTGCAATATCTGCTTTACCAAAAAGCGGACGAAAAAATGACGGCAAAGGCTTTAGCAATTGATAATCAAAGTTTCCCGAAATAATTTCCCCTTTAAAATCATACACACCCCTAAATATTGATTGTGATGAGATATCCACGATATTAAAAACAAGAAAAAATACAATTATTTGTTCACGGGTATACCCAGCCAAAGATCCTGCCTCTGAAAGAACAGAATACAAAAATATGAAAAAGAGTACGAACTTTACTACTTTTCCAATTAAAAAAGATCCCGCACTCCACAATGTAAGAGTGTGATCCTGCAAAGACAAAGATGCGATTCGCCTCCAAACTCTAAATAAATGCATGATTTTTTTCATTTAATTTCCGAATGCTCCATAATCTCTTACACCTCGTTTAAAAAGCTTTGTTGCGATAAAGTAAAAGAGAATTCCCCAAAACATGGTAATACCCACAGCTTGGATTCCCTGAGTTGTTGAAATGTCCCCAAGCCATAATTTCATAGGAAAATATGCCAAATACGGAAATGGCGTAAAACGAATAACATTTAATACCCAATGCGGTAGAACATCTAACGGAAAATACAGGCCTGAGAAGAAATCAAAAAGTATTACGCCAAAAAGCCATCTCACAGCCCATACATCATCTGTCCAAAAAGCTGTCAAAGATAAAAATACATTCAAGTAAAAGAACAAAAACATTGCCGACAGAAGAAATATTATAAAAATTCCAATTGTTAAAATACTATCCGGCATGATTGGAGTTATATGAAAAACAATTGATAAAAATACCATTTCAGGTACAAAAAAAATAATATTAAATCCTTTATCAATCAAGTCTTCAACAAAAAGTTTTTTAAAAATGCTAATTGGGAGCATAAGATCTTTTGTAATTTCACCACTGCGAATTTGCTCAGCAATATAACCACTAAAACTTGAAAGGATTGCATTTGAAATGAATCCGATTCCAACAACATACGTCATCATTTCATTTTTTGTATAGGAAAAAATTTCATTCCCTGAAGAGAAAAGAGCCTGCCAAAATACTATCAATGCAAGATAAGAAATAAGGTTTCTAAATCTCCAAAAAATAAATGTCGCCCGATACGTTAAGTATGTGGAAAAAGAAACACGAGCCAGTGCTATCGTCTTACTCATTGCCTTTAAAAATTTGTCCGATCACATCCTCGATTGGAATATCATCAATTGAAAAATCCAACACATTCTTATTTGTAGAAACAAACCCTGCAAAATCTTGAATATTTTTTTGGGGAATAAGTATTTCAATTTGATTATTATTTCTTTTCTGAATTTTTCCAAATTCTAAAATTCTTTTTTCATCAAGGACATTTTCAAATTCAATTTTTGCGAGTTTTTCTTTTCTGTATTTTTTAGTCAGATCTACTAAATCTCCATCAAAAAGAACCGACCCTTTATTAATAACAATAACCCTTTTACAAAGCCTTTCTACATCCTTCATGTAATGCGATGTGAGCATTATCGACGCACCAAATTCCTTGTTATAGTCCCTCACAAAATTTCGCATCACATCCTGCATCACAACATCAAGACCTATTGTTGGCTCGTCAAGAAAAAGAATTTTTGGCTGATGGAGGAGTGAGGCCACAAGTTCACATTTCATTCTTTGTCCCAAGGATAATTTTCTTACTTGAATCTTTAGGATATCGCGCAAATCCAGCATTTCAACTAGCGTATTCAGTGTTTTGTTGAACTGATTCTCTTTTAATTCATAAATTTCTTTATTCAATAAGAATGTCTCAAGCGGTGGCAAATTCCACCAAAGCTGGGATTTTTGCCCCATGACAAGTGAAATACTGCGTAAAAATGCGTGTTTTCTTTCTTGCGGTGTATACCCAAGAACATCAACTTTTCCAGAACTTGGGTACAAAAGACCTGAAAGGCACTTTAGAGTTGTTGTTTTTCCTGCCCCATTTGGACCAATAAATCCGACTAATTCACCCTCCTCGATTTCAAAAGAAATGTCTTTTACAGCTTCAGAAACCTCGTATTTTCTATTTAAAAATGACTTGAGCGATCCTCCGAATCCCGCTTCTTTTTTATGAACTTTAAAGTTTTTTGTTAGATGTGAAACCGAAATTGCAGACATATCTATAGAATATCAAAAATATCAATACTTTATGGTATCATACGCTCACTATGGGAAGAGTTTTTACATTTAAAGAAATAGAGGATAAAAAAATCCCAAATCCTGATTCATTTGATGTGGCAAAACATATAACTCTTGAATGGATGCAGAGCATGCACCGGAATGGCGAAATTGTAGGAGGCCAAGTCTTTGGATCTGTTGCCTCTGGAACAGCAACGAGAAGAAGCGATTTTGATCTTGTTTTGGTAACAACAGATTATACAATCCCAAATAGAATACGTGATCACAAAAGACTTATTGAAGCCGCTTTCTTTGTGCCAATGGAACCAATACTAATTCCCCTGGATTTTGCAGAAACAATTCTACACACAATGGATTCAGATTTTCTTGTGCACATGAGTCATGTAGATGACCAGAATGTAGTGGGCGATCGCCCTGCAGACATTATTAAACCAAATAGTCCTGACATTGTATCAGTAAATACTTCGTATTTAGCTTCAAAATTAAGAAAATTCCGCGATGGTGTATTTCTTACTGATCCACAAAGAAAAATCGCAACTCTCCAACGCGCCCTTGAGGCGCCAATTTCTATAGGAAGACGAACACTTCGGACCCTTGGTATTCCCCAAACCAACAATGCAGGAGAATTCGACGATACAAAAAGAAATATCGCAAGAATATTTAGAGAAAATTTTGGCGGCACATCAATTGGAGATGGATTTGATGCATGTCTTGCTCAAGACGCAGCATATTCTGAGCTTTTAGAATCAGCGATCCGGGGAGATGTATCGCAATCTGAGTATGAACACTTTATTCTGGGTGAAGGTTATGATCAAACACTTGCACAAAGTCTTGCCTGGACATCAGATATTTCAATGTTCTTTCACAGAGCTGTGGAAGGCAATAGAACACAAACAGAAGGACATGGTGCTAAAAAAGAAATTCTTTAATTTATGCGGCAAGGAGTTCTCTGTAGTCCATTTCATTAATTCTAAATCCGCGTTCATCATTCTGGTCTACAGCAAAAGTCATGACAGTATGTCTATCAAAATCGACACCTCTCATTCCAAATTCGGGAATATCAGTAATTGCAGCAAAAATAGCCAAAGAATGATCTGCTTCCCCAGGAATAAGATCATTAACAGTTAAAACCTTTTGGTCTGGAATATATAATTCTCTGTCTCCATCTTTCCTAACTCTCACAATTCTTCCTTCAGCAACTGATCCCCACGCCTTCCCAGCAGCTGCAACACCAACACCTTCTTGTAACCCACCAATTCCTCTCAGCAGATGCAGTTTTCCGTCTTTAGCTGGTTCACGAGAAGCCCGAAGTCCCGGTGCCAAATCTCCAGCATTTATTGGGTTACCTGTTGCACCAAACTCACGAATTGCATCGATTATATCTTGATTTCGTGGTCTATTAAGGTAGGTTACGACGATGTTTGCTGGATCTATTCCGTATACCTTTTGAGCAATAACAAGATTTTCAAAAGGTGATTGTTCAAGTGAAATCTCTCCTGCAAGACGTGGTGGAGCGAATAATTTATCCATATAATCAATGTCTTCACCATTGCCACCGAATGCTACTTCGTCTTTGGGAGTACTCATAATACCTCGAGGTGTGCTAATCGCGCCGAAAACCATTCCCCCTGGCATGTTATCGGCTGTTGCATCTGTCCCCTCGATTGGATCAAGATCCACATCGATCTCATATTTTGATTCATTTCCATAATAACCCCTAAGCATTTTAGGTTCTCTTCCTAATTTTGCCGCCTTTTTCTCTTTATGCCCCTCGCAGCTTTCGACATATGTTCTCCAATCTGTAAGTTCAAATCCACGAGCAAGTCTTTCAGCAGCAAATCCATCAAGTGTCCAAATGAGATTATCTTTAAAAAGTTTTGGGTCTTCACCACGCTCTGCGGCCATTTTAGGAGTCCCTGCATGAAACGCTTCCATTTTTGCTTCAACTGCGATTCCTGCAGCCATAAATTCCCATGCATTACGAACTCTTCCCACCTCGGGAAAGAGCCCTGCCAGTTCACGCCTTGAAAGAAGTTCGAGATGGGGTCGTGGAATGTTGTACCCCATTTCTTGTATTGCAGCCATAACGACAATAATATCCTATCAATTCAGCCTAATCTTGACTTTCTCAAGTCAAAATCCTGACAAAGAGGGCTCAGTGTATTTTCCATCACGAATAAGAAATACCCTTCGTGAACCATCATCCTGACTCCAGCCAATAGAACTCTGGCGCACTTGCTCTTCATGCTGGTACCGCTCATAAACCCTATCATCAATTATGTCTTCTGTATTCCAAATAATATTATCTATTCCTTCAAGAAATTTTGCCTGGTCTCCTTTATTTGTATATTCAGTAGTTCTGGGGTATGCTACTTGCCATGCAAGATCTTGATATCTGTCTATTGCAGGCACTACATACCTATTAATATTTGTTTCATTGAATAATTTGTTAAACAACCTTGGTAATAGTCTGGGATTTCGCAGATGTGTCGCAAATGTCGGATCAATATCTGCTTCTTGTGCCATTTCAAGTAATTGTGCTCGCCCAAGCCTCTCAGTTCCAAGGGTTGCAAACCATTCAGGATTCATAATATGCCAACGAGAATCAACAAGTCTGCGATTAATATCATCTACAAAAAAAGATGGATCGAATTCACCGGAAACAATTGTATCGTAAATCTGCCTTATAGACGATCCGACAGTAACAGCAGACAGACCCATACCTAGTTGCTTTTGCTTTGAAATATATTCACCTCTCCCGCGTACCCTGCCGCCGTCACTCCACCGTTCCCAATCCAATATCATCTCCACCCCAGATCTTACAAAAATGTCTGCAACACTTAACGCAGGCGCTTGATGTTCCATATCGGTCAGGGCATCGCATCTGGCAAAAAATCCAGGATCAGCTGACAACATTTCAATCTTATTCATTTCATGTGGATTATAATATAAACGTTAGAATAAATCAGTAATATGGCGTTTCCCACTTTTATACATGAGTTAAAACACTGGAAAGATAATAAATTCGTGATAGGCATTGACGAGGTAGGCCGCGGAGCATTTGCAGGGCCGATGTATATAGGAGGGGTTATTTTCCCAAATAATATGCAAAATGATTTATTAGATGAAATATTGCAAAATGGAATTAATGACTCAAAATTGTTATCAAAAAAACGCCGAGAAGTCTTAACTGAGTATATTAAAAAAACCGCCCTTTTCTGCACAGTAACCAGCATATCTGTTGAGGATATCAATAAAATCGGTGTTGGGAAGGCGGGCAAATTAGGATTTGAGTATGCTTCACGTACTTTGACTGTCAAACTTGCTGCTGAAAATCCCCCAAATACAACCCACATCCTAACAGATGCATTCGAAATCGATAAATATGAATTTCCAAACCAAACTCCACTTGTTCATGGCGACAGGCTTAGTATTACAATCGCAGCAGCCTCAATTATCGCCAAAGTTGCGCGCGATAGACACATGGAGGAACTCTCAAAAAAGTTTCCTGAATACAAATGGGAAGAAAATAAAGGGTACGGAACCTCATCTCACAGAGAAGCGCTTGTGAAATTTGGGAAAACCATTCATCACAGGAAAGATTTTATTCGAAATTACATTTCAGAATAAGACATATCTACTTGTGTTTCGGGCTCAATACCCAAAGCCTGACAAATTGCTCGCATTTTCTCGATAGTTTCACTTGTATCATTTGGGAGATGGAATTCAATGAAATTCCCCAATTCTGTCTCTTGTCCATTTTCAATTTTTTTTACTGTGTCTATCATCATCTCAATCCCGGCAACCACCCGTATTTCTCTATTTTTTAAGATTCTCTTTTTTTCTCTGCCCGATGCTGCAATTATCACATCAGCATCTTCGTCAGAAATTCTGGCCTCAAATTTATTTCGTGCTCGTACTCCGGCAGCACTTTCTTTCAATGGGCCTTTGTATCCCAGAAAATTTGCTCCGCCTTCACGCCTAATTCTTAATGATTCACCTGAAAGTCCTGTGTCTTTATCGAATTCAAAATAAATATCATCTTGCCTTGTCACAGCAACCAGCTGCGCCCCAAGTGAATTAAATGATCTATCAGAAACAGAAGAGTTAAACTTTACCTGCTGTTCTGACATTCCAGCTCTATCTGATTCAATATCGGGATCATACTCGTTCTCAATTACAAATTCTGCATCTTCTTGAGAACCACGAATATACTCTTGATACATTGGCTCAACAACATCTAGATAATTTCTTAGGATTTCATTGGGACTCTGATTGGTTCTGTGAATATCACGCATGAGACGCCTCATGATACTTCCATGAAGACTAATATCAACAAATGCTTTAATATCATATAAACCAATCAGATCAGGTGAAAGTGCATAGAGCCCTTCAACAATCAAAATATCAGCTGGCACATAATCCCGCTCACCATCAGGTTCACCTTTCCCTTTTTTGAAATTAAATACGGGAAGCTTTACTTTTTCACCTTGTTTTATTCCATCAATTCTTCCTCGAAGATCAGGTGTGTCGTAATAGTTGGGGTGATCATAATTAACGACTCTTCCTTCACGAGTTTCCTGCTCAACGAATTCAGCACCTTTTGCACTGTCGTCAGTTGAAATAATACCCACCCTTCCGGGAAATGCACTCTGAATACTTGAAATAAATGCCGTGGTCTTACCAGCGCTTGTCCTTCCTCCCACTCCGATAAGTATCGGTCTTGATCCCTGAATCTCTGCATCAAGAGATCGTACTCGACTTAAAACCTCTGCCATTTTCTCGGATTTCAACTGAATTTTTTCAGGAGTATCAGAAAGATCGGGCTGTTGATCTTGCGGCATTCCGTCAACTGCAAGATCCCGATTTCCATATCCCTTAACTCCTGTTACTTCGCGTGTTGTCAAATACGGCTGCTGGAATTCTCTTGCCTGTTCTTCACTTTTAAATTCAGCTTCGGCAACGACAAGTCCGTCGAGGGCTCCTTCGTATCGATCAATTGTCACTGGATGCAGTGCCTCAGTGCCATAATATCTTTTTTTCTTAATTCTTCTTCCCTCAGTCATTCCCCACAAGATATCAAATGCATCCTGCTGAATTTCCGCCTCTTCTTCCGTTCTTACAAGTCCAGACCCCGTTTTTCGTGCAAGAATATATGAACTTTCTCCAAGGGGATTTATTGTGTGACGAACACGAACTTCTTCACTATCAGAAATAAAAATATATCCTTGTTCTATTGAATCAAAGGGAGAATTTTCAAGATTTATTGGGAAATGATCAAGTAAAAATTTTCGTTCAATTTCAAGCGGTCGCGGTGTCAGAGTCTCTTGTCCCATGCCTAATTGGGATTATACCAAACTTCCAAAAATTTATTTGATGTCTTTTTGTGCAAGTAATAATGCCAGTGCCTCGGTGGATGCACCTGTTACCCAAATCGAAACACTATTTGCCCCGACCCGACTCTGATCTAGAGGCACTTGGACATCACTTGGAATTGGGAGATTTGCTCCTGGACCACTTATATAAATTTCTTCCCTCGGAATTTTGTTCGCAACAATTGCTTTTCTTGAAATTCTTGTATTTGAAATGACTGAGATACTTGGTTGTGAAGCCAATTTTCTAAATCTCATATCTCTTTGTCTTTTTTCCGGACCAACTGCAAGAATTACGATATCGCTCGGATCAGTAATATTATAATCTATCACTCTTTCACCACCCCTTTGTGTAATTGAGGCAACTTTCCCCTCTCTTGTTTGAATAAGAGCCGCATCAGTGGTCCATTCATCTTGCGTTTCAGGGAAGAAATCCACAATATCAAAATAGCGAGCCCGTTTGTCATTTTTAACATCATCACAGACTCTTTCTCTTGGTCCATGCCACCGTATACGTTTTGCCATCCCCAACTGTGGAGTAGACGCACCATACGCCTCATCAGGCGCATTCCACGTGAGTGTTTCGACTGCAATTCCTGCATAATCACCATCCCCAATAACAGCAACTTTCTTCCCTATGAAGGGATCCATAGGAAATGTATTGTCAGTATTTCCAAAATGTGCCATGAATTGCTCAGCAGTCATAACTTGAGAAAATCCTTTTTCAGCATACGTTCTTTTATCTTCAGCAGGAACTAAAGAATCATCTGTCCCATTTTTCCCTCGCAAATCAACAATTGAACGGGTTGTGACTGCATGAAATTTTCCAGTTTTTTTGTCCCTGAAATAAACCTGATATTTATTTTTACCAAGTTTTACCTCTGACCCATCAACATAACTCCACCCAAGAACTGTTTGACCGCATATGTATTGGGTTATCGCTGCAAGATCTCCCGCGTCTTTGTTCGTTGCGTATACCTGATGCGTCCAATCAGTCATCTGAGAAGGTGCAAATTGTCCAATTGTATTAATATTTCCATCTCCTCCAGCAACCGGCTTTTTACTTCTGCGTTCTTTTCTATGACCTCGTGAATTCAGACGATAGAGCGCCCTATCAGCACGAAATTGCCCGCCCAGCCTGTCTTTGGCATCAAAAGTAACTACAAAACCATCAGGATTTTCTGCCAAATAAGCCTGGTTGAAAATTGCCCCATGCTCTCCAGCACCGACAACAACCCTATCAATAACAAGATCTTTTTCTCTTTTAAGCCTGCTCTTCCACTCATCTGATTGCATTTCAGCAGATCTATCAATGGCACGCATAAATTCGCCCCTCATTTCCCTATCCTGCATAATCCCAGCAATAAGTCCTGCATATACTCTTTGTAATTCTGATCCCACAGCTGTGTCTTCTTGAAATCTTGAATTTTGACTTGAAACACTATGCATTCTTTTTCGCAAGTTAGGATCTGCCTGAAACTGTTGAAAAAATGTTTCAAAGGCTGGCGTCTTGAACTTATCTCGTCTTCTCCTTGCAGCCTTTCTTTCAAGACTATTCGGAGAATCATAAGATGGCGTGTTATCTTGCGGTACTTCTTCGGCTGCATTTGGTAAAACTTCTGGGGACCTTGTTCCCTTTATTCTTGCAAAAAATGCATCAGCATCAAATTCTCCTTCCAGGTCCATTAACCCTCGGAGCCCAAGCCTTGAATTGAGCCTCCCTTGAACACCATACCCCAAACCCTCGATCATACCCTGCTCACGAGACTCCTTTTCACCTTCCGAGGCTTGAAATCGCATTTCACCAAGGGGCCGTTGCCCGAAAAATATAGCCTCTTCTGCAGGACTTATTTGAAAACCAGACTTAATATCCGGCAGTTCACCGGCAATCTCTGCTGTTCCCCCAAAAATCTCTCCCATCTGAGGTTTTTTGGGGGGTTCTTCAAACCTAAAACTTGGATTTTCTGCGCCCATATTAATCTTATAAGAAAGAATGGATTATACTCTTCATAAAGATATTTTGTCAATTAAAATATGGGTAAATCTGTATTTCCCAATACAATATAATTTTTTAACATGCGCAAAAAAATTACAAGAATAAAACCCAAATCCTGTAAATCAATTTGATCTCAATACAGAATATTTGGTACTATGAAAGGCATGGAAAAATTAAAAACCCATTCCCGATCCATATTAATTACATTATCTTTTCTTTCATT
>CAZFJW010000032.1:0-14784 GCA_964519355.1 uncultured Gammaproteobacteria bacterium | reverse complement strand
CCTGTTTCTTCTGCATAAATTGCAAAAATTGAATCAGTTGTTGCCTCGGGAAGATATGCATATTTTTGTATGGACTTGCCTATTCCTACCCCTGTCACACCACCAGAGCCAAGTGCAATAAGAATTTGTTTAATGTGATAATCATTATCATTCAAATTTTCATAATTGAAGTTTTGGAAAGCCATAAGTCTTTGTGCGCGATAGGGTTCAATCTTGATAAGGAGGAATACTCCAACTATTCCAATTAAAAAAATTGCCGCGATATGCCGAACTGGTGCACCAGAAAGAAAATACAAAACGACAGATGTGGCAGCGATAATCATTGTAGTTCCAAGATCTGGTTGAAGCATTACAAGACCTGTCAAAAGTCCCACAAGAAGTAGAAATGCAAAAAGTCGTGCCTTTTCCTTTACTGATAACCATGCAGCCAGATACATTGAAAGGCTTATTTTTAAGACCTCAGACGGCTGCATGACAAAAATTCCAAAATTAATCCATCGCCTTGCTCCTTTTAATTCAAGACCAAGACCTGGAATTAATACTGCAATTAAAAGTATTGTTGATACAACAATAATTGGAACAATGTACTTTTTGTACAGAGTAAAAGGAATTCTTGAGAGAAAAAGAGCAATAACAATTCCAGCTGTAACAAACCCAATTTGGTATTTAACAAAATGATACTTATCTCCAATTTGAAGCAGGGATGTATAGGTTGAAGTTTCAAAGAGTACAAAAATACCAATAAAAGAAAGTAAAATACTGGTTAGAAGAAGGGCAGTTCCAATTTTATTCATGAAGAACTAAATAAGTGCTAGATACAATCCAATAATCGCAAATACCATTCCCAAAAGCCAAGCACGCATTACAATTTTTGGTTCCTCCCACCCTCTTTTCAATAAATACAAATGAAATGGAGCAACCGGAAATGCTTTTTTCTTCAAGAATTTTTTAGATAGAATTTGTATAAGTGATGAAGCAATTTCGATTACAAAAACCCCTCCAATAAATCCTATCGCAATTGTCTTTCCAGTTAATAACCCAATAACAGCAAGTGCTGCACCAAATGAAAGTGCCCCAACATCCCCCATCCATAGTCTGGCTTTGTAAATGTTGAAGTATAAAAACGCCGAAACTGAGCCAAGTAAGATTGCGGTAAAAAGACCCATCGAAGGGTCAAGGATATTTTCTGATATTGCAAGAAACGCTATGAGGCATATTACAAAAAGCCCAGCTGAAAGCCCATCAAGACCGTCTGCTATGTTCACAGCATTCACAAATGAAACAATTACAAATGCTGCAAAAAGAATATAAAGGGCGCCAATTGCGATATCACCAAACCAATGAATATAAACAAAATCATATCCATTCATATAGAGAATAGTTCCAATAACAAGCGCCAGGATCCATTGGATGACAAATTTATGTTTGAATCTGAGTCCGAAAAATTGGGTAGTTTTCCCATTTAGAATTTTTTTTAGATCATCATAGAACCCCAATGCACCAAATCCAATAAATGCAAAAAGAAGTGTGACTATTTCCCAAAGGCGAACTTCAACTTGAAGAATTCCATATGCAAAAAGCGTAAGAAATGTAACAACCGCAATAACAAGTATCCCTCCACCAAAGGGAGTCCCAACCTTCCATTGACTCATTTTGTCAAAAAGAGGGGTTCGTCTGTTAAAAACGTCTCTTGTTTTTTGTTTTTTGCGCTGCAGTTTGATTTTATATAAGAAATCAATAAAAGGTACCAGACATATTGCAGTCACAAAAAAAGAAAGGATAGTAAACCCGAGTAATTTTTCCATTTCGAATGAACTTAATTATAACACTATATGCTGAGATCATCAAACTATCTGAGGAAGTGGCCTTTTTTAATTTTTGTTAATAAATCAATACCAAAGGTAATCCAATACCTCCATGAAACCCTTAAATCCAATGAATGTAGATAATCAACTTGAGATCCTCCAAATCCCTTTTTAAAACTTGAAAGGCCATACCAGGGATTTTTTTTATTTTCATCTTTTGCAATACCCCAGAAGTCATAATACAAACAGCCCTTTTCTTTCGCATCATTTATCGCTTTCCACTGAATCAAATATGATGCAGATGTTTTTCTCCCAGAAAGACTTGTTGCGCCATGCCGATAGATTGCTGAGTTCTGAGAATAAATAACAAGCGCTCCGGCAAGAATTTTTTTACCCTGAAAGGCAAGATAAAGATTGGCTTGTCCTTTTTTATTGAAAAGATCAAATTCTTCCCTTACTAACTTATGAGGAATAAACCCTTTTGTAAGAGCTGTCTCTTTGTAAATTTTTTCAAATTTTTTAAAATCAGACACATCTTTTCCCACCACAACTTCTATGCCCTCTTTTTCTCCTTTCTTGATTAAATACCTTGTTGTCTTTCTCATCTGAGAAAGGATTTGCTCTGCTGAAACACCTAAATCTAAAACCCATCGATTCTCGGCATCAAGATTGTATACAGGTGAAAAAACAAATCCCTCATTTAAAAAAAGCTGCTCCTTTTTCTCACCTTCTAAAATTAGCGGGGAAATTCTAATAAACGACACATTTTTTTTCTTTGCTAAATCTTTTAAAAAGCTAGTTACTTCTCGAACATTTTTTTTATTCCACTCAAGTAAAATTGGGCCATGTCTAACATGCAGAAAATGACCTCGTCTTGCATTGATTTCAAATACCTGAAGTACTCCAACGGTCTTATTCTGATTTTTTATTTCATATGTCTCGACATTCTTCCCGTTATTTTTTTCTATTTCCCCCCATTCCAAAGACTGAAAAAATGCAGAATGACCTGTTGATTCAAGAATCTTGTTCCACCTATTAATATTTATTTTTTTATCAAACACCAAGCTCATACTTTTTTATACTTCTTATAACTCGTGTTATGTCTTCTTTGCTAAGCGTTGGATTCACCGGTAGATTGATGATTTGGTTAGATATCTTCTCGGCAATGGGGCATTCATTTTTTCTATACCCTAGCTTCTTCAATGGAATTTCCCCCGGATCAATCACATGAGAATACCATGTTCCAAGATATATAAGCTCTTTTTTACAGGCTTGCACCAATGCATCTCTGTCAGAAACCAAATACGGCACTCTCAATAATGGCATTTCTCTTCTTGTCTTAAGACTCATAAAGTTATTTTTTTTATACATTCTCGTCCATTCAATTCTTTTTTTATTGAATTCATCAACAGCATTGAATTGAACCATTAACATTCTGGCAAGTGCATTCGGATACTTTTGTATTGTTCCAGAAGTAAGTTCCAACTCGTTATTTACTGGACGAGGAACAATTCTTGAAGATCTATAAATTTTTGTTGCACTTTTTCCAAGTGCAGGATATATAAAGAAAAATATCCGTATGCAATAGGTAATGAGAGGATGCAAAAGAAATCTGACTATTTCATGATGATTTGGAAAAGGAACATCTCTATATAATTCCGCAACAACAGAGGATAAATCGTTGTCAGAAATTACCAGCGCTCCACCAGTAACCGATGATATTGCCTTGTCTCTTCCAAAACTTAACAAAAATCCATCTGCTTTATATTTTGCAATTTCACCTGGATTAAAAGCGTGAGCAAGGTCAAGAAGTAAAAATATTCCCTTCTCCTTTGCAATTTTTCTTATTTGATTAAATTCATTTGGGATTCCAAATGTAGATTGTAAAACTATAACTTTTGTCCGAGAAGTGATTTTATTAATAAGCAATTTTGAATCAATCGAAAAATGTTTTTCCGAAATATCAACATATACGGGTTTTGCCCCAGACCACAAAATAGGCTGAACTACCGCAGCACAAGTAAATGCCTGAATAATAACTTCGTCTCTCTTTTTTACACCTAATGCCTTAAGCAGAATATACTGTCCCTCTCTTGCGCGCATGAACATAAAAACATTTGGACAATGGAAGATTTTTTTCAAGTAGAGTCCCGCAAAATTTAAAGAATCCCCAATCTGTAATTCATGAGGCACAAGAAGTGAATGAATCGATGTTATAACATCTGTAAATCTTAGATTGGGTGAAAGGGCAGGAGAAATTACTTTCCTCATAATCCAAAAACCTTTCTTTTTTCAATTAATGAGAGTGCTCCTGCGGCCTCTTTGCCTTCAAAAACGACGCCATCATCTTGAGAAAAATTTGAAATATAATATGAGATCTCAGTTGGGTTTAAAACTTCGACTCGTATAGATCTTTTTGATTCTTTAATTCCTTTTTGTATATCTTTCAAAAAATTTTTATTTGTAAGAAAAAGATCTGTACATACTCTCCCTGCATGTTTTCCTATTTCATAATGATAGTATGCAGCGCTTTCCCCAAGTTCGATCATTGGCTGTAAAACGAGTGCCTTTTTCCCTTTTAGAACAGTGAGATACTCAATTCCTGCATGAACAGATGCTGGATTGGCATTAAATGTATCGTCTATTAACACTGTGTGCGAACTCGAAACATATGGCTCCATTGTTTTATTGAAAGGAAAAATAGCAAGAAGGGCTTTTTTTATTTCAGAACCTGTCATTCCCATTTTTTCTGCAATCCAAATTCCAGGAAGTAGATTTTCTATATGATGTCTACCAATTAGATTGGTTTTAAAAATTCCTATATTTCTTCCCCTGAGAAAAACAGTAAAACTAATTGAAAATACGCTTACTTTTATGTCACGGGCTTGGATGTCAGCAATAGACCCCCTGTTATTATAAGAAGTCTCATACAAAACCCTTTTTTTTCTAGTTTTTCTGTAAAGTTTCAGTGCATTTTGATTGTTTCCATTAAACAGTGAGATACCATTATTTGGAATAGAATCAATGAGCTCGTATTTTGCTTTCATCGTATTCTCTATCGATCCAAAAAGCGATACATGCTGTTCATTTACAGCAGTCAAAACCCCTATTAATGGATGAACCATATTACACATAAATTGAATTTCACCTTTTTTATACGCACCCATTTCAACAATAAAAATTTTAGTTTTTGTATTGACATCTTTTAGAATTGATCGAGCGATTCCAATGGGTGTATTATATGTATCTTTTGTTTTTACAACTTTAAATTTTTGGGAAAGAATGGCACTCATATATTCTTTTGTTGATCCTTTCCCATAACTTCCGGTAATGCCAATAACCATAAGATTTTTTAAATTTTCGCGCTTTTTGATAGCACGATTAATCGTAATGTCCCGTGTTAAGTCTGCTGGAATAGAAAAAAGAATTATTTGGGCTGCAATAAAAAATGGAATTAAGAAATCAATAATTAATACCCAAAAAGCAATATCTATCGGGGAAAAAATATACATGAGAAATGCAAAAGAACAAGTTGTAAGAAATATAAATACTATCTTAGTAGTAAATTCAGGAATCCTGATTCTTCTTTCAAAAAAAACAGACTTTTTATCAAAAAGCACAATGATAAAGAAAAATAAAATAAGTGCTGAATATAGCGTCAAAATATTGTAATAAACAAGAGAAAAATAGAAAAAAATAAGTAGAAGACGAAAAACACTTACTCTCCCTCTTATAAGACTTCTTCCCTGAATTGTTTCTCGGAGATGGACCATTAGCCTATCGATTCGATACTCTTTTATCTGCCACAAATGCAGCCAAAAAAGTGTTTTATATAAAACATTGATGAAGAATAAAAATGTTAGGACAGTTACTATTACATTAAGCATATTTTTTTATTTGAATCTCCAATATATTGGCAAAAATTTTTGATTCTTTATATGGAAAACCGTGTCCAACTCCAGGAGCTACCTTAGAATCTTTTATATTTCCAAGACTTGATATTTTAACCACATCAGAAGCTGGTGTCAAACTATCCTCTGCACCCCATATAAGAGTTATCGGAATTTTTATTTTCTTAAGGTATGGAATCAGCGGTTCGTTAATAATGTTTTGGAATATTTTTTTCTTCTCTCCTGAATTTATATAGTCTCGCTCACCTATAATTTTATAAAAAATCTTTTTAAGTAAAATTTCAGCACTATGTGGTAAAACCTTCAATGAAAGACCAAATGTCTTTGCGGCTAAAAAAGATAATCTCTGCTTTTGACCATAATGCCGAATAACAGGCACCCCTGTTAAAACCAGCATTTTTACGATATCTTGCTTTTGTGATGCAAAATAAATACCCACCCTTCCTCCAAAAGAATGACCAATAAGAATGCATTTTTTAATATTCATTCGTTTTAAATATAAATCAAGATATTCACTAAAGTCCGCCAAATGCATATCAATATCAATCAGTTTTGAATCTCCAAATCCCGGAAAATCAGGCGCATAAACCCGATAACCATTTTGCTCAAGAATTTTTGTAAGTGGTTCGTATTTTGAACCAGAAAGTCCCCAACCGTGAAGAATTACAATTGATATTTCATTTCTTTTCATGAATGTCTTTGATACACATAATCTCGATTTCTTCTACACATTAATTTTCTTCAAAATAGAATTATCTTCTTGAAAACCTGCTACACTAACGAGAGGGTATACGAAGCTATTTTTCCCAAGGACTGTTCCGGGATTGAGAACCGAATTAACCCCAATAGTACAGTTGTCTCCAACTATTGCGCCGAGTTTTTCAAGACCAGTTTGGACATATTCTTCATTTATCTTAATTTTTATTTTTTGCTTATCAAATCTCCAATTCGCCAAAATTGCCCCTCCTGAGATATTGACTCTTGATCCAATAACACTATCACCAACATAGTTTAGATGAGCAATACTTGTATTGTTCATGACGATAGAATGTTTAACCTCAACACCATGACCAATCGATACGTTATCTCCAATAATTACGTCATTTCTGATTAACACTCCATGTCCAATCATGCAATTTTTCCCAACTATTGCACTTCCTTCTATTCGCGCGGTATCTTGAATAATTGTTCCCTTATCAAGAAATACTTTTGACATACCAAAATCATCTAAACGGTCTTGAACGAATTGTGAAATATTTGGTATCGCTTCCCAAGGAAAATTGAGGTTATTGAAGATTTTTTTCCATCTAAAATTTTTTATTTCAAAAAAATCTTCAATTTTAATTTCCATACTATGAATTACCCAAAAGCATTTCTGCCTCTTGAAGTTCGGTTGGTGTATTTATTCCTCTCCATATTAAATTTTCAGCCATATATGTTTGAACGTTAAGAGAGTTGTGAAGTGCAAGCTCGATAAGATTTGTTAAATAATACTCTCCAGTCGCCAAACTTTTTGGAATTTTATTAATATATTTATCCAAAAAATTTCTAGAGAATACAAAACATCCCGGATTTATTTCCCGTATTTTCTTTTGATCTGATGTTGCATCTTTTTCCTCAACAATTCCAATAAGACTTCCATCTGTTGATCGACAAATTCTACCCAGCCCAGTTGGATCATCCAAAGATAGGGTTAAAAACGTTATATCTGCACCTGTTGTTATATGCTTTTCGAGAAGTGAACGAAGAATTTCCGGTGAATAAGAAGTGTCATCCCCGTAAAATACAAAAATATTGCTGCATATTTTCGGTACAACTTTAAGCCCTACTTTTAATGCATGTCCTGTTCCGAGTCTCTTTCGTTGATATGCGTAAAGAACTGAATTCCCAACAAGTTTTTGAACTGATTCACGTGCGTAACCAACAACAATTACCAAGTGAGGAATTGAGCTTCTTCTAAGATTATTAACAATTCTTACAATAATTGGCTCACCCGACAATTCATACACAACTTTATTTTTGCTTTTTGCGTTCATCCGCTTTCCCTTCCCAGCAGCAAGAACTACAGCGCATGTGTTTGTAAAAAGATTTTTAGTTTTCATTATTCATCTACTACAGTTATATCAGCTCCAATTGACTTGAGCCTTGATTCTATCATCTCGTATCCTCGTTCAAGGTGTTCGATGCCATATATAACACTTTCACCTTCTGCAAAAAGAGAGGCCAATAACAAAGTTGCCCCAGCCCTCAAGTCAGCAATTGTAAGAACCGCATTGTGAATTTTTGTGGGACCATAAATTCTAATACCTTGATTTAAACTTTCAAATTCTTCAGAGTCAAAATTATAAAAAGAACTAGGATTTTCTGCTTCTGGTTTAAAAAATTCTATTTTACAACCCATTTTCTTTAGCTCCTCAACATAGGCGAATCTATTTTCATACACTGTTTCATGAATTGTTGATATACCTTGTGCTTGAGTCAAAAGCACTGCCCATGGACCTTGCCAGTCAGTCATGAACCCTGGATGAATGTTTGTAACAATATCAACGGGATTTATTTTCTCACCCAGAAAAAATCGCACACCGTCACTCTCTTCAACCCAATCTCCACCGGCCTTTTTAAAAGCATTTAAGAACTCTCTTATGTCTTCAAAATTTCCATTTTGAATGTGAATATCTCCACCGTTTAATCCTGAAAGGATCGCAAAAGTAATAAATTCATTTCTATCTGATGAAATGGTAAATTCAGTACCAAATAATTTTTCGACTCCCACGATTTTTATCTCTCTTGGGGCAGTTCTTTCAATTTTTGCTCCCATTTGGTTAAGGAGCTTGATCAGATCGTCGATTTCCGGCTCTGCCGCAGCGTTTGAAATTGTAGTTACCCCAGGCGCAAGTACACTTGCAAGCAATATGGTCTCAGTTCCAGTATGTGAATTTTTTTCAAAAGATATGTCTGCTCCACGCAATTCCTTTTTCTCTGCATGAAAATATCCATCTTCACTTGAATATTCAATTGAGATTCCAAGTTTTTCCAGACCTGCAATATGTCTATCAATTGGCCGAGCTCCAAGCCTGCATCCCCCAGGATTTGGAACGTCAGCTTTTCCAACTCGCGAAATAAGAGGAGCCAGGAACATCGTTGCAGTTCTAACCTTTGCCCCCAGATCAAGTGGAACATCGGTATTTTTTATATCCTTTAAATGAATTTCGACAGTATCGCCTTCAAATTTTACCTCTCCTCCGATGTGACGAATAATATCTATGAGAAGAAACACGTCGCTAATTCTTGGAACATTGTGAAGAATCACTGGCTCATCAGTTAGACAAGCTGCAATAAGCGCTTTTGTTATCACGTTTTTTGCACCAGAAACTCTAAGAATTCCACTCAGTTTTTTGCCTCCGTATACAATATATTTTTTCATAAATCTTTTAACATCTTTCCAATAAAATAAACATCTCCTGCTCCCATAGTAATAACGAGTGAATCAGGACTAGCCAGCTCAGAAACGTATTTTATCACACTAGGTCGATCAGATAACAATACAGCGCCCGGATTGTTCTTCTTGAACTCCTCCAAAATATTAATTTCTTCCTGATGAACATTCTTTTCTCTTTGTGTAATAAAAACTGGCAATAAAACAAGATGATCAATACCAGAAAATGCTAATGAAAAATCACTCAACAAAGCCTCAGTGCGTGACAATGTGTGAGGCTGAAAGATACAAATTATCTTCGTACCTGGATAGGCAAGCCGTGCCGCAGAAAGAGTTTTTGTAATTTCTTCAGGATGATGGGCATAATCATCGATAAGAATTGCTCCATTTTTCATCTCTCCAACAAGTTCAAATCTTCTTTTTGTACCCGTAAATTGTGCTATAACTTGTGCAATTTGAGAATATTCATAACCCATATTTTCAAGAACAGCGATTACTGTCATCGCATTTAATGTATTGTGAACCCCAGGTATGTTTAATACATACTCCTGAGCTAATGCTTCTTTTTTATGAACTTGAAAAGTAATTGATCGACCATTTTCTTTATAATCACCAAGTGAATAATCATTATCAGATCCTATTCCACACGTTATAACCTTTTTATTAGGAAGACGTTCTAGAAGATTTTTGATTCTTTTGTCATCTCCATTTACCACAATACACCCATCATCTTGAATTTGTGCCATAAATTTATAAAACACCTCTTCTATTTCTTCGATAGAATTGTAATAATCTGGATGATCGTAGTCGATGTTATTTATTATTTGAATCTTCGGGAATTGATATAAGAGTTTGGGTTTACGATCATATTGAATCTCAGAAACATATTCGTCGGCCTCAGCAACAAAATACTTCCCAGTACCAAAATGCCCAGGATTTCCGAGAGGAAAAAGTTCACTTGTGCCTACTGAATATGTTGGATCCTCACCCAAGAGTGAAAGCGAAGTAGACAGCATGCCTGATATTGTTGTTTTACCGTGTGAACCAGCTATTGAGATGCCTACGAAATCTCTTCCGAACATACTGCCTTTCATAAACTCCCCTACGGCCTGACCGTGAGTTAAAATTTTAATACCTCTTTTTGAGGCCTCAAGAACTTGCGGATTATCAAACCCCCCATGCGCTGAGGTAGTAATTAGAAGCACTTCTTCTACATTTAATTCCGCAATAAAATCAATTAAATCACCTGATTCAAATCCATGAAAAACTGATATTCCATTTTTTTTAAGAACGTCATCAGTTGTAAATTCCTGTCCAATATCTGAACCTCTCACATCTATTCCTGCTTCTTTAGCAATCAATGCAAGAGAAGTCATCCCCACTCCTTTTACTCCAACAAAATATATTTTTTTATAGATATTCATATTTGGCCATAGTTACAAATCGAGAATTAATATCTCCTCCTCTGTATGAGAAAAACATATCTTCTTCTCGTGTACAATAGTCTAATTGTTGCATAGAAGAGCTAGAAATTCCATTATCCAAAAGTATTTGCCTGGCAATTTTTCTTATGTCTAGAAAATATTTATTGTTTTTTCCAAAACCTACTGCAAAATTATACTTTCGTTCAAACCTTTTATATCTTTTTTCATCCACTTCATAACACTTCACACAAATACAAGGACCCAGAAATGCATAAACATCACCCGATTTGCCCTTCATTTTAGAGATTCCGTTCTGCAATATGTCTTTTTCCAAACCTTTGTATCCGACATGCAGTACGCAAAGTATTTTTGTCTTTGGGTTAAAAAGTACAACTGGAAGACAATCTGCTGTTCTCACGATTCCCGACATATCACTACTTTGTATTATTAACCCATCGCACTTTTTTATAACTTGAGGTGTTATTTTACAAATTCTTTTTGAATGAATTTGTTGCATTTGTGCCGAAAGGCTCGGATTGAAGTTATTTTTAATCTGAAACTCCTTAATATTTTTCTTTCCATCAATATCCCAAGGACTCATGGTGCCGTCTTTACGATCTGAATACGCAATCGAGAGCACAACTTTTTGGGATTCGAAGGGGAAAAGCATATTATAGGAATGATAACACGGTTTCTTTGTCACTCCATGGATTTTCGATTCCCATAATATTCATCGATTTTTCATGTCCCTTCCCAGAAACTAAAACAAAATCCCCCTCCAATGCAATATTAAGTGCTTGACGAATTGCATCACGTCTATCCGGAATAATTACATACATATTTTTTGATTTATTATCGAGACTATCTTTCCGTATAAATGAACTTTTTATTCCTTTTGCAATATCCTCACATATTTCTCCAGCATCCTCATAGCGAGGGTCTTCACTTGTCAATACAATTACATCAGAATACTTTGATGAAGCTGCTCCCATAAGGGGTCTTTTTGTTGCGTCACGCTCTCCGGCGCTTCCAAATACGTGTATGATTCTTCCTTTCACCTTTGGCCTCAAGTGGGCCAAGATAAGTTCGATTGAATTCGGGGTGTGTGCAAAATCCACCATAACTGAAAAAGAATCCATAAATACATATTCTTGCCTTCCTTCAGGAAGTTGGAATGTATCAATACTTTTTATCGGATTTGTGTATGACCCATTTGTAATTTCTGACAAAACAGAAATCGCAGCAAGCTGGTTTGAAGTATTAAAATCATCACCTTTCAATCCTGCTTTTTCGGGATTGAAATCAACATTTTTTAAGCGTGTTGAGTAAGTTACAAGTTTTTTATCCGACAACTTTATTTTAAAATAATCGAAAGATGGATCATCAGCATTTAATACTGATACCCTCGTATTTTTAAACAATTTTAGCTTCGTATTCTGATATCTCTGGAAAGTCTTGTGATAGTCAAGATGCTCATGAGTAATATTCGTAATTACTCCTATGTCTATTGGTATACCAAATGCCCTATTCTGATCAAGAGCATGGGATGTAATTTCTAAGACTAAATGAGTACAGTCTTCCTTTTGAATTGTCTTTATTATTTTTTGAAGAGCAAACCCATTTGGGGTCGTAACATGCAGACCAGTATCAAGAAGTTTTCCATTAACATAGGCTCCAATTGTTGAAATAACTGCAACTTTATATCCCTCCTCTTTCAATAAGTGATATATTAAGTTTGATGTGGTTGTTTTGCCATCCGTCCCTGTAACTCCTATAACTGTCAGTTTTTTTGCAGGAAAACCATAAAATAAACATGCACTTAAAGATTGGGCGAAGTGGAAATAATTCTTAATTTTTTGCATTATAGATGAGTTCAATTATATTCATTGATTGTAAATCTTTCAATTCTAGTACGAAGGTGCAATTTTATAGTAGTTAATAACATCTTCGGCTATCTTAAAAAATATTGGGGCTGCTGTCTCAGATCCATAAATTGAAGTTTTGGGACGATTAACAAGAACGAGCATTGAGATTTGCGGATCTTCAGCAGGAAAAAATCCTACAAATGAAGCAATTGTTTGACTTGGATCATAATGTCCCGCAACGGGAATTTGAGCTGTACCAGTTTTTCCGGCCACTCGATATCCTTTCAATTTTGTCCATTTTGACTCGCCCTTTTCAACAGCATTCACCATAATTGCTGTCATTACTTTGGCGGTGGAAGATTTTATTGGCTTGCTCTCCTGCGCAGGTTTTGTTTCAAAAACCTCTCCTGCCTCATCAATAATTTTGTCTGCTACATAAGGTCTCATGCGTATTCCCTCATTGGCAATAGCATTCACACCGCTCAAGAGCTGAATTGGAGTAATTGAAATTCCCTGACCAAAACTTGCGGTAGCAAGATCAATTGGATACCAATCATTTTCATCACGAATAACGCCTGTTGCCTCTCCCTGAAGATCAATATTGGTTTTTTGACCTATTCCGAATTTTTCCAAATAGGAAATAAGTTTCTTTATTCCCAATTTACGAGCTACAAAAACCATTCCTGTATTATCAGAATGCTGTATAACCTCTGTCATGGTCGTTTTTGGATAATATTTGTTGTTCCAAGTCTTTATAGAATATTCACCAATCTCGACTGGTTTATCACAATCAGTACATTCTGTGTCAGGCTTCACAACTCCCGCATCAATTCCTGACGCCATAACAAGCACCTTAAATGTTGATCCAGGCTCATATAATTCTGAAATGGCAGGGTTTTGATAATCATTGGATTCATAATACTTCTGGGGATCAAATTGAGGAAAGGATGCCATAGCAAGGACAGCACCGGTTTTCGGATTCATCACAATCACAGTGCCTCCTTCTGCCTGATAAGATTCGAGGCCTTTTTTTAATTTTTCTTCAACAATAAATTGAACCGTCCTGTCTTGTGTAAGTTGAATTGTTCTTCCGTCTATTTTTTCTTCCTCACGAATATCAGAAAGTATTGGATTTCCAAGAGCATCCCGAATAATATAAGAAGCCCCACCCCTGCCCTGCAGTAGTTCATCATAGTACCCTTCAATACCAAAATACCCCTTATCCCCCCCATACTGATCTTTTCCGACAAATCCAACTAAATGCGCTGACATCGAGGCTTCTGGATAAAACCTCGACGCTCTCATTTCAAATCCAACTCCTTTCAATTTCATCTCTTCAATATCTTTTTTTTCATCGAGAGTTAATCCGTCTGTTATTTTTACCCAAAATAGATCTTTTTCCAATTGCGCTGAGATAGATGATTCTTCTTCGTGAACTTTCGCAGAAAGCAGTCTTGAATATTGACCTGGGGATTCAATTATTTTTGGGTTTGCATACATTAAGTATGAAAAATGATTAGTAGCAAGTGGATATGTGTCACGGAACAATATCTGTCCCCTTTGTGGTGGGTTTGATATAACTTCCGTACTCTGTCTTTTCCCTATCGTATCCAGATCCTGTGCACGAACAATTTGCCAATACGAAAGTCTTAAAATAATTCCCAGGAAAAAAAATACGAGAAAGAAAAATACTAGAGAAAATCTGAACGCATCCAGTTTCTTCATCTATTAATTGCTACAGGCAAATCTTCATATAAAGATATTTGAGACTTTGATTCTACAAAACCTAGCGTTGCCGCTCGAGAAGCTACCTCTTCAAATGCAGTATATTGAAGAACTTTTGATTCTAACATGCTGTTTTCCTCATCAAGTGTTAAAATTTTTTCAGAAAGTTCCCCAGCATTTAAACTCTCAGCCGAAACTCTATTTGCAAGAGACAGATCTATTACCTCCAGGATGCCTGCAACGATTACAAGAACTGTTATTATAGCTATATATTTTTTCATATCTTCTCAAAAACTCTCATTTTTGCAGATCTTGATCTCGGATTTTTTTTAACTTCACTCCATTTTGGAGTTATTGGTTTCTTCGTTAAAATTTTCCCCAGTCCTTTTTCTTCTGCTTTTTCCATAAACATTTTTACAATTCTATCCTCAAGAGAATGGAAGCTAATAACCACCAATCTTCCCTTCTCACCCACAAGCTCAATTGACTCCCAAAGCGCTTCACTTAATACATCCATCTCCTTATTCACTTCAATCCTAAGCGCTTGGAAAATTCTTGTTCCAGGATGAATTCTCCGCTCTTTAGAAACACCTTTTATAATGTCAACCAGCTCGCTCG
>CAZFJW010000031.1:0-15739 GCA_964519355.1 uncultured Gammaproteobacteria bacterium | reverse complement strand
CAGATGACTATTGGGAAGTTAAAAAAACAAAAGAAAAAGGACGCGGAGTTTTTGCAGCAAAAAAGATAGCAGCTGGTACGATAGTTGGAGATTACATTGGAAAGGTTATTAAAACCGCTGAGTATGATCTTGATCTTGATAAAAAAGGTCTTTATCTTATGTATTTTTCTGACAAGGCCTCAATCTATCCGGATCTGACAAAGCCTGGAATTTATCTCCTGAATCATTCATGTGCTCCAAATTGCTGGATGTATACCCATCAGGGACATACGCTATTTTTTGCGCTCAGAGACATTAGAAAAGGTGAAGAATTAACGATTTCGTATCTCTTGAGTCCTAAGACTGATTCATGCCAGCAGTGTAATCATATATGTAAATGTGGAAGTAAGTTCTGCACAGGGTCTATGCATATGGCGCCTGATACATATGAAATCTGGCAAAAATTTCAAGAAGGTGAAAAGAAGAAAACAAAAAATGCAAAAATCGTATATGGAAAAAATCTGTCACAGCTTAGGTCGTACCCAAAAATAGATACGGAGAATCCAATTTATAAAAGGATAGTTTTGCCATAAAAAAGATTTCTTGGGTTTTTGCAGTAGAAATTATTAGAAGTGTTTAAGCGAGGATTGCTCTACTTCATTTTTTTTGCAGCTTTTTCTGCGAGCATTGCTCGCTTAATTTCGAGCCTTTTTTTTGTTTTGTGTGAGCTGGATTTTTTACCCTTTCCAACTCCAGTGTCTCTTTTTGCCATATTGGTAATTATACACTAATAATTTGTGCTCCGCGACTAGCAACACAAAAGAAATTTAAAATCATTCTTCTCATGATGAGTTATGGGGGTGTGTATTTGATAATAATGCAAATAAACCTTGCTTTACGCAAGGTTTATCACATTGCATATTAAGCCTCTTCTGTCGCGCTTGCAGTTTCACTTTCTGCTGCGTCGGCTAGCTTTACGTTCTTTGCACTTTGGCGTCCGTTTTGATCGTTTTCTACATCAAAAGTTACGGTTGCTCCTTCTTGAAGTGCATCAAAAGTAACACCGACTAATGCTGATGAGTGAAAGAAAATATCTTTTTCTTCTCCTACTACAGAAATAAATCCGAATCCTTTATCTACCTTTTTCTTAACTGTTCCAGTCATAAATTTTTATAAATTTATATATTAAATCTATTTATACCTCCTTCCCTTTTTCTATTGTACTATTTTAAGCAACATTAATCGAATTTAGGGGAAAATGGAGATATGGGGGTTTAAACCGTTCATGGATAGTCTAGTCTCTTGCAGCTTTATTCGCCAGCATTTCGAATTGCTTCAAGGTCAAGTTTTTTCATTGGCATAAAGACTTTTGTTACAGCTTCTGCTTTTTCAGGGTCACGCATCATTTCATCCAAAATCCGTGGTGTTATCTGCCATGTTACACCAAATTTATCTGTGCACCATCCGCATTGTTCGGCTTCAGGAATTGCTGAAAGTCTCTCCCAGAAGAAATCGATTTCTTCTTGTGTTTCGCACTCGACAATATATGAAGTTGCGCCGTTAAGTTTGAATTGATCAACAGGACCACCATTGAGAAACATAAAGCTATTTCCATCAATCTCGCATTCAGCTGTCATAACAGATCCTTCAGGTCTTCCAGAAACTTCCTCTGCTGCTTTAGGAGTTCTTGTGATGTCTCCCATTTTTGCACTGTGATCACCGGGAGCTGAATTGAAAGTATCTATGTAGTAGTTTGCCGCTTCTTCACCATTGTTGCCCGCAAACCAGATGCATGTAATTAGCTTGCTCATTTTATTTATTTACAGAAAATTCTATTATCCATTCAATGCCGTATTTATCTCGAAACATCCCAGCATATGAGTCCCATGGACTGTCACCCATTGGCCCTTCAACTTCTCCCCCGTCAGATAGGCCATTGAATAATCTGTCAGCCTCTTCTCTACTTTCCGTACTTACCAAAATCTTGCTTCTGTTTTCGCGCTCATTCACTTGTCCTAGGATCTCGGGAACGTCATTGGCTATTAGCATAGTAGTAGCGCCGATAGGGAGCGCAATATACATAATTTTGTTTTCTTCACTTTCTGCTACTGGAAATTCATCACTTGCGATATCCTTGAAGCGCACCACTTTCGTAAACTCTCCACCGAATACTGATTTATAAAAAGTAAATGCCTCTTCAGCATTGCCGTTGAAGTTAATCCAGGAATTTATTGTCATACGTTAATGATATCAAATTGAAGCAAGTTGATAAAGTGTTTTTATTTTGCTTCGCATGATGGACTCGCTTGGAACCTAGTATCTAAACTATTAGATTTGTTGTGAAGACAAAGGAATTATTTATTCTTTTTTCCAGTCAGGATTAGAGTGTCTGATGGGTCACTGTGTGTTCCGCCACTATTGACGTGTGTCTCGCCAATTTTAGCTCCATTTTTTAAAACATAAATAAGCGCCATGCCGTGACCTCTTCCAAGATCGTAATCATCCTTGAGCCATGCGAGTATCTCCCCTGCCTTGGTATCTTTATCAAAACCTTTGGCTTTGGCCATGGCAATAAATTCATTTGGAGTTTTACCTGTCTTCTCTTCAATATTATCGAGATATGCTTGGAATGACATATTTATATTGTACTAAAAAAGTTCGACCATCCAACTCGGGGAATTAGAAAATTGAGGCTAAATTATCGTGCTCCGCGACTAGGACTCGAACCTAGAACCTTGTCGTTAACAGCGACCTGCTCTACCATTGAGCTATCACGGAATTGTTGGTACAGGGTATTGTATCAAGGGTTAAATAAAAAATCTAGCCTCAGTTACAGGATTATTCTAAGTAGTCTCGAAGTTTGTTGCCTCGGGATGGGTGGCGGAGTTTACGAAGAGCTTTGGCTTCAATTTGTCTAATACGTTCTCGTGTAACGACGAACATACGCCCCACCTCTTCAAGTGTTTTTGGCTTGCCATCTCTTAATCCAAATCGTTCTTCAAGAACTCTTCTTTCCCGGTCAGAAAGAGTTGAGAGAACAGTATTGAGCTGTTCTTTGAGAAGTCCGCGGGATGCTGTATCAAAAAGAGTTGGCGCTGTAATGTCATAAATAAAATCACCAAGGTATGAGTCTTCTTCGTCTCCGACCGGAGTATCAAGGGAAGCTGGTTGTTGGGAAATTTTAATAATTTCGCGCGCCTTATCAGGTTCAATTTCCAATATATCTGCAATTTCCTCAGGCGTGGGCTGGCGTCCAAGTTCCTGCATAAGTTTTCTTTGGACTCTCATAAAACGATTTATATTTTCAACCATATGAACCGGAATTCTGATGGTTCTTGCCTGATCGGCAATGGCACGAGTGATGGCTTGTCTGATCCACCATGTGGCATATGTTGAGAATTTAAACCCTTTTTTCCAGTCGTATTTTTCAACTGCACGAATAAGTCCCTGGTTTCCTTCCTGAATAAGGTCAAGGAGCGTCATACCGCGGCCGACGTACTTTTTAGCAATTGAAACAACGAGTCTAAGATTTGATTCAACCAATTTTTGTCGTGCTGACTCGTCTCCTGCTTCAAGTCTTTTGGCAAGGTTAACCTCTTCCTCAAAAGTAAGAAGTGGAATTCGTCCGATTTCCTTCAGGTACATTCTAACTGGATCGGTTACCGCTCCGCCCTGAATGATGTTAAGGGCTTCTAATTCCTTCTCAAGATCTTCAATTGATCTTTGTGATTCCTGTTCTTCTTCAACAGTTTCAAAAATGTCAATACTTTTTTTCAAAAGCTGATCATAGAGATAATCGAGTTCTTGTATATGGTTTTCCGGACGGGGAAATGCTTCTAAGATTTCTTCTTGGGATATGTAGCCTCTTTTTTTGGCTGTTGCCAATAAATTATCAGCCCGCTCACCCTTCGGGTTTGTTTTGGTCATAGTGAGTATTGTACCCTTTTTTGGAATTTGAATCAAGAGAAACTATAAGGTACTGTTGATCTAGTCTTTTAGGCGTGAAGCAAGATTCGTAAATTCATTTTGCAGTTCTTCAACTTTTTTCTCATTTTGCTCTTTCTCAGCTTGCTGAAGGAGTATGGAGAGCGCATTGATTCTCTTTTTAACTTCTGCCTTTTCAAGTTTTTTCAGTGTTGAACGGATATCCTTGTGAAGTTCTTCCTCTTCTTTGAATGAAGGAAGCGGTAGAATAAAGGCTTTGTTATATGTATCTAAAAGCTCTTCAGGAATAAAGGATTCGAATAATTTAGAATCAAATTCAGTGTGATCCTTTTTATATTTCGAAAGCTCATCCAATATTCTGCGAATTACTGTGTTTTCAAAAGGAATGTCCCCTGCTATATCTTCAATCTCACCAAAAATTCCGAGAGGTTTTTGTGATTGAAAAATAAGGGCGAGAAAATAATCATCAAGCAAAACTGGTTTTTGAGGGAGGATTTCTTGACTTGAGGTGTCTTGGTATTTGGGTGCACGGATTTTACCGCTCTCTTTTTCAATTGATTCAAGGGATGTATGCAATAGTCCTGCAACCTCTCGAAAATAGTGTTCTTTTACGACCTCATTATCAATTGAAGATAGAAGCGGAAGTGTATCTTTCAAAAAATCCTTTTTGCCTTCTGGGGTTGAAATCTGAAATGACTTTGCAGCCTGATTTATCACAAAGTCGTACATTGGGATAGTATTTTTCAGTGCTTTTTTAAATTCTCCCGGATCATTCTTTAAAAGTTCGTCAGGATCTTTGCCTGAAGGCAGAATTACCACATGTCCTGAGAGTCCAAGTCGATCGATCATGCTAATCGAACGTTTCTGAGCCTCAATTCCCGCAGTGTCAGTGTCAAAACAAAAGAGTATTTTTTGAGTAAAACGCTTTAAAAGCATGAGCTGTTCTTCAGTAAGTGCGGTCCCTTTGACAGCGACCACATGGTCGATTCCTTCTTTATGAGCGCTAATCACATCAAACTCTCCTTCAACAACAATTACTTTACCCTCTTTTTTAATTGCATCTTTTGCCTGGAAAATTCCATATAAGCTTTGTCTTTTTTTGTAACTTTCTGTTTCTTTAGTATTGATGTATTTTGGAAGTGATTGATCAAGCGATCTGCCTGAAAAAGCAATGATATTTCCCTGATGGTCATGAATTGGGAAAATTACACGGTGTTTGAAAAAATCAGAAAGTGTTCGTCCTTTCTGAAAAGCAAGGCCCCCGAGGATCAAGTCTTGCGGGCTGTAGCCTTTTTTTCGCGTAAGAAATGTTACAAGTGCATCCTCAGACTGAGGGGCGTATCCGATTTGGAAAGAATCTATAAGTCCTGGGTTTATTCCCCGTTCTTCTGTAAGGTACAAAAGTGCATTTTTTCCGACTTTATGCTGAG
The DNA here is from genome assembly GCA_964519355.1 of uncultured Gammaproteobacteria bacterium. Classification (GTDB taxonomy): domain Bacteria; phylum Patescibacteriota; class Microgenomatia; order Levybacterales; family GWA1-39-11; genus CAZBEA01. Next base: position 10,385 of record CAZFJW010000031.1, on the reverse strand, counting down.
TCAAAAGGTAATGATAGTATTGTGAGGCGAGATGATTGAGTGAGAAAAGACGGTCTTTTTTCTTTTCCTGATCTGTCTTGTGGGGAGTGCGGGTCAGTTCGATCCCAAGTCTTTTGGCAAAATATTCAAGGCTTTCTGCGAAAGTGAGTTTTTCATATTCCATAAGGAACGAGAATATGTCTCCTCCCTTCCCGCATCCAAAACAATGCCAAATTTGACGCTCGGGGGAAATATAGAATGAAGCTGATTTTTCTGAGTGAAATGGACAATTTGCTTTAAAATTCCGTCCTGACTTTTTGATCTCTACAAATTCTCTGATGAGCTCTGCAACATCTATCCTGGATTTTATTTTGTCTACATCATTCATCTCACGCTTATTCTAACATACAGATAGATACTGGCTATACCAACGAAAGAGATTTTCGCATTATACTAATAGAGGTATGTTTGCGAAAGTGCTCTCATCAAGCGTTAGTGGGCTTGATGGGATACAAGTTATTGTTGAGGCAGATATTTCAAATGGTCTTCCGTCTTTTTCTATTGTGGGACTTCCAGACAAAGCCGTTGAAGAATCTCGTGAAAGAGTTCGTTCTGCAGTTAAGAATACGGGTGCCGATCTTCCTGCTCAGAGAATTACAGTAAATCTTGCCCCTGGAGACCTCCCTAAAGAAGGATCATTTTTTGATGTACCGATTGCAATTGCCATCCTTTTAGCAACAGGACAATTAAAAGTAGATGTTTCCAGTACTATGTTTTTGGGAGAGTTATCTTTGAATGGAGAGCTTAGACACACAAAAGGGGTTCTGCCAATGGCTCTTTTTGCAAGACAAAACGGAATTCAGTCTATTTTTATTCCCGAAGAAAATGCAAGGGAAGCCTCAATTGTCGAGGGAATTTTGATCTATCCGGCCCGTACTTTAAGAGAAATTTTAGACCATTTATCGGGACAAAAACTTATTATTCCACGTCCTCACTCTTCGTATAAAGAGTTTCAAAAAAATGAATCATATGAATACGATATGAAGGATATAAAAGGTCAGGAATTTGTAAAACGCGCTGTCGAAGTGGCAGTTGCTGGGGGGCATAATATTTTATTAAAAGGCCCGCCTGGAGCCGGAAAAACTCTTATCGCGAAAACAGTTCCGTCAATTCTTCCCTCTCTTGTTTTTGAGGAGGCACTAGAAGTTACGAAAATTTACAGTATTTCAGATCTTTTAGGAGACAAGCCTATGATTACAACCCGCCCTTTTAGAAGTCCGCATCACACAACATCTCATATCGGGCTTATTGGGGGATCTGCACATCCCAAACCCGGAGAAATTTCACTTGCACATAGAGGAATACTTTTTTTGGATGAGTTTCCCGAGTTCCCCCGACACGTCCTTGAGGCACTTCGTCAGCCTCTGGAGGATGGAAAAGTTGTTATATCGCGTGCTCGTGACAGGGTTATTTTCCCATGTAAATTTATGCTTGTGGCGGCTGCAAATCCGTGTCCGTGCGGATACTTAAACGATCCAAAAAAAAGATGTATCTGTACGCAGTCACAAATACTTCGATATCAAAAAAGAATTTCAGGTCCTCTTCTTGATAGAATTGATATTCATGTGGAAGTTCCAGCAGTTGATCTTGAAAAATTAACTGCACGAGAGGAACCAGTAGTGGAAAGTTCGGCTGAAGTAAGAGCAAGAGTTGAGAAAGCAAGGGTATTACAAGAAAGACGGCTTAAGAGCAAAAGTTTGTTTACAAATGCTGAGATGTCTTCCCGTCAGACCAGAGAACATGTACAATTTTCTGAAGAGGCAGAAAAAGTTTTAAAAGTTGCGGTAGCCAGGCTTTCGCTTTCTGCACGGTCTTACTATAAAGTAGTAAAGGTTGCGCAAACTATAGCAGATCTTGAGGGGTCAAAAATTATTGAGAAGCATCACATTTTGGAAGCGCTTGCATACAGGCCGCGATCTTTTGATGAGCAGACAATGACATGAACAAACAAAGAATAATAGCCTTTTTAATCTACTCTCTTGTGCTGCTTTTTATAGGGCGTAACCTTTCTTTTTTGCCAGCATTCTCGAAAAGCAAGGCAGAAGTTGATCCTCAAAAGAAAAAGGAAAGTGTGCAGGGAATTCTAAAAGACAGAAAAGGAAATTTTAGTGTGTATTATGAGGATATTAGTTCTGGCAAATCGTTCGGAATTGACGAAAAGAAGGTTCTGACAGCAGCATCATTGAACAAACTCTATATTGTAGGATACCTTTATTACCTGGCAGGAAAGGAAAAAATCAACCTTGAGGAAACGATAACAATACAAAAAGAGGACATTCAGGATTATGGCACTGGGTCTCTTCGGTATGATGGTGAAGGCAAGTCTTATTCACTCAAAACTCTCTCAGAGCTCGCATTTCGTCAGTCCGATAATACTGCAGCATTTGTTATAGCAACACGAGTTGGAAGAGAGGATATTCAAAGATTTGTACAAGAACTCGGACTTGGTGCAACAAATATTGATAAGAATAAAACTTCAGCATTTGATGCAGGAAAGTTTTTGCGTCTTTTGTATGACAAAAAAATTACAACTCCCGCTCTAACCGATGAGCTAATGGGATATATGACAGACACAGATTTTGAGGACAGACTCCCCCTTTTCTTAAAGGACAAAGCGCGCGTATACCATAAGTCTGCAGATGCTGTGAATATGGTTCATGATGCTGGTATCGTGGATGATGGATCAAGCCCTTTTATAATTGTTGTTCTTTCAAGCGAAATTCAGGACGAAAAAGACGCAAAAATCACAATAGGAAAAATAGCACACGATCTCCTCTAGGAATTTGTTATAGGACAGTGTATACTCCACTTAACTAACTATCGTCACGCCTGATAAAGCGCGCGTGAAAGGAGGGTTATTGCTCTTTTGTAATTCGTCCGATCCAAGTTCAGCGAGGTGCACTGGTGAAAAGGCCGATCCCGTTTCTTGTGCTGATCGCAGGTTTGCTTCTCGGAGGAGGAGCAATAACGCTCAGCGCAACAACCTCATCTGCAGAGCCAGCTTCGCTGGTTGCAGATCAAGATTCCGTGTCACTACGGAATATCCAGGGGCAAATTGTCCGCATTCCTAGAGATCAAGTCGTTGAGCTCGCTCCACAGGGTTCAATGGTACTGGCCCAATCAATACGGTCAGAACTACCCTACAAAGCGTATGCGCCGATGTTGCGTGCAGATTCGGCAACAGGCAGTGGGAACCCAGTTCCCTCGCCTACGCCGACCGCCACACCGACCGCCACAATCACGCCATCTGTGACGCCTACTCCGAGTTCGACGCCTACCCCTACGGGAACAGCGACGAATTCGCCGACAGCAGCACAGTCACCGAGCCCAGGTACTGCCACGCCAACCCCAACGGTTACGCCAAGCAGGACCCCGACACCACCGTCGCCGTCTCCGACATCGACCAGTGTTTCGACGCCTACCCCTACGGGAACAGCGATGAACACCCCAAGTCCGACGTTCACCGCAACGGCAACAGCCACTGCGACGAACTCGCCAACCAATACGCCGGTTTCCACGCCGACGAACACCCCAAGTCCGACCCCCACGCAGACACAACCTGCGTGTGAGCGGACTGGTGCACGGAGTCTTCCAACCAGCTTCGGTTCATTCCCGGCACCCGGGGGACCGACTTTCGTGTCTGGAACGATCAGTATCTATAACCCCTGCAATGGGGACATGATTACGGTCGTTGTCACAGTGTCTTCACCGACCAAGATCAACGAGATCTTTGTCGACTGGGGGTACCCGGGGCGGTATCAGGCTGGCGGGTGTTTGCCTGCGACGCTATTCGGATGTGGAACTCCCTCAGTCCCAGTTGGTTCTGGGCCTGCGATGGGAACCGTGACTTCGGGAACATGGACATTTACGTTCCCGGCTGTAACGGATCCCATAACAGGAGGATACTTGTACCCGATGCACCAGTCGCTATGGGTCAAGAATGAAGCCGAACCGAACCCAGCAAGTGGCAACTACTGGGTATTTAACTGGGGGGGATGGATCCTGGACGTACCGCCTGGCCCTTGAGGTCGGGCACCATGCGGGTATCGGGGGGCTAGCTCCCTCGGTACCCGTTCATTTATATTCGGGAAAGAAGAGTTCTATATTGAAAGGCAGGATCTTTTGATGAAAAAAGAAACCCAGTACTTACAAACCGTGTAGCCCCAGCATTTTTTGCTTTTAAAATTGTATCTTTATTAATTCCTCCATCAACTTCTATTGAAATATCAAATTGTTCACGAAGTTTTTTAATTTTTTCAAGTCTTGATGAATCAAATTCTTGACCGGAGGATCCAACATGATCTGCTGTGAATATTAATACACAGTCAAGCTCATCTGGCTGGATGTGCAATTTATCAAGATCTGTCGGCCCGTCAAGTGCGAGTCCAGCCTCTCCCCACATTTTTGCTTCTTTTACAAAATCACTCTGGCTTGGCATGCGCTCAATGTGTCCAATAAATCTTTTAAAGCCCGCTCTTGCCAAAGGTACAATGTATTCTTGGGGATTTACTACCATAAGATGGGCCTCAAGAAAAAGTTTTGTTGAGTACCTTTTGAATGGTGATGGATCAAGGTATGTTTTATTTTCAGTGAATTTGCCGTCGATAAAGTCAATATGGGCAAATTTTGAAAATGTTGAAATTGTTGATAGGCGTTTTTCAATTGAGTGCCAGTCTTTTTCAAGGACACCAGGAATTAGTTCCATATTACTCAGTTGTTAACTCTACTTTTCCGCATTTGGAGCATCGATATGCCCATAAAGGCTTGCCAGGGTTTAGCACTTTTCCAAAAGACCCAAATGCTCCAGACCAGCTGCTTTTAGATTGCCACGAATGATTGTCTTCGGATAAAATTCCTTTCTCCATACTCTCTCCATCAATTGGGCATTTCATCTGTTTTTCCTCTCTATATTATTTATTTTTTCAATTCTTCTTGTGTGTCTTTCTTCATTTGAAAAATCAGTTTGTAAAAATACGTCAACCGCCCGTATTGCGTCGTCAAAGTTTAAAATATGCGCACCAAGAGAAAGTATATTCGCATCATTATGAATTCGTGCAAGACGGACAACTTCAAATGGATCATCGCTTGTTTTACCCGATACATCTATCGTATCTTGTGGGACATAAGGACCGTAAAAGACTACAGCTCTGACATTGCTGAATTTATTTGCCACAATTGCCTCACCCTGTCCAGAACTGCCAAAAATTATTGCTTTATCTGATGGACTTGTTGAAATTTTTTCAGCAGCTTTGGATATCGTATCTGGGTAGTCGTCATCAGGATTGTATTCAAATGCTCCGCAATCTTCCACCTGGTAGCCTTTTGCTAGCAGATCATTTTTGATTTTTTCTTTCAATTCGAAGCCTGCGTGATCTGTGGCAATAAAAATAGTCATAGTTACAAGACATTTACTGTATTGTAAAGTCTCATTTTTTCTTCTGCGAGCGCTTCAGCAGCTGCTCTTGCTGGCGCTTCGTATACTTGCGGCGATAATTCATCAGGATTTTCATTCAGGAATTTCCTTAATGCAAGAGTATATGCCTGGCGGAGTTCCGTTGAGATGTGCGCATTATTAAAGCCCATCTGTACCATTTTTTTAATATCCTCATCATGAATTCCAGACCCCCCATGAATTGTAAATGTGAGAGTTTCAGGGAGCGCTTTTCTAAGCTGTTCTATCAGTTCAAAGCGGATCACTTTATCATTAAGGGCTATCCCATGCATGTTGCCCACTGCGGGGGCAAATCTGTCAATGTGGGTTTGTTCGACAAAACTTACTGCCTCGTCAACTTTAGTGTAGGAGTCCTCTGGAATTTCAATTACTTCGTTATAGATTTTGGAAGAGTCGGTAACCAGGTATCCAAGCTCTGCCTCGACCTCTACGTCAGGATTCTTGCTTTTTACATATTCCACAATTTTTTTAGTTCCCTCAACATTTTCCTGGAAAGGGAGTTTGGACAGATCTATATGAATAGAATCGTATCCTGCGTCAAAAGCTGCCATTGCTGCCTCAATGCTGTGTGTGTGGTCTGCATTTAGGAAAATGTGAAGCCCCTCCTCCCGAAAACTCTTAACCAAGGCTACTGCTTGTTTGAGTCCAACATGTTTGCGCTCTCCTTCTGAGGTTCCGACAAGAACTGGGGCGTTTAATTTTTTAGCAGCATCAACAATTCCATTCAGCTGAGCAAGACTTGAAAAATTAAAATGAGGAACAGCCCATCCTTCGGCTAATGCTTTTTGGTGAAGTTCATGTAGTTTCATTGGCTTAACGTTTTTGCTTGGAAAGACTCATTCTCATCACTTAGTGTACGGATTTCATCAAGGTTTAGCAAGCCGTTTTGCGCACCGGGAATCTGCATTACAAAATGTGCATTCAAAGCGCCCCATTTCATGCAGCTTTGCAAATCCTCTTTATTAAGTAGTCCAGCCAAAAAAGCTGCAGCATAAGAATCGCCAGCCCCAGTTTTTTCGCTACCTGCTTCTCCAAAAGGAGGAAGGAAAAATACATCGGAGTCAGACGCTTTTGCATACGCACCGTTGCCCCCGTCTGTAACTGAAACAATCTCAGGGCCCAGAGATAAAAGAATTTGAAGAATTTCCTCAATTGAATCTGAATTATGATTGAATGCTGAAATGATTTTTTGAGCCTCGCTCTTGTTTATAAAAAGATATTTTGTTGCATGAAGTGTCTCCTTGAATGTGTCGGTAATTTGTTCCATTTGTTTGCTTCCTGGAGAAAAAGCGATTGGTATGGAATTTTTGGATGCAAATTCGAGTGCTTGTTTGTATGCATTCTCCCACTCTGCGCTAATTGAGGTAAGATACATTATGTCAAAAGAATTATCTTGTTGACTAAATGCGAATTCATGGTGGAATTCGGGGTGATATGAGAGTATTACTCTGTCTTGAGGAAGATTTAAAATAAGTGAAACTGGACTTTTTTCAGCATTGGAGTCGGGACTAACTATTATTACTCCCCGTTCCTGTATTTTGGTTCGGAGGTTTGCAGAAAGGACATCCGATGCAAGAAAAGTATAAAATGAAGTATCCACACCCAAACTCTTAAGCGCTACAGCAACATTTGCACCATTCCCTCCAACTTCAAATGACGTGTGAGAAAGCGGAATTTTGTCACCCAAATGAAAAGTTAAGTCGTTGTTTGCAAGCGTAATATTTGGGGACTCTTGAAGATAGAGAAAAACGTCAACAATACAAGAACCAATTACAAGCGCTTTCATGAATACATCAATTGTACAACAAAACATCAGTCAAAATCACCAAATTAACTATAAGTTATTGTATAGGATTCTCTTTTCATAGCAATTCTGTTATAATCGTGCCTGACATTCTTGCCCAATAGTTTTATATGAGTATCATCACGTATGTACTACTGCTCGTATTCTATGGGCTAATAAAAATAGGCGAAGGACTGGCATGGTTTGTGTTGCTTATTCCAAGAACTCTCTTTGGTAAAAAGAGTAAGCCCGTATCAACTCGTAAAAAGGGTACGTTTTATCTTGTAGACAGAAAAAAACTATACAGAAAAAAACTTTCAAAGTTTGTGCATTTTATAGCGGCTACATTACTTGCGACAATTTTATTGCCAATAACGATCCTTAAAGAAATAATTTCTGCTTTACAAAGAAAAAAACACAAGAGAAATACCAAGAAGAAAATTAAAAAAATAGCATACAAGCCATCCTTTTTTTACAAATTTAAATACCTTTTTATTGGGTCTTTTTTATCTTTTTTACTCCTCTTTCTACCAGGAATTTCTCTTATTTTTCTCTCAGATCTTCCGAATCCAAATAGGCTTTCTCAAGATTTTATTCCAAAAACCACAAAAATTTTTGACAGAAACAATAACCTGCTTTTTGAAATTTATGTAAATCAGAATAGAACTCTTGTCACACTCGATAGAATTCCTGCTTATCTTCAGCAGGCAACAATCGCAATAGAAGATAAGAATTTTTATAGTCATCCTGGATTTGATCTGAGGGGAATAACTCGTGCCTTGGTTTCAAACATTAAAAAGAAAGAACTCCAGGGTGGGTCGACAATAACTCAACAGTTAATAAAGTCCGCACTTCTCACCTCAGAACCTAAAATAAGCCGCAAAATAAAAGAAGTAGTTGTTGCGTTTTGGACAGAAAGAAGATACTCAAAAGATAAAATTCTTGAGTTGTATTTCAATTATGTACCATACGGTGGCACTGCCTGGGGAGCAGAAGCTGCAAGCAAAGTATATTTTGGAAAGAGCGTATCGGATTTAACCTTAGGAGAGTCGGCATACCTTGCAGGACTTCCAAGAGCTCCTAGTATATATTCTCCTTTTGGTCAGACTCCGGAGCTTGGTAAAAAAAGGCAAAAAGAAGTTCTTGATGCAATGGTGAGAAGTAAATTTATTACACAAAATGCAGCTGATGAGGCGTATCGTGAAGAACTTATTTTTGAAGAACCAACGAGTCCAATAAAAGCTCCCCATTTTGTTATGTATGTGAGGGACTTGTTGATCAATGAATATGGACTTTCGGAGGTGGAAAGAGGAGGATTACAGGTCAGGACTTCACTTGATATGTCACTTCAGGAGTATACAGAGGATGTAGTCGCTACGAGTGTTGATGAGTCAGCTGATTTATTAATTTCCAATGGGGCGGCACTTATTACAAAGCCTTTGACTGGAGAAGTTTTGGCAATGGTTGGAAGCAGGGATTATTTTGACAGGGATAATGGTGGAAATGTGAACTTAACTACCTCGCTTCGTCAGCCTGGATCAACAATAAAGCTTATAACCTATACCGATATTTTGGCTTCAGGAAAAACTGAGGCGATGATGATTGACGATTCACCGCTTTCGATACGAACGCCATCAGGTGAAGTATATTCGCCTGTAAATTATGGCGGAGGTTATCACGGAAAAGTTGCATTGCGTGAGGCTTTTGCAAATTCCTACAATATTCCTGCTGTGAGGATAGCCCAGGAACTTGGTGTAAAAAACCTTGTTAATTTTGGAAGAAAAATGGGAATTTCTTCCTGGGATCCCGACAGGCCTTATGGATTGTCTATAACGCTGGGTGGTGGAGAGACAAGAATGACGGAACTTGCAGTTGCCTATGGAACTATCGCAAATGGAGGCAGGAAAATGGAACTAAATCCAATTCTTGATGTTGAAGATGCATATGGTAAAAAATTGTTTCATAAATCACCAACTCCTGAGCCTGTTGTTGATGAGCGAGTTGCATTTATAATTTCAGATATTCTTTCCGATAATAAGGCTCGTTCCCAGGCCTTTGGTCCTAATTCTCCACTCGCGATTCCAGGTAGTAGAGTGAGTGTTAAGACTGGCACAACAGACAATAAAAGAGATAATTGGACTGTTGGATTTACCTCTGACTTTGTTATTGCCACGTGGGTTGGAAATAATGATAATTCTCCTATGAGTCAAAATCTAGTCTCGGGAATCACTGGAGCTGCCCCTATTTGGAATACATTAACCAAACGTGCACTTGAAATCTTCCCTTCTCCGGACATCGCAACTCCACCCGCTGGGATGATTAAAAAATGGTGTAATGGACGCGATAGGTATTTTGTGGTTGGTACTGAAAATTCAGTACAGTGTGGATTTCAGCCTCCAACGGTTTCTCCTATAAAGCCTCTTTAAAGGCACGCATTGCTTCATGAAATGCCTCTTCCTTGCCGAGCGTATAGGTATTAATTACGAGGTCGTAGTAAGTTTTATCATAGTACGTCCAGTTGGGATCTTCATGAGCATAGAGTTTTCTCCATTTATCTAAATCATTTTTTTCACGTTCCAAAACTTCTTCCTTTGCATCATGAACTGAATTATGATCACGGTTTGCAAGTCGGTCAATTCTTATTTGGGTTTGATCATTTCCGTGTTCGTCCTCGCATATAACAAGAATTTTAAAAATTCCATCCACTCCTTGCGCATTAAATCCGGCAAGTTTGGTTTCAAGAATTAACTCTTTTTCATTCTGGAGAATTGCTGTCAGCTGCTTGTCAAAAAGAATGTCTTCTTCATCAGGTCTCAAATTTGTCTCTTTCGGGTTTAGTGCAAGTCTTTTTCGAACTGCCTCCCAAAAAATTTCTCCTCCCTCAATATGTTTCCAACCGAGTTCTCGCGCAAGCTCTTTTGCAAGCGTAGTTGAACCAGAAGCTATACGCCCTGAAACAGTAACGATACGGATAGTATCTGTCTGAAAAGGATTACCCATGTGGATTATCTGCCTTGAATGTTTCGCCCAATTTGAACCGTCTGTTCTACAAGTCTTGATGCATATCCAAATTCATTGTCATACCATGCAACTACTTTTACTAGATTCCCA
>CAZFJW010000030.1:0-16139 GCA_964519355.1 uncultured Gammaproteobacteria bacterium | reverse complement strand
AGAAATATCATTCGAGAGGTTCAGGCAGCAAATGATAAAGTTCTTTTTATTGATGAAATTCATACTCTTATTGGTGCAGGAGATTCTGATGGAGCGCTGGACGCATCTAATATCATAAAACCATATCTTGCGCGTGGATCGTTCCAATTGATCGGAACAACTACCACAGCAGAATTCAGAAAATATTTTGAAAAAGATAAAGCCTTTGCCAGAAGATTTCAGCCGATTATAGTTGAGGAACCTCAAGAAGATGTAGCTGTTGAAATGCTTAAGGTTCTTAAACCAAAATATGAAAAATTTCATAATGTTACATTTTCTGATGACTCACTTGTACAAGCAGTCAAACTCTCAAAAAAATACATCGGAGAGCGCTTGCTGCCTGACAAAGCAATTGATGTTTTAGACGAAGCTGCAGCTGAAGTAAAACTGCAATGTGCAGCAGGTAAGCGAACAGAAAACGTTATAAAGAAGCAAGATATCGAAACGGTTATTAGTAGCTGGACTGGAATTCCTATCACAAAATTAACCGAAGATGAAAGTCAAAAGTTGCTAAAACTTGAAGACCTTATTCATAAGAGATTTATTGATCAAGAGGAAGCTGTTGTTGCAGTAGCAGAGGCAGTGCGACGTGGAAGAATTGGACTTGCAAATACGAACAGACCAATTGCATCGTTTATTTTCTTGGGACCAACAGGTGTTGGAAAAACAGAACTTGCCAAAACACTTGCTGAAATACTTTTTGGAAAAGATGATGCGATGATCCGACTTGACATGTCAGAGTATATGGAAAAACATGAGGTTGCAAAATTAATTGGTGCACCTCCTGGTTATGTTGGATACGAGGAGGGTGGACAGTTAACTGAGGCAGTTCGCGCAAAACCATACTCAATTGTCCTTCTTGATGAAGTAGAAAAAGCACATCCTGATGTGTTTAATATTTTACTTCAATTACTTGAAGATGGAAGATTGACTGATAACAAGGGAAATACGATTTCATTTAAGAATACAATTGTTATTGGAACTTCAAACATTGGTTCATCTCTTATCCAGCAAAAACTAATGGGTGGAAATGCTGATAAGACCCCAGAGCAGGCAGAGAAGGAATATAAAGAATTACACACAATGCTTCAAGAAGAGTTGATTAAATTTTTCAGACCAGAACTTCTGAATCGTTTTGATGGAACAGTGGTGTTCAAACCTCTCTCTAAAAAAGATATGACTCAGGTTACAAGGCTCTCAATCGAAAAAACACAAAAACTATTAAAAGAACAAGGGTTTGATCTTTTTGCCACAGAGAGTGCACTTCGCCAATTGGCTGAGGAAGGATACGATCCGGTATATGGAGCAAGACCACTTAGGCGCCTTATTCAGACAGCAATAGAAAATCCTATCTCCCTGCATATTATTAGTAAAGAATTTGTTCATGGTGATACGATAAAAATTGATTATGATACACAGAGCCAAAAATATATTTTTACAAAAGGAACCCCGCAAGAAAAAAATCAAATTTTGAGTTCGCCTGAAAGCAATAAAAATGACACAAATGCTTCGAATTCAACGACCCAGAGCCAGGAATCATCAGTGCAGCCAGGAAACACAGCAACACCTGAGCAGCAATCGCCTATTTCTTATTCTCAATCTGCCCAACCGAGCGTTCCTATGTCTGAACAAAATGCTGTGAATTCAACAGTCCAACCTGCTATTGATCAAAATGGGGCTCCGTCTACTGCAGAGCCTCAAGCTCCGCAACAAAACTATCTTTCTGGACAGCCTTACTCTATATACTCAAGACTTACTCCTCAAGCCCCGCTTCAGAATGGGAATGGCATGCAATATTCCAATGGCAATCAAATGAAGCAAAGCACTTCTTAAGTTATGGATCCAACAGTAAATACTCCTTTAGAGCAGCAGGGTGTTGGTAATAATTTGCCCCCTGTTAATTTTTCACCTCCACCGCCTATTAATAACAGGAAAAAAATGCTTACTCTCTATATATTAATAGGGATAACAGTAATTATTTCTGTTAGTGCCGTTTTTCTAATTATGTTTTTCCGTAATGAAGAAAAACCCACTGTTACAGAAAATAGACCTACCGTAGTGCCTTCTGTTGTTTTAAAAAATACAGAGTATGAACAGTTAGATATTGAATTGAAAAAAAATGAATCTCTTTCTGTTGAAAAATTATCAGCGAGTTTTTTGTATGAAGAGCAAGAAAGCATAATTCCTGACTGTTTTGACTGTGCAACATCAGGGAAAGTTACTGTTACAAAAGGAGATAAAAGTGAGACAGGAGTTTTTTCCTGCGGTGGTGTATCAGGTGTTTGTGATGAAGAAAAGACACTCTTAGGCCTGCAAGTTATAGTTAAAAAAAGAAATTCTGAGATGATTAGTTTCACAATAAAATATCCAAAAGAGTAATGAGAAATTATATTCAAAAAGAAAAAAACAAAATCATTATTTTAGCTTGCATCTTGAGTGTTATTATAATAAGTTTTGTACTATTGGTTTCAACAAGATACAAAAAAAGCGAGAACATCCAAATTTCTCAAGAAAACCTTAGTGATTTTTCTTCACACTTCGAAAACGAATATATTTTAAAAATTTCATTAAGTTTTAAAGATAATAATCCGTCGATTCAAGATGACAATGATCGAGATTATAGAGATTTTATTTCTAAAAACATAAAAATTGATGGAAAGCCGTTATTCCCACAAGGTTTGGAGAATAATATCAAGCTAAATATGCAGGAAAATGACAAAAATTTCTCTGGAGAAATTATAGATCGTATCCGATATTATCAGACAATAAACGGGGTCCAAATTTTTGGGAGTGAATTGAGCATTTATTCTATTGAAGGAAAAAAAATTGATGCAATTACAGGCTCCTTGTTAAAAGATAATAAAGTAGAAAGTGAAAAAATAACATTAGACGAGGCAAAAAAGGCTGTGCTAGAAAAAGCTTTTGTTGATTCAGGAGAATCAAAAGAGTTAAGTGTTACTGAGAAAGGAAAGTACTATTTTAACAGTTCATTGATTGGCGCAGGTTCTGATACAAAAACTTACCCTGTTTTTGGATTTCAAATTGATAGTTTTGCTCAAGGGATTTTTTCAACATACTATTTAGTATCACTTACGAGTGGGAAGATACTATATGAGGAGACGCTTACTCCGGATCTTAGAACTAGAAACGTATATGACTGTAAAAATACGAGTAATCCCCCGTGCAGCATAGCCAGACAAGAAGGGGATCCTGCAGTTTCTGATTCGGATACTAATAAAAGTTATGATGTTTTAGGAATAATATATGATTATTACTTTAATACTTTTTCAAGAGACAGCTTGGATAATCACGGACTTGCCTTGAACTCTTATGTTCGAATGTATCAAGTTGATAACAATGGTCCATGCAGTATGTACAAAAATGCCGCATATGGTTCTGCAACAATGTATTATTGTGCGGGGCTCGTAACGCTTGATATAACTGGGCATGAATTTACCCATGGCGTTACTGCTAATGAGGCTGGGTTGGCATATCAAAACCAGTCTGGAGCAATTAACGAGGCAATTTCAGATATTTTTGCAAGCAATATGGATAACAATTGGACCATGGGAGAGGGTTCGGCACTTGGAGTAATTCGTTCAATGAGTGATCCAACTTCAGTTCCAAGGCCTCAGCCCGATAAGCTTTCTTCATCAAGGTATTTTTGCAGGCTTGATAATCCAGCTGATGACAGTGATGACCATGGTGGGGTTCATGTTAATAGTGGGATTCTAAATAAGGCATATTTTCTAATGACTGATGGGGGACAGTTTAACGGCTGTTCGATAAATGCGGTAGGCAGAGAGCGTTCTCAAAGGATACTTTATAGAGCGTTGGATTTATATCTTACTCAAACCTCAAGCTTTAAAGATGCATATTTTGCAATTAATAAATCCTGTGATGACTTATTTTCATCGGAACCTGGAGTTTGTGATGAGGTTAAAAAGGCAATGCAGGCAACAGAAATGGATCAACAACCCGATGGAACTCAGGCTAATCCTTTTTGTCCAAGCGGAGCGCCGGCACCGCAAGCCCCAGCGTGCGCTGGATCGGGAGCAGGTCCTACAATACCTATTACCCCATCCCCAACAGGAACAACGGGTGGTGGTGGAGGCGGAGGGGGCTCCGGCAACTATAAAGTGAGTGGTAAAGTATACATTGATGTAAATAATGATGCAAAATTTGACTCAGGAGATTCTCCTTATGAAGATGCAACATTAGATCTGTCTGATGGTCCGAAGACCGGTTCGGCAACGACAAATGCTGCAGGTGATTATGTTTTGTCGGATTATCCTTCTGGACTTTATACCATTACACTTTCGATTCTTGGTAGTAAAAAGGAAACGCGGCCAATTGTTTTGGGTCCTGATCAATCTATCGATTTTAGAATTTTTTCAACAAAAACAGAGCCGACAATTGTTGCCAAGCCTACCGTGAAAGTTGGACCTACTATTGGTGATGGGCCAACTCTCACACCGACACCAGTTCCGCATATCTGTGAATTTGATCCAAAATGCGCTGCTCAGAAAAAAAACTTACAGTTATGTAAACTAATCTGCAGACCAAAAAAATGAAAAAATACTTTTTAGTTTTTGTTTTACTAACAATCTTGTTTAGAGGTTCTGCGTTTGCTGGTGTGATCACTACTGCGTGTCCTGATGAAGAAGGGGGTAAATACAACCATTGCCGTCCTGAGACAAGAGGATGTGAGCCAGGATTTGAAGAGAACAGAGATGGCGTAGGTAACACCAATCAAGATTGTACGGATAGACTGTATTCATCAGGGGCTCAAAAAGCGATTTGCTGTCAGATCAAACCCGCCGCTTCATATGTTCCGGCAATTGGAACGTGCCCCACTATTCGCAGTGATGGATTTTTGAATTATTGTCGCCCTGGAGTATCATGTGGATCGTACTCTCCGACGTCAAGTGCTGACAATGATGCATGTGGAGTATATCTTTATAACGCTGCTGCATCTGCTTCTTGTTGTAAGTCTCCGTACACAGTGCCAGTAGGAGCGGCAAGCGGCACATCGAAAGTTACAGGAAAATATTACTTAGATGCAAATGGAGATAAAGCTTTTAATACAGGAGATTCAGCGCTTGAAAATCAAAAAGTTTCACTTACTTCTGGACAATCGACAACAACTGATACATCTGGGGATTTTAAGCTGGAAAATGTTCCTCTTGGGGGAAATACAATTACATTTGGATTTGATAAAGGAACCAAGCCAGTTGAATTTCACTATTCAATAACAGTTGCAGGTGCAGGTCTTGTGTATGATCATCCGCTCGATATTGGTAAAACTGGCGGAACTTCTGGTGGTGGAGGAGGGGGGACAACGCCTGCCACAATTGATATTCCTAAAATTATAGAAAAAGTTTCTGAATCAAAAATACGTGAATACATGAAGAATCTTGTAGATAGCGATGATATTCCTGGGGATGATGAGTCGCAAAGTAGATGGAGCACATACAACGGTGAGGGAGGGCGTCCCAAGGGAAATCGCATAGAGGCAGAATATATTAAAAAGCACTTTTCAGATAACGGTATTGCAGTTGAGTTTGATGAATTTTCCGTCTCAGGAATTCCGACAAATAATATTGTTGCAACAATATCTGGGGTAGATACTTCAAAAATTTATCTCGTGACTTCACATATGGATTCAAGAGGGGACGCAAATTCGGGGGGGTCAAATACTGTTTCACCCGGAGCGGATGATAATGCCAGTGGGACTGTTGCAGTTATGGAGGCTGCCAGGGTTATAAAAGAATCGGGGATTATTCCTAAACGTACAATAAAATTTATTACCTTCTCTGGAGAAGAACAGGGGCTATTTGGTAGTGAGCATTATGTTGCGTCAAAGCCACGAGTAACAGGAGTAATTAATGCAGATATGATTGGAAATTCCACGGGCGATGAGTGTGTGGGATTTGGGTATAAAGATACTGTTTCTGGAAGTAAAGAAATTGCCCTAAAGCTCGAAGATGCTATTACAAAATATGATATTGGCTTAGAAGGAAAAGCAGAACCAACGTCTATCTCGGCAAGTGATCATGCACCCTTTTGGAGGGCGGGAATCGGTGCTGTCTTTGTAACAGAATGTGCATTTAGCCCATTTTGGCATAAGCCGACTGATACTACAAATAATTTAAATTACAGTCAAATTACCAAAGCAACAAAAGCCATGACAGCAGCCGTACTTGAACTTGCGAATGAATAGGTTTACTATTTTTACTAACAATAAAAACATGAGATTTAAGTTATTGATATCAATTTTGATTGTGATACTAGCGGGGAGTATTTTTACTGCAAATGCAGCATCAGGACAAAGTCTTGTTGTGGGGGAGTATAAAGATGATATTCAATTGAAGATGGTCTTTAAAGAATGTGCTGGTGTGCTTGAATATTTTAGAAAAGGTAGGGATGCGGAAAAACAAGTGTATATAGCTCTTTGTTCTGATGATGGAATTAAGAATTTAGCCAAGAGCGAAATGAATACCAAAATAATAGAAGAAAATGCTAATCTTTCAAGTTTTAGACTTTACTATCATCCACTTGAGGGGCAGTCTAAAAGACTTGAAGAGTATGGGCAAACATATGAGATACTTGCACATTATACTTTGTTGAAGGCAGAAAATCCTACAGTACTTGCAGAGACGGGAGGAGTTGTGGCTGAATTTTTCCAAGTTCCTATAAAAACTCCCGTTGTTACTCCTACTTATCCAAATCAGGAACTAACCCAAAAAAATTCTGAAAACAAAAAAACAACCACAACTACGATTATAATAGTAGGTTTAGTTCTGTTTGTGATACTACTTTTTATAATTGGAGGTATTTACTATCTTAAAAAAAGAAAAATTAATTCGCCGTAATTTTTTTACGATAAAACAAGGCACCAAGAAGTGATGTAATTGGGACAGCGCAGACGAGTGCAAGGCTCCCAGCAAAAGTTCTTACGAATTCTTCCATAAGAATCTCGCTATTGAGTATTACCCATAGAGGTAAAGACTTATTTGTTGCAAGAAGTACAAATAAAGGGAGCGATGGTCCTATATAGGCAAGGGCCAGGGTGTTTATTAAAGCTGCAATATGCTCTTTTCCCACAATTAAAGAATGATGAAATAAATTATTGAATGAATTTCTTTTGTAAAATTTTGAAGCTTCTTTTATGAGTGTAATTTGGGTTATTATTATATCATCCAAAATCCCCAGAGACCCTATTATTATTCCTCCAAGCAATAGCCCGCGTAGGTCAATCCGATAGGACGAATGAAAATTGATATAGAAAGATGCTTCTTGTGCTCTCCCATATAGATGTAAGATGCTAGTAAGAAAATATGATGAAATTCCTGAAATAAAAAGCGTAGCGCTAATACAGAGAAGTGAAATAAATGATACTTTATTCAGGCCGTGTGTAATAAAAATTGAGCATACAGAAATTATCAATGCCGAGACAACACATATCATTAAGGCATCATGTCCTCTTAGGATAAGGGGGATTGTGATAAAAAATAGAATAGCAATGCTTACATATAATCCTAAAAAAGCTCGTATTCCCTTGATTCCTATGGTTATTACTATAAATACTAAGAAAAGCAAAAGAATGAAAGGTGTATAGGAAATTCTATCAATGTCCTGAATTGCATTTATTCCATTTGAATCGCGGGCAACAATAACTTTCGTGTTGATCTTGAAAATACTTGGGGAGTTTTTGTGTTCTAAAAATTCAATTTCTACTACTTTCTTTTTTTTATTCTCATATATTTGTACATGGTAGATTTTTTTTACAGTATCCGATTGGACATTTTTTATATCTATTTTAACAATCTTTCCCCGTACATAATGATGAGTGGAATTATTGTTGTGAGATAGATACCCGGGAATTAAGAAAGATATTGCCAAGAATACAACAAGATATAAAATTGGCGCAAAAATCCATCGAGATTTCATCTATATTAATTATACCAATTCTTTTAGTCTTATTTCTGGCAATTAGACCTCTTTTTTGCTAAAATATGATTCATGAGCAAAGATTATTATGAAATATTAGGTGTAAAAAAGGGAGCGAGTTCAGATGAAATAAAGGCTGCGTATCGCAGGCTTGCACTAAAATACCATCCAGACAGAAATGCCTCAAAAGATTCCGAAGAAAAATTTAAGGAGATAAATGAAGCGTATGAAGTGCTCTCTGATGAGAAGAAAAAAACCTCATATGACCAATTTGGAAGCGCCGGTCCAGGATTTGGTGGTGGTGGGCCATTTGGAGGTGGTCAGCAAGGACCGTTTACTTATACGTATTCTAGTTCTGGAGGAGATGGCGGTCAAAATCCATTCGGATTTGATTTTGGTGGAGGATCAGACCCTTTTGATATTTTTGAGCAGTTTTTTGGTGGTGCGCGCGGTCAAAGAAGGTCAACGTATTCACTTAGAATTTCATTCATGGATGCAGTTAAGGGTGGGGAGAAAAATGTCACAATCGAGGGGAAAAAACAGACAATCAAGATTCCCGCAGGAGTCGGAAATGGTTCAAGAGTAAGGTTTGGAGATTTTGATGTTGTTTTTGATGTCGAATCAGATCCTCGCTTTAGGAGAGAGGGTCAAAATATCATCACAGATGAGGAGATTTCAATACAGCAGGCTATTCTTGGAGATGTTATAGAGGTTGAGACTATAACTGGAAAAGTGAAATTGAAAATTCCTGAGGGTACGCAGTCAAATGCTTTAATTCGTATAAAAGGGAAAGGAATTCCATATCCTGGCAAGGGAGGGCATGGAGACCATTTTGTGATAATAAAAATTGTTATCCCTAAAAAAGTAAATGCCAGGCAGAAAGAACTTCTTGCAGAGTTTGATAAAGAAAGCAAAAAATCAAAGTGGTTTTAGTTATGAGGTGAGAACGTCAACAGCAGCCTGTGAGCATTCATGATCTTGCATTGTATCTTGAGAACCACCAACTCCAACTCCGCCACATAATTTGTTACCTATTACAACAGGAATACCACCTGCAATAGTTGTGAGTTCCCCACCAAACAAGGTATTTATACCAAAGTAGGGCTTATTTTCATTTGTGAATGGTCCAAGGTCCTTTGTGGCAAACCCAAGATTTGCTGATGTGAATGCTTTTGTGTAAGCAAATTGTGGACTGATTGGAATGGAACCATCCATTCGTGAAGATCCAACGATTGAACCATGGTCGTCCACTATAACTGTGGATATATTGATTCCTAATTCTTTGGCCTTGTCTTCGGCTGCTTCAAGAGCTTTTTTAGTTTTGGACAGTGTGATCATAAAATGCCCCTATCTTTATGTTATTGAGGCTTGGGGGATTTGTCAATGCTTGATTTGAACTTATAGCCAGGTTTCAAAAATGACAAGGGCTGAGGCGGCTGTCCAGGTAGCAAAAGAAGTCCATGCGGCAAGATTCTGATCATCTTCCGAGTGCATGACAAATCTTTTTGTAGTTGCATATTTACCAGCAACCAAGGATATACCGGCGAGTGTAACAGCTAATTTTAATTCTGTTGTAAGATCATCAAGTTCCCAAAATTTTCCATCATGGCTTTCTGCTATGGTTTGATGATGTCCTTCTTGATGAGATTCATAATCCTGGAAATTAGCTTCTGGTGAGTGTCCTATGGAGGGGCTAAATGTGAGCGCTCCGGCCAACAGTGCAGATTGGGCGAATTCTTTCATAAACAAGAAATATATCATATAATACTCTTGAGTGCAATATTACAAGATATGACGGTGTTTACAGAAGGCCTAAATCCAACCCCGCCATTTTCCGCTGAACAGCGCCTTACCCCCAATGGAAGAACACTTTTCGTTGCAGATCGAGAAGCTGGTGTTGAAAAAGATATCCCCATTTTTTCAGTAAGAGAGCCAGCTCATCACAAAGATATAGCAAGAGCTGTTGCGAGCGGAGTTCCAGTCGCATTCGAAGTGGGAGTTATTGGAGTGCTTCTTGCAGTAAATGATCCTTATACCCCACTCCCTGATAACTGGAGAACTTTTTGGGAAATAAAACGAGGGAGACAGCCAACCGATAAGGTGCCAATGCTAATGCCACCAGAGCACCAATGGAAGATTGTAGATTATGATAAGTTGCACCCAGAATTCAGAAGACTAAGAAATCTTAAGGATCGTGAAAAGCTTTATGGGCAACTTCCACTTCACGTCATTATGCCTTTCAAAGAAAGCGCAATTGATGTAAATAGAAATGTTTTTGTGACAGAGCCAAAAGATACAATGAGTAAGCCAGCTGACTTACAGGTGCCAGTTTCAACTGTCTGTCTTTTTTTCCAAGAAGACAAAGATTGGAGAAAAGTAGCAGAGCATGCGTCCTACATAAACCCATTTGCGTATTATGGCGTAACATCATTTAATGACCATGGTGAGCCATCTCCTTGGACTCTTGATGATCTCGCCACCTACACTGTTAAAAAAGGAATTTTACCTCCTTACGATGTCATTGTTGAGGACCCAATCTTTAGAGAGGCAAACATTATGAGTTCGCATACACAGATTCGTCTTCCTTTGGTTGGTGAGAAACCTACAATTAAGATTGTCAGAATGGGGCCGGTAAGCGGTGAAATGATTGAAAAACAAACAGGATATACAACAGAAGTTCTTCCATCAGCTAAATTTGCAGCAAGTGGACATCCAGAGGGAACAGACCTTTCAGAAAATGTATACAACTACATAAGGCAAGCAAACAATTTTATTGCAAATCGTAATAGAAGGAGTGCTGCTTAGAAAATAGTTTGACATATGAAAATGTCGCTTCTATAATTCAAGTTAGCATAATAGTATCATAAGATGGCACATTCTTCAGGACCAACAATTTCACAAATAAACGTAGCGCTCTCACGTCTTGAAAGGGTTATTCTTGAAACACTAGATTTTGAAAAAGTTGTTCAGAACGTTGTTGACAGCATATTTCAAGAACTTGGGTATCTTGATCTTGAATACAACATCGCGGTTCTAGCATTGGTTGATGAAGAAAAAAAAGTACTTAAGAGAATTTCGATATCACAGACAAAGCAGGCGGAATTAGGAGTTAAAGGACTTCCCATATCATTCCATAGTCTTGATATTCCTCTTACTGAAAAGGAAAATTTTTCAATTAAGGCGATTAAAAGTAAAAAAATCTACATTACTCATGATTGGGCAGATATTCTCCGTCCTGTTGTTGATAAAGAAGAAGCAAGAAAACTGCAAGAAAGCGTTGGTATACGTACTAGTATGATTTTTCCTCTTATTGTTCATTCAAAATCAATCGGGATTATGATATTTAGCACAACAAAACAAAAAAAACTTATTACCGATTCAGAAAAAGAGCTATTGCTTCGTTTTACAAATCTCGTAGGACTTGCTGTGCAGAATTCAAAATTATATTCATCAGTGGAAGAAAAAAGCGAAGATTTAAAAATTGCCAATTTAAAGTTAAAGCAACTTGATAAATTAAAAGATGAGTTCGTATCAATTGCTTCTCATGAATTAAGAACACCCCTTACGGTTATAAGATCATATGTAGAGCTTTTAATAACTGGGAAGGCTGGTAAGTTAAATACTAAGCAATATGAGTATCTCGAAAGGGTTTCTGCCTCTTCAAATAGACTGGCAAATTTAGTGAATACTATGCTTGATTTATCAAGGATTGAATCAGGAAGGATTAAGCTTGTGAAAGAGGATGTTGATATCACAGACTTGGTAAACGAGGTAGTTGCAGAAATGAAAGCAAAAGCTGAAGAGCAGAAAATAGACTTAACAGTAACAGGTTTTGATGAAAGAGTAGTTCTTATTGCAGATAAAGAGAGAATTAGAGAGGTCATGATTAATTTAGTGGGAAATGCATTAAAATATACACCAACAGGAGGATCTGTAGGAATACACATAACATTAAATGAAAAAGAAATTGCAATTGCAATAAAAGATACTGGGATTGGAATTAGTAAAGCAAACATGGGTAAGTTATTTAAGAAGTTTGGAATAATAGGTTCAGAATACTCTGTTAAAAAGGGAATTACATCTACTGGGCTGGGATTATATCTTTCTCAACAGCTTGTTCAATTACATGGGGGGAAAATATGGGCTGAATCAGAAGGAGAAGGTATGGGTTCAACATTTACCTTCTCACTCCCTATAGAAAAATAAATAGTCACTTATAGAAAAGCTTCGATTTTATCTACAAGTTCGTTGGGGTTAATAGTGCTTTTCATAAGGATTCCATCTGAATATTTTTTTGCAAGTGTGAGAAGGGCAGGATCTTCACTGTTTGTAAGAACTATAACTCTTCCTTGTTTAAGTTTTTTTTTGTGAAGTTCCTCAAGCACTTGTATACCTGATAATCCAGGAAGTGTAAGGTCAACAAGGCTTATATCCCAATCTCCACTTGTAAGTCTTGCGAGAGCACTAAGGCCGTCCCCGATTATCTCCAGCTGATACTTTTGAGACAAGAGTTCTTTATATAGTTCCTGTAAAAATTGGTCGTCTTCAATAAGTACTAAATTCTTCATAAAAAAATCATAAAAGAATAAAGGGAAATAATCAACAAGGAGAAATTAACGAGTTACTGAAATTACTGCACTGAGTTGAGCATTTGGCGCAGCAACAGTAACTCTATTGTTTGATGCGCTCTGAATAACTGTGTATTCAGTATCATATGCTGCACCACAGTTTGTTACTGGGTCAATGCCACTGGTTGGATCTACTGGAAGAGCAGCGATATAAGTAGGAACGAGCTGTGCACATAGATCAGCTGCAGTATCGGCAATATTTTGTGCGGTTGTTGTTATTCCTGTTGGAAGTGTGCCATTATTATCTGCGCCAAATTGTGTGATTGCGTTAAGAATTGCATTTACATCACTTGCTCTCTGTGTATTATTTGCCTGTGCGAATTGTCGTGCTGGATTAATAGCAATAAGAACAATAGCAAGAAGTACTGCTAAAATTCCGATAACAACGAGTAGTTCGATTAAAGTAAAACCTGAGGTTTTTGAGTAAAATTTCTTGAACATTTTTGGGCAGTTATTCATAACATATACTACGCTATCATGTGCAAAATTTCTTGTCAAGGGGTATTTTTAAAACTGAGTCAACTAGCGATCAGCAAGGATAATCAATATGTCATTTGAAGACTCTGAAGCAATTTTTTCTGTAAGCTCGGTAAATTGATTTGAGATATAAGTAAGGGCTGTGTCTTTTACAAGAGGAGATATTGTGTTAGAAAAAATTATTTGATTTGATTGAACGTTGTTGTTAACTGAAATGGTAATTTTTTGAAATCCTTCTTTTTCAAGACCTTCTTGTATTCGCGCCGCTTCACTTGAATTTTTTTGTGAAGTTTGAATCTGGACGCTTGTTGCTTTCAATAAGAGTTGAAGATTTGCTAGGTCCTGAGTTGATGTTGGGATTGGTGAGGGATTTGTGCTGGTGTTTTGTATGTCCTCGCCAGGGGTAGGAATAATTGGAGCAGGAATATCTTCAGATGGCAAAATAAAGGTTTTAATAACAAGTCCAAAAAGAACAAGAATAAGAATTCCAAAAATAGAAATGAGCATGATTACTCGTGGTGTTATCTTTTTTTTATCTTCTGGTTTTGTTTCATCAGCATATTCAGTTTCTGTTGTATCAACTTCAGGATCCTTGTCTTTTTCTTCTTCTTTCTTGCTGTCGAAAGCATCTCCTTTTAGTGATTCAAATTTTTTTAATCCTATGGAGAATAAGGTCTGAGAATTTTCTGTCGTTGAGTTTTCAAGCAGTGGGGAGAGTGTTATACCAGTTATTATGAATCCCTTTTTAGTAAAAGTATTTTTTATTGATTCGTAAAGGTCTTTGTTTGTTGCAAGAATTCTTTCAGAGGTTTTTTGAATAGGCAACGAGATAAAGCATGTATTCTCAAATGGAATATTATCAAGAAAATCCTCTTTTATTTTTTTATCTTGATTGAGAGGAAAATCTTTTTGAAATAACACAGAACTAGTTAATATGATAAGTATATTGCCTTGAAGAAGCTTATTAGTTTCGATAGTAGTTGTTATTTGCTGGCCAAGGCTTGCTTCATTAATTACTTCAAGATCGTATACGCTCTGGGGAAGAAAGTCGATTCTGTACGATTTCTTCAATGTTTCAGAATATAGTTCAAGTGAAGATTTACTAACAAGCAGTATGTAGCGATTTTTTGTCATTGCGGTGTTTCGTCCCAAGAGGTAACTGTAAGAACATTATTGATATATGTAGCAACCACCTGAATTGATCTTTCAAAATTACCGATTTTTCCTTTTGAAATTATTGTTTTTGTCGTTCCTCCTGTTACGGTAATTGTAGCAGTTCCAGTACCTATTGTCAGCACCTCACCAGCATAGGAAGGATTTCTTAACAAACGAAGAAGTGCATTTTCTACTCCGCTTTCCGCAATTGAATATGCATCGTTCCCTTGTTGAACAGTTGTAACTGCCCCTGAATTTATCATAAGCATTACTATTGCAGCCGATGTAACAATGATTGTTATAAGTGCAAAAAAGAGTAATGTAATCAGTGCATTCCCCTTGCTGCTAGTTATATATTTTTTCATCTTATTCCAAGGGTTGTTTGAATTGTTTTTGTTTCGATGCCCTTTTTCTGATTTGTAAGTGAATTGATTGTATAAGTTATTCGTACTGAATTTTTTCCGCCACTGTTTCCAACACGAAGAAATGAAAGATTAGTAACTCTGGTGTTAAAACCATTCAGTTGAAAAGTTCCGCTTGGATTGGTAAGTGTAAAATTATTGCCACTCAGTGTATATGAATAAGTTTGGCCTGAGATAACGAGTGAGAGTAATTGTCCCTGAGTGCCAATAGTTGCTGGAGTTGTTATAGAATCTGCTCTATTAATATCATAAGAAAGCCTTTCTAAAATATATCTGCTGTCTTGTTGTACGGTAGAGGTTGATTCGGATTCAAGTTTGAGTTCTAACGCAGAAGAAAAAATTTGGGTTAGGGTAATAAGAAATATCGAAAAAAGCCCCATGTACAGGAGTAATTCAATTAAAGAAAATCCTTTATTTTTATAATGTTTTATTTCTATCATGGGGAGTAATTTATTGTTACGTCATTGATAACTGGAGTTGCATTGTAATTTGTTGTTGAAAGAAAAGCTTTATATCTAAAACATCTGGCAGGATTTTCATAACCACTCCCATTGTTGTCTAATGCCAGGGCTGTAGTTTGTGTTGAGTTGTAGTATGTCCCAGAGGTTCCATCTGGTCCGACATATGTAAATGATGCACCAGTGCAGCTCCCACTTACCTGGTCAGCTCCTGCAACTTGAAATTGAACCATAGTTCCAGAAGGAGTTGAGACATTAGGTATAATTCTATTGAAGACAGTCTCGTAGCCAGCATCAAATGTTGCTGATTCGTACGTTCCTGATTCTACATATGCTCCATCTGGGCCTCCTTGTATAATTTTTAGTTCATTGCTTGTGTCTCCTGTAATAATATATGCATACGCATCTCCATCTGTTTCTTTTACGGCAGAAACTCCATAAATTCCCTGATCAAATTGAAGCCCCCCGCATTTTGAGGGGGTGCCTTCATTTGTGAGGTCAAGTACTTGGTATTCTTCAGAATTTGCACCTCCTGCAGCATCGATCCCGACAAGAAGCGCACGGTTTTCAGTAAGTGAAACAACAACAGAGCCTTCCGGATCCATGCCTCCAGCCTCATAACCACCACCATTTGTACAAGGGGGATTTGAAGCCAGTCCTCCAACTAGCGATGGACTGGTCTTGTTAGACGTATTAATTGTGAAAAATTCTTTAAAGTTCGTATCATTTGTAGAGGATATGTATGCTCTTGAACCATCAGGTTTTACAAATACTGCCTTACCAGATTCAAGACTGGAGCAGTTATTTGGTTCGATATTAATACTTCCAACAACTTTCCACGTATTTGTATTGGTATGATTGGTAACGTTTAGTATTTTCAATTCTTCAACGGTGCTTCCTTCAATTGCTACAAAAAGATATTTGCTTCCACCTACATCACGTAAGTAGATTTCTCCCGCAGTATCTCCTGAGTTTGCAAACTGGATACGTGTTCCAATTATTGGTCT
>CAZFJW010000029.1:0-16156 GCA_964519355.1 uncultured Gammaproteobacteria bacterium | reverse complement strand
TAAAGAAGCACATCACGATAAAAACAAGTCCAATTATGGCATAGGTGAGCGTTTTACGTGCACTCTCGACCGCTTGAGGGTCTCCATGAGAATTTACAAATTTTATTCCAGAATATACAATTAAGAATACTGCAATAACAGATGAAAAAAGAATTAAAAAGGTCGCGATATTGTTAATCGCAACAGGAAGGCATTTGAGCGTTGCGACGCCATTTTCTACACACGCACCCCAGTCCTTTGTTGGAAACATACATTTTATTGTAGTCTGGAAGTTATCAAAAAATCAATTGGCAGGGTGACTTGAAGTGGAAAAAACTGAAGTGAAGACTAGATAGTTGGTACTTTGAGTCCTGAGAAGATGTTGCCAAGTCCCAAGACCTGGGCCACAACGTTCAAAATGACAAATGACAGAACAACAATCACAAACCCAATAATAGCGGCAACAATTTGACCACGAGCGGCCTCAACTTTTGTCTTATCTCCTCCTGACATGATCCATTTAATTGCTCCCCAAACAAGATAGAGAAGCGTTGCAAGAACTGCAATAAGAGAGAGAACTCCCACAACAAATGTTACGACCTTACCAATATCAGCAGTGGATCCTGCTTTGATAATTCCAGTTGGTTCGATATTGAAAGGATTTTGTGCGTGAACAAATGTTGCACTTGTTGCAAGAAGAATTGCTACTTCTGATGTAATTGCTGAAATTTTCTTCATTAGAATTATTAGAGCATGTTTTTTTTAGCTTGTCAAGGATTTATTGTGAAATGACAGGAGATTCATAGTTATACTCCCCCAAATGACTTTAAAAACGGTGAATTGAGCATCTGGCCAACAATGCGCAGGATAAAGAATGAAAAAGCGATGATAACTATTCCGACAATTGAATAAATGATCATCTTGCGTGCTGCGTCGACTTTATTTTTATCTCCGCCTGATGTAGTGTATTTGATGCCGCCCCAGATTATGAAGAAGACGGCGAGCAGAACTCCGGTCAATACAAAAAGCCCTAAAAATACATTTGTAATGTGTCCAAATTTGGTAACCCCGCCTGTTGGAATGTTGCTTGGAGCCGCAATTTCTCCAAACCCGTCAATTCTTAATGCAATTAGTTTTTCTTTCATCTGTTAAATCCTGGGATTTTTAGAATATCAACGCCCAGCGTTTCAAGTATAACAAGAGATATTACAATAAATAAAATACCCAAAATCACCGCTTTTATCTGCTCTCTGGCTTCACCAACTTTTTCTTTATTTCCTCCTGAGGTGAGAATTTTATAGCCTGCGTATAGAAATATTATAAAACCTGAGACAGAGGCAGCAGATAGAAAAATCTTAAAAAGACTTCCGACAAATTGTTCTGGCATTACGTTTATCTTCCCAAGAGCAGTACCTACGGCAATGCATCTTCCGTCATTCGTTCTGTCCTCTTTTGCACATGGGGGAGGGGGTGGTTCTAATTTCTGTAGTTCGTCACTTGATTCTTGTTGATTTGGATCTTGAACAAGTTCCCCAATTTTCCCCGGGTGTTCTTTTGTGCCCACAGTAATAGGGACATAGTAGAATGCAAATCCGCCTGCGCATGCAGTCCCGCTCCCAAAGTCTCCTTTTTCAGAGTTTTGTTCTAGAATTTTGAGCAAATACTTGCCTCTTTTTAGCCCGCTAAATTGAGGGGGGTTGCCAGCAGATGTTGAAGGGCTGGTAACTTTGGCAGGTGAAGACTCTTCTTTTACAACTGCACACATATGTTCTGGCCCATAAGCTATGTCACGCCCTTCAAGAATGATCTGGTAATTATTTTGCTTGTCTCCATTATCTTTTTTCCCGACCCTTTTGAGACCACTAATGTTTATTGTTATCGCGCCTCCTTCAACTGGTGTTTTGGGAAGAATTTCAACTCGTGGATAACTGTGTTTTATAAAAAACGATGCTTGGGCAAGTTTGGTTGCTTTATTCTTTTTTGTATAGAGTCCGAGTCTATAGACTTTTCCTTGCCAAAAATAGTCATCGTTTCCGTCACTTGGATTCGTATCGCATCCTTTATGAGAGGTTCCCTTTAAGTTTTTTTCTCCATCTCCACAGACAATCTCAGAGATAATTCCACCCTGAAGTGATCCTGCTTTTATCTCTTTGAAGTCGTCTTCGTCATTACATTCTTCTTGTTTGGTTTTGTAACAAAAGTATTTGCCCACAGGGTCTTCCCGGTACCCAATAAAAGTGACTTTTACAGTTGGTATTTTTTCCGAAACATCGCACGTGTCAAGATATACTCCATCAAAAACCTCACAGACACTACTGGTTGGAGGATTTGGATCAATTGGTTCTGCAGGGGGGGCGCTGTTTAATGCCAGAAAACAATCCTCAAGAGTCGCGTATCCGCCGCTTGGGTCTTGAGCACAATTCTTATTAACATCATATCGAGTACCAGGAGCGGTTTGTGCGAGAGCTTGGGAATTCAAGGAGAATACGAATGCTGCAATCAGAAGAAAATATAAAACCAAATGTTTCACTATCTATATAGTATGCAAAAGATGCTCTGATTTGCAACAAAGCAAGACTTATTCCTGGCTAAATCTGTACCCCTGGCCTTTAACCGTTTTGATAAATACGGGATCATTAGGATTGGATTCAATTTTCTTACGGAGTCTATATATGATTTGGTCAAGCGCTTGGTCTGTGACGCCTTCGCGCGTAGCTGACTCGCGCCATACAGACTCAATTATTTCATCTTTCTCACATACTCTTCCCTCATTTTGCATCAAGTACCGAAGCAGGCGGAATTCTGATCCTGAAAGTTCGTCTGAAAGTGGGCGTTTATTAAGAAAAATATCATTTTTTTCCTCATCTAAAATAAGAGCATTTTTTTCTTTTGGAAGAGTTGCTATAAAACTCATGAGCAGCGGAATGGCACTTTGTCCTGTTGTAGTGAAAAGTCCGAGTCTTTTTAATTTTTCATTGTCATTCCCCTGATTGGATCGAAGAATTTCCTGTTCCTCAGGCGTAAGCCCAATCCATATTTCATACAAAGCGCTTTGAATGTGGGGAGAAGCGAGAAGCTGGGATGAAAGATTTTGAAGCGCGATTTCCTCGCCAGAAAGAATTCGTTCACACGCGCGAAGTGCAACTTTGCTGTGGCCGCCAGTAAGCAAGAGAATCTCCTTTAAAATTTTAGGATCAATTTTTTTTTGTATTGTTTTTTCAAGATATGAGATGCGAAATTCTAGACCTGGCATGTCACAAAGCGCAAGATACACTATATTTTCTGCTATAAATTCATAAAATGTCGAAAGCAGAAGCGGTCCGACCGTTTCTTCTAAAGGGTGAGATACGGAAAAAACCACTCCAAATCGATACTTTGCGCGATCTCGAAGTATTTTTAGATTGATAAAAAATTGCTCAGTTACTTTTGGAATATATTGATCAAACCTGTCAAAGAGAAAAATAACAGTCAGCTCTTTTTCAATGGCAAGATAATCGATTGCTGATTTTAAAGATTGGAATAAAATTAACTCATCGTGCAGGTCAACAGTATTTTTTAATATATCGTTAATTTTTTTAGACTCGGCATCAAATTCGCGTTCTTGCAATGAGTATGCAACGGAAATCAGAATAAATTTTATAGTATCTGCAAGATCACGATTTTTAACCTCGGAAAAGTCCATATAGACAAAATGGAACCATTTCTCAAGTTCTTTCAAATGGTGAGTTCTGATTGTCTTGTTGTGAGGCAAGAATCCAAGCATATTACTCCTGCCAACTCCTGGGAGTCCTATAACTTGAGCAGATGCCCCTTTTTTTAAAAGAGATATGACTTCTTTTAGTTCCTTTTCTCGTGAGTCTTGGGGATATAGCGATTCAAAATGTTCCATATTAGTTCCATTGTACAGCAAAAAGGGTCTTTGTTGGCATATTGTTGGAATGATGTTGGGTTACTCTCAGGTTCAAATTCTCATTTTTACCTACAATTGAGCCATGACAGAAGTACTTAACGCGCCACCAGAATTGACATCGCGAGGGGAGCTCTCTACACTGAATATACGTATGGATTCCGATCCGATTTCTGAAGGTGGCAATGTCGCAGTTGCCGATAGACCACAAGCAAGTGAATCATCTGCGCAGGATGATATTTATCGCGCCCTTTTAAATAATGGTATTTCTGTAGATGAATATCATGGTGCTCTTATTTCATTTCAGGCACAGAATAGCGGGAGAGCGCCAAATCTTATGCAGAAGATTGAAATCGCAATGGCTTTGGCAGCACAGAAAAAAGGCGGCCGGGTAGAAGGAGAACAAGCACAAGAAAGACCCCAAGATAATAAGCGCAAGGCTCCTCAGGGAACAGAGGTTAAGGGCAAAGAATCAGAAGACAGCGGGGCTTTGGCAGAAGTTATTGAGATGACAGACCAATTACTCGAGACTACGGAGGGTGCTGATCTGGATGTCATAAAAGCACAACTAGAGGCGACCTCAGATGATATTAATTATGCAATTTCGATCCGATTTAGGGATCGTAAAACCATGAATCAGAAGTTCCAGGAATTAAATAAAATATTCAGCGAGAAGGATCCGCGAATTTTTGCAGCTCGGTACAAGTCGTTCCTTCAGTATTTAGACAATATCCCAGTTGTCTCAGATGAAGAGTTGGAGAAGGCTGGAAAGGGCAAAAAAGTGAAATATGGTGAACGCGGAGAGCGGCTTGCAGAGCCGCTCAACATCCAAGATCTTGCAGAATGGATTATTCAAAATGACAGCACTGTTCTTTGGGGAAGAGATGGGAAATACCCCTTGCTTAAGACCCGAAAGGATAGGTATGGCAAGCCGGTGCCCGACGTCGACGGCGCAGGAAGACCGCGCACATTGCCAAATGGAGAGATCCTTTATGAAGAAGAACTCGATCAGGGGAATTTCTTGAAATGGGTTCGAAGTAGAGCGATCGAGCTCCACAATGATAACCCTACTGATCCGATGTCACCGCTCACAGCTGTCGCAATTGAAACCTCATTTAAGAACGTGCCTCTTATTCAGATGAAGTATCAAAAGCAGAAATATTTTGCAGACAGATACTCAGGACAACTCTATCAGGGGCTTATGGATCAGGTTATTAATGAGGCATGGCTTTTCGGAGTCTCGCGTAATGCCGATCTTGCGTATCGTTCTGTCATGCATCAAGACGAAGAGCTTCCAAAAGTTATTGCTCAAATTCATGCAAAGAATGAATTTACGAGAAGCTCGAACCTTCAAGACTATATGAGCATGCCAAGTGAAATAATAAGGCGTGAAGTGAAAGAAGGGAATGAAGTGTACTTGCTGAATGAGGAAAAAGACTCACTTGTCGGGGATGCTTTCAGGTTTTCCAATAGTATTTACCGCAATATCTCAAATATTGACTGGCTCAAGCATCATCTGTGGGAAGGGGCGCCAATTATGAGCCGCGAAGGTTTTAAGAATGCTATAAGAATCAAAGAGGACTTGCCAAAAGGAGCCCCTGTTAGTGATGATCATCCTCTTATGCTGATACTCAATAAAGAAACAGGTGAAAAGAGGCCGATATTTGATAAAAACGGGAATGCAATCGAAAAAAATCTCTTGGAGTATCTCAATATTTGGGATGCTCAGACTTTCGATGAGTCAAAATTTAATCTTGTTAGGGAGCTTGTGAGGCTTACAATTGCCCAGAAATTTGGCCT
Organism: uncultured Gammaproteobacteria bacterium; assembly: GCA_964519355.1. GTDB lineage: Bacteria > Patescibacteriota > Microgenomatia > Levybacterales > GWA1-39-11 > CAZBEA01. The sequence continues at coordinate 10,470 of CAZFJW010000029.1, read as the reverse complement.
CGATACGGGTCTTGATAAATACACCATGGAGGATTTTGAACTTATTAATTCCATGCATGCAGACAGGGCAGATCTGCCGGAAGATGACAGAAAATTACGGGCAGCCAAGCGCCAGAAAGCAATTGATGAGCGTATATTCGAACGGAAGCATATAAGAATCAATGCGGAGTGGGCAGAGCTTAACTCTCACATTATGATGCGCTGGTCTGGAATGGCCGCGCTGAATGATATTACTAAAAAAGGATTTGATGCTTTTGCCAAACTCGCTCAAGAACAGTATTTAATTCGCCAGTCGGGCACAGGAACATCGGGGCCGATTGGAAATCCAGAAGTGATTGGAATATTTAAAAATCTGGGACTTGATATGTTCTTGGCTATCAAAACCGAGTCAGGTAAGACTCCATATCAGATTTTTGAAGATGTTGAAAAAATCGATAATCAAATAATTTTGAACCAAAACAACACTTCTCTTAGTGAATCACAAAGAGAAGAGCAGGAAAATTTACTGAAGCAACAGCGAGACGCGATGATGAAGGAACTTCGGTTCGGACAGAATACACAACTTGATTATGCCTCCAACCACATATCCCGCGCATTTCAAATTTATCACTCGATGACAAGTTCTGAGACTTTGGGGCTTGATAGAATTGTTACAAAAACTGGACTTGAAGGGGTCAAATACAACCGGGCAGAATTTGAAGCACAGATAAAAGATAAATTTATCAAACAAATGAGATATGCATATAAATCCAATTCTGCGCTGGACTACGGAGTTATGATGCGTGCGCTTGATGTTCCAGAGACTCTTAAGACTAGAAATTGGACATACAAAGAAGTAACAGTGGCTGAATATATGTTCAGTGAGGAAGTGATTGGTGACATACGGGCCGATGCTTATAAAGGGAAATATACCGGTAAGCGTCAAAATCCCGAAACTGGAAAGTGGGAAGACAGAAAGCTGTCATTTGAGGAGTACCTTAGCACTGCCGAAGCAAGAGATAAAATTGTAAAAAATTTGGCTCGTGCAAGAATTGCAGGAGAATTAAGAGACAGACGATATCGTTTTGGTACGCAGGAGCGATGGAACATCACAATGGTAGAGCGCTTTGTTGAAGCTCTTGAAACACTTGAAGCATATGAAATGGACCCAGAAAATCCCGGACAAGAAAGGCCAACAGGGAAGACATTCTTTACTCATGAAGATATGGAATGGATCAGGGAACATAGCAATACAAATTTAAGCAGAATGCTTCGAGAAGATTTAATTTATAAAGCGCTTCCATTAGGACTCTTGGGTGGAAGCTGGGATCTTTTGAAGATTATTTTCGGATCCGCTTTTAAGTAAAAAATCTCGTTAAGTAGTTTTTCTACCTCCAAGTAATCTACTAAGGCCTTTACTTATTCCTCTTTTGGCGACAACGCCTGCTGGTCCACCAGCTACGGTTGCAATTTTATCTCCTCGTGAGAGTCCCGTTAATGCGCTTCGAAAGCTTCTTGTGGCTGGTGCTGAAGGTGCAGACGGTGCTCCTCCAGAGCCACCACCCGATGGTGCGCTAGATTCACCTGCAGGTGCGGATGTGCCTCCACCGCCGCCTGATCCTCCTCCTGACGGGGCACCAGATCCACCAGAGGCATCTGAGCTGCTGTCAGAATTTCCATCAGATGAAAGACTTGTTGCAACACCTTCGATGTCTGTTGTCTGTGGTGCGGCTGCTATTGTGCCTCCTCCCGCCGCCGCCCTCCTTGCAGCTCTTTCTTCATCCTTTGCTCGTCTTGCTTGTACGATCTCGTCTTTTTCTGGTTTGTTCCATTTTTTTACACCCAGCATAAATCTGAATGCTTTATTGCCTCGTCCCTGGGCCCATTCTCCAACTGGCCCTTCAAGTTCTCCAGTTGTATGATTTCTGTGCCACAGTCTCTTTGTTATACTTCCTCGAAGTGCTCCTTCACCAGCGCGTCCTGCTCCAATTCCAGCTGCAATTGCAGGGAAATTAGGTGATTTAGTTTTAAATACACCCTTCACAGTGTCAGTTAATTGCGGAGTAAGTAATATCATCCCAAGTCCAATAAGTGCACCAATTTGGTTATGGTCTCCAGCATCTCCGATGAGTGGTGGAATAAAGCCTCCTGACTTTCTGCCAAATGCGTCAATAAAAATTCTCCCCATGTATAAAATTCCAATAACAGTTGGGAATACTGCTAAATTTGCAATAACATCACGAACCCACGCACTGAATCCAAGTCCGCCGTTCGGAACAAGGCTCGCTGCTATCCAAAATGGTGCAAAAACAATATCAAGAAGCAAGAAGAGATAGGACTTTATGAGTTGGAACCAAAGCCTGAAAAGTGAGAAAAGAATAGCAACAAGAATAACAAGGAAAGCAATAAGTCCAGTAATTGCTCCCACAATTCCTCGTGCAATAGTGTCAGATTCACAAGCAGGCCCGCCACCCCCTACGAAAGGAATAAATTTACCAACACCTCCAAGATTAAAGAATCCCCCAATAAGTGGAATATTGCTCAGGTTAAATGTATCCATAAGTCCGCATACTCCTGGAATAAGTGCCCAAGGTCCTGTCAGCATTTTAATGAACGTTCCAAGAACGCTGTCAATTATTCCGGAGAAGAGTCCTGTGATAACTTGTGCGATTGAGACAGAGGCTTTAAATGCGATACTTGCTATCCCAAGAGACCCTCCGATTACGGGAACGTCTGGGGTATAAAGATGGTTCACAAAACCAAAAGTTGATTGATTGATATTTGGTGGGGTGACGTCATAAATTCCCACCTTTGTGTAAAGTTCTGTCCCAATATTGAGAACCAGGTATATGAGGACATACATCATATCTACTAAAAATCCAGCGATTGCGTAAGAAAATGTAATCAGAACAAGACCAATGGTTAATTTGGGAATTTGATTTTGAATCGTCATGACGGTTCTGGCATCCATTTTGAATCTGAACATAATTCCAATTCCCACAGCTGAAAAAATAAGAACAAAGAATAGAAATACGAGATTTCGAAATGTCCTCCACACTTTAAGAATTGGCCTCAGGGATTCATAACCTGTTCCTAGCTGTTGTGCATATGCGGGTTTTGTTATGCCAAATTGGTTTTGGAGTGAAGCGATGTATTGTGTGGATGAAACAGGTATATCAAAAGTATTTCCAATACCCCTCGTTACGAATGCAATAGCACCTCCACCCGTGGTTTCGGCTTTGGTTAATTGTCTGGTCTTTGGATCAACAATTATGCATTTTCCATCAGCAGAAAGCGGATCATAGCCAGAAAGCTGACAAGAAAATCCAGCAAGAACTTCGAGTATTACGCCTTGAGTAAGGACACCAAGATTTGGGGTGACATCTGGCGCAAGTTTTGGCTGGAAAGAGTTATAGGAATTTGTATTTGGAATAGGCTGAATGGTAGCGGTTTGATGAGGGTTAGGTTCTTGAGCGTATGAAAGATTTACGAAGAGAAAAAGAGATGAAAAGAGTACAAAACCAAAAGAGAGCAGTCGTGACATATATAATAGTATGCCCATTGAAAAGAAAAAAAGTCAAGAAGAAGAGCTTCGTATTTTATGATTAAAACTCAACATAAAAATAATGCAAGAAAACAACCCCCTTGCCTTGACAAGAATTGTTATAAAAGGTATGATCAGCTCAATTCAAAATGACAAAAATAAGATCAATTTTTCTGTTCATTTTATTGTTTGTATTTATATTTAACAGTAATATTTTTGCTGCAGAAACATCATCTCCATCAGCTGCTCCACGGGTAAATGTAAACTATTTTCTTGCGTATCCTGGCATACTTCCAGATAATCCGTTTTATTTCATGAAAGCAACCAGAGACAGGCTTGTCTCAATGCTTATTAATGACACTCGCAAGCGTGCCGAATTTAACCTCCTCACATCAGACAAGAGAATGTTTGCTGGGCAAATTTTAATTGAAAAAGGAAAGACTGAAGAGGCTGTTATTGCTATATCAAAAAGTAACAATTATTTCCATCATGCGCTCAGCGCCGCACAAAAAACAGCACAAGAAAAAAAACAAACGAGTGATCTATATGAAAAAATGTTGCTTTCAATTTCCAAACATATAGAACTGATGGATGACTACACTTTGTTTATTCCAAAAGAACACCAAGATTTTTACAGCTCTGAGCGTAGCAGAATGGTAGAATTTCAGAAAATTGTACAAAAAGAGATTAATAAAAACGAGAAAAAATAGCAGTTTTGAATACATAAAAACCTCATATTTTCTTGCCCTCTCGAAAGAGCAGCCTAAAGTATTTTTTAAAAAACAGCTCTGAAGCTAAAAAAACACTTGCCACAGTTTGACATAGTTGTTAGCAGTTGACATTACAGATATAGTGTTCTACGATGATTCGTGGCACTAAATAATCGATTTTGAATAACAACAAAATCATGCTCATTTAACAATTTATTCGCTCATATATATGAAATGTCCATATTGCGCCAGCACCAACACAGAAGTTTCTGAAACACGAGTCTCAGAGGATGGGTCCCACATTCGAAGAAGACGTATTTGTGATGGGTGCGCCAAGCGTTTTACAACGTACGAAAGGATAGAAACGATTACACTTATTGTAAAAAAGAAAAACGGAAAAAGAGAGCAATTTGACCGAAACAAATTGCGAGGCGGGGTAATCAAGGCATGCGAAAAGACAGACATTTCGGTTGAACAGATCGACACTATAGTAGATGAGATTGAGCGAGAGCTTTTGGCAGCAGATACGGTAGAAGTGGAAAGTAAAAAAATAGGGAATATGGTAGCGCTTAGACTGAAAAAGCTCGATAAAATTGCTTACATTAGGTTTGCAAGTGTCTTTAGGCAATTTTTGGATTTGGAAGATTTTGAAAAAGAACTAAAAAAGTTATTGAAATAGTTAGAATGTTAAGTTTTAATATTTAGCAGAAGAACTATCTTAATAAACTTAATAAACGATTTTTATACATAAAAATTAATATGAAATTAACAGGGTTATCAGAAAAAGTATTTTTAGACAGATATTCAGTCAAAGACAAAAAAGGCAATCCAATTGAAAAAACTCCTGACGAGATGTGGCTCCGAATTGCCAAGGCAGCAGCAGAACTTGAAAAGAAAGAAGATAGAAAGAAATGGGAAAAACAATTCCAGGAAGCACTAACTGATTTTCGTTATGTCCCCGGAGGAAGAATCCTGGCAGGGGCAGGTACCGGATATGATGTAACCTATTATAATTGTTTTGTTATCCCATCCCCGAAAGATTCAAGAGACGGAATTATTGACACCCTAAAACAAATGGTTGAAATCATGGCTCACGGTGGTGGCGTTGGCTTTAATCTCTCATCACTCAGACCTCGAGGAGAGAGAGTAAAGAAAGTAAATGGATTTTCATCTGGGCCAATTAACTGGGCAGAACTATTTTCTCTTGCAACACGTGACATAATTCAGCAAGGCGGAACAAGACGCGGTGCTCTGATGCTTATGCTGTGGGACTGGCATCCTGATATTGAAGAATTTATAACAGTTAAAAAAGATCTCACAAGAATTAATGGGGCTAACCTTTCAGTCTGTGTGTCTGATTCTTTTATGGAAGCAGTTGAAAAAGATGCTGACTGGGATCTTTTGTTCCCTGATCGTGACGATCCTGAATATGACCAAAAATGGGACGGGGATATTTATGCATGGAAGGCCATGGGTAAAAAAGTTATTGTTCATAAGACTGTAAAGGCTCGCTACATGTGGGATCTTATTGCTCAGGCTGCATGGGCCTCTGCTGAACCAGGAATTGTATTTATGGAACGATACAACAAATATTACAACAACTGGTATTGGAACAAAATAATCTGTGTAAATCCTTGTGGAGAAGAAGGTCTTCCTGCATGGGGAGTTTGTAACTTAGGATCGATCAATCTTTCGTCTCTTGTTCTGGGAGGAGATATTGAAAAGAAAGGGAAATTTGATTTTGCAATGCTCCGAAAAGTAACACGCGTTGCGGTCAGACTTCAAGATAATGTCGTTGAGATGGATCCATACATTTTTGAAGGGATCAGAAAAACACAATATGAGGGTGAGCGAAGAATAGGACTGGGAACAATGGGTCTTGGGGACATGCTCATAAAACTTCACATGAGATATGGTTCTGAGGAATCGCTGAAATTCATCGACAAAGTGTACAGAATTATTTGTGAGGAGGCATATAGGGCCTCAGTTGAAATCGCACGGGAGAAGGGCGCTTTTCCAAAATTTGACAAGGAAAAATTCCCACAAGGACTCTTTATAAAAACTCTTCCAGAAGATCTTCAAGCAGATATTGCAAAATACGGGATCAGAAACTCTCTTCTTCTCATGCAGGCTCCAACGGGATCCACATCGCTTATGTCCAACACAACTTCAGGAATTGAGCCAGTGTATGAATTTGAATTCAAGAGAAAAGATAGGCTCGGAGTGCATATCGTTCGACATTATATCTATGATGAATGGTACAAAAAGCACGGGAAAGAACTGGAAGAAGGAAAGATCAAAAGGCCTGATTATTTCGTCTCAGCAAATGACCTCTCGCCTGAGGATCATGTAAAAGTGCAAGGTGTTATTCAAAAATATGTTGATGCTTCAATATCAAAGACAGTAAATGCACCGCGAACCCACACTGTCGAGGATGTAAAAAGACTCTACACAATGGCCTACAAATTGGGATGCAAAGGAATTGCTTACATGAGAGAGGGATCTCGCGAAGGAGTTCTAGAGCGTGCTGAGGCACCAAAAGTTGAGGAAAAGCCAGTTGTGCCACAGGTTACTATCCCGCTTCACCCAGATGTTCCACGTCCAATGATGGTAGAAGGGGTAACTATCGCAACAGAATCCCCAGTTGGAAAGACATATGTCACAATCAATCACGACGACAAAGGAAATCCATTTGAAGTGTTTATTAATAACGGTAAGTCAGGCTCTGATGTTCAGGCAATGGCCGATGCATTAGGACGTGTCATTTCATTTACGCTTCGACTTCATAGCCCGGTTCCACAGAAAGACCGCATGAAAAAAATCGTTTCAGAGCTCACCGGCATTGGAGGCTCTCGGGCTGTAGGATTTGGACCGAATCAGGTTCGTTCTCTTCCTGATGCTGTGGCAAAAGTATTGGCACGTCATTATAAATATTCGGTTAATGGAAAGGTTGAGGACCAATCAGAGATTAAAGCAGCCCTTCTAAATGGCGCCTCAAATGGCAACGGGTATCTTCCAGAAACAATTCAAATGACTCCAGCCGTTGCTGCAGATTTTGGACCAAGCGTAACCCAGCTTCCGCTTCAGACAGCGCCGCATGCTCCATCAAGTTTTGACACAAATTTATTTGATCTTTGTCCTTCATGCGGAGCAGGAACTCTTGCAAACGAAGAAGGATGTAAGAAGTGTTATAGCTGCGGATACTCGCAGTGCTAGATCTTTTATTTTTTGAATTTTGCAGGTAATCACGGTGTGAATCCGTGGCTGTGCCGCAACTGTAATCTCCGAAATATTATTTTTGGATATAGCCAGAAAACTGCAAAATGTACTCTTCGCCCGAGCAGGCTTTATTGTTTGAACTCTCCTCAAACCCAAAGCTCGCTTACGGCGAGTTTTTTTTATTTTAAAACATGAAAATTTATACAAAAAAGGGTGATCAGGGGATGACTTCTCTTGGGTCAGGAATACGAGTTCCCAAAAACCATATCCGAGTTGAGGCATATGGAACAATTGATGAATTAAATTCAATTCTTGGAATTATTGTTTCTTCTTTTGGAGAGAAAAAATATGAGAAAGATTTAAAAAAAGTTCTTGCGACTATTCAGAATGACCTTTTTAATATCGGATCGTACTTGGCTAGTCCCGCACAAAAAAAATTATTGCAGGCAATTCATCCGCATGTCACCCAATACGAAGAGGAGATAGATAAGATGACCAAAGAATTGCCACCTCTTACATCATTTATTCTGCCTGGAGGGTCATCGTCCTCTTCTTTTTTACATCTTGCGCGTACTGTTTCTCGTCGTGCAGAGCGAAGACTTGTTGAATTAAATAGTACAGAAACTATTGATCCATCAGTGCTTGTGTATATAAATCGCCTTTCAGACCTCTTTTTTACTATGGCTCGATACGTAAATTTTAAAAATAAACAAAAAGATATCCCATGGATTCATGACTAATATTGTAGAACTTGGCCAATATCGCCAGCAGGAACTGCCCAGAGAAACCCAAAAGAATTATGCATTCTCACTTGAGTATTCACCTCATGTGACTGACCAGGAAATAGAAGATGACGTTGTTTCATACCTAGCAGAATATCGGCTGAAAATCCCCGAATATACGTATGGTTTGGATTTTTCTTCACAAGATGGAGTGTGGGGGGTTAGAGATTCTTATCGGGGGGAATCAATGCAGGAAAAGACACAAAAAGCACTGGATGTACGAATTCAGAATGGGCAGTCGACATATCGTGAGGAGGCAGAGCTTGAGGCATTTAAAAAATTAGACACTGCACTTCGCTTTGCAAAAGAAGGAGACACTCTTGTATGGGGAAGCCCTCCAGGAGATAGTAGTGAAGGATATGGAGATTATGGATTCGTTTATCATGGAAAAATTCAAGAAAGAGATGGGGGTAAAAAAGAGCTCAAGATGACTGCAATTCGTGTTGATAAGGCAAAAATTGATGAGTACAATGCATTCTTTTCTCACGTAACCGGACTTGATGTAGATCTTGCGAAGGCTGAGGATTTTATTGCAAATCCAATTGTTGCACGGCGTGATTTTGAAGACTTTGAAATGAAGAGCCTTTTAAAAGAAAATTTTGCAGGACTCGGAAGTGAGAATCAAGAGAATTTAAAGGAAATTTTATATCAATTGCGTCCTGCAATTCGGGATCTTATTGCTCATGTCAGGTTTAGCCCACAAGATGTAAGACAAAAGGCCCTTTATGCGCTTGAGAATATGGCGCTTGAACTAAAAGACAGGATGCAGCAGAACATTGTTAGAATTCCGAAGAAAATTCGCCTGGATGACATTATCGATGAATACGGATACGAGCCTCCAATTGAACGAGGAAGCTGCGGGTCAACAGGGTCAAGCAGTGATATTTTCGGAATGACTCTTCGTGATGATGAGCATGGAGGGAGAACCTTTGAATGTCCGACATGCCACCTGATAAATATTCGTCCAGAAGGCGAGCTTTTAAGAGCGTGTCAGCATTGTGGAAGTGATAAAGTTGCATGCTAAATTTTATTCAAAAGTCTAAAATAAAAAAGTATGCTCGAATCACTGCTCGATTTTATTTTCCCAAAAAGATGTGTGGGATGTAAAAAATTTGGAGAGTATCTTTGTTCTTCGTGTTTTGCAAAAATTTCATTTGCTCAAAAATATTTTTGCGGAGTATGCGGTCATGCATCATATAATGGTCTTACTCACCCAAAATGTGAGGGTAAATATTCAATTGATGGTGTCTTTCCAATTCTTAACTATCACGGGCTTCTTAAAAAAATTATCTATCAATATAAATACAATCCTCACCTTTCAGACCTAACACGCGTATTAGGTGATTTTTTATATGAAGGTTTTATTCAGAATGAGACTCTAATGAAAGATATGCAAAAAGGTGAATGTGCATTTATATCAGTTCCACTTCACGAGAAACGTCAAAAAACCAGAGGATACAACCAATCAGAATTATTAGCAGAATATGTATCAAAAAAACTTGGAAGCAAATACTTAAAAGATATTCTTGTAAGAAAGAAAAATACTACTCCTCAATTCAAACTGCCAAAGTCAGAACGTCATGAAAATATAAAAGGAGCATTTGCGATATTAAAAAGAGAGCACATTCGGGGATGCACAGTATTTTTAGTTGATGATATTACTACAACAGGCGCCACACTTTTGGAATGTGCAAATGTCCTAAAAAGAAATGGAGTGCAAAAAGTGTATGGTGTTGCTTTGGGCCATGAAGAAAAATGATTGTAAAATTCATCTTGAATTTGATTGTTTAGCTTCATTTTGGTATAATAAACGCCTTGGGGATGCAATTGTATCGACAAGAATTGTTCTTTAATAACTGCAAGCCGGCTTCGAGTAATAGCCGTAAAACAGACTCAAAAAATAAATGCTGAAGGTACATCCATCAGCCGTAACATTAGAAGGTTCGCCTCTAATGTTGTAGACGGAGTTACAGGAGTCACTCCTGCATACGCACGTCTAGCTGCTTAACGCAGCCGTATCCACACCGTTTCTTTTCTCAAACGGATAGGTCGTGGGTATAAACAATGTTTGAGATAGAGTAAAAATGTGATTTGGTTTTTGCTCAAAAATAAAAATCTAGGAATTATCTTTCCGGTCAGCAGGATCAGGATAAGACGACAATTAAAAGTTGACTATGCTTGTAGATGTTTTTTGATAATAATTTTTGGACGGGAGGTCATACCTCCCCATCTCCAC
>CAZFJW010000028.1:14482-16276 GCA_964519355.1 uncultured Gammaproteobacteria bacterium | reverse complement strand
TAAAAACACCTTCTGACTTCGATTTTTTGAGTAGTTCTAGGTAGGTAAGGGAGTCTTGTACGAGCAACTCCTCAACTACAAGTGTTCCTCGGAAATCATAGCCATGTTTATACAGGAAAATCATTGGAAGAAGCTGTGCAATTCGAACGTATTTATCGGAATATGTTGCGATATTGTAGAAAAGAATCGTAGCAAGACCGGCTTGAATAATTGGGTGTTCAGGATTAACTTGGATAAAGTCGAGAATTGAAGCCAGATCTTCTTCAGAAATTCCAAGGTTTTCTTTCATGAAAATTTTGTGCAAAGTCTTTACTACTTGGGGAGTAACTGGATCATTAGATGCGTAAAAATTTTGGTATAGGTAGTCATAAGCTTGTTTGTAATGAATTATTTCTTCTTCTTCGGGTTTAAGGTTTTTTCTTCCTTGAGGAGATAGGAGTTCAATGATTTGAGCTTTCTCAACATGAATATCGCGCATTTGAAGAGCAAAATAAATCCTATTGACCGTTGCTTCCCATCGAAGTCTCAGTTCGTCCTTAGGGGAGACAAGTGTAAGAAGTGTTTTTTGCCTGAGCTCTTCAGCCTGCTCAATTTCTCTATGCAAATTGGTCGTAAGTGTGAACGAAAAGTTTAGCATTTTGATTGATATTGATCATTATATCCCTTTTTAAAACCAAGCACAAAAAAATTACACTTGAGCATTCGCATTGATATTTTTAAATTCATTTTGAACCTAGAAAAATAACAAGCAGGCACAAATGACCAATTCAATTAATCTTATCATAATTTTATCATTTGTCAAGAATAAATATTTTATACCTAACTCAGGCATAAAATGATATGATTATGAATAGATAAATTTTGGTCAATAACTATATCAATTTACCCCTTGACAAGCACTAAATTATATAGATATGATTATGATTAGATTAATATCTGCCCGAAATGCTCGGACTAGCCTTAAAATTCAAGGTCACCGCAGCGACTATTCTTTTGATAGTCACGTCAGTTGTATATCTAGCCTCACAATCACAAGTCTTTGCAACAGCAGGAATTAACCAAACAATCAATTTCCAGGGGAAAGTAGTGAATGCTGACGGAACCAATGTTGCTAATGGAAATTATGATTTCGTATTCAGACTCTACAAGGCATCCTCAGGGGGAACATCACAATGGACAGAAACATGGAACTCAGGTACATCTCAAATAGCGGTAACAGACGGAATATTCAGAGCAGCCTTGGGAACACACTCGTCGATGTCTTCTCTCGATTTTAACGATGATTCTTGGTATCTTACTGTAGAATTTAACGGGGACGGCGAAATGGATCCTCGAATTCGATTTGCCTCTGTTCCATATGCCTTTAATGCAAAGACAGTGGGAGGCCTAACGGTTACCAATACCACCGGAACGCTTACAATTCCCAATAGTACAACAATTTCTTTTGCAGGGGCATTCACAACGGTAGGTGCTAATGCACTAACGCTTACAACTACCGGCACAACTGGTGTAACACTTCCAACAACCGGTACTCTTGCAACGCTTGCGGGAAATGAAGTATTCACCAACAAAACGATTGGATCTACAGGGCTCATTTTTTCAGGCGCCTCTTTGGACGTTACAACAGCAACTGATGAAGATCTCACAATTACTCCTAATGGGGATGGAGATGCTGTATTCAATTTAGCAAGCACTGGCGACTTCTTAGTACAAGATGCGACGACATCTTTTGTTCAATTTTTAGACGATGGCACAATAACTTTAGGCAAAGGGAGTGGTGCCGGAACCATTAAC
>CAZFJW010000028.1:4447-14382 GCA_964519355.1 uncultured Gammaproteobacteria bacterium | reverse complement strand
ACAGCAGCGGACACTATTAGTATAGGGAATACTCATGCTTCGACCGCACTTACTCTTACCGGTGGGGATGATTGGCTAGTTACTGCCACGGGATCTGCACATATGAATGCATGGGAGGGTGGAGGGCTATATGAAGACTGTAATTCAACTCTTAGTAAAATTGTCTGGGATTCATTTACAAAAACATTTTCATGCGCATCTGATGTATTAGGTACAGCATCCACCCCGGATACGGGCACATTTGTTGATACGACTGCGGTTGCTTTCGCAGACAACAATACTACAGAACTTTTTAATGACAATCCTCGTCCCAATATTACAACTGATTCAACAACTGCTCCTGTTTTGGTGGCAGTGCAAATAAGAGGAGATGTTTCCAACACAACTGCGGATGCATTTCTAGCTGCCCGGGTAGTTTACACTACTGATGGGAGCGCTCCGTCATGTACCACTAGCACTCAGGCTGGTCAGGCAATGATTGGAGGATTTACCACGAACACCACTCACCCCTGGCAGGTAGTGGGAACATTTATTCATACACCTGGGGTTGCAGGACTTATACGATACACGGTTTGTACCAGCACACTTTCAGTAGGTACGGTGAGCGATACTCCAGAGGCGGTACAGGTTTCTTTAAGTGAATTTGGAAACGCAAATTCAAACTGGACGATGGAGAATGGCGTATATAAGCAAAATGCACCAACGGCAGATGTGCTATTGGGTGGAATTACAACATCTTCTGCTAAGATTGCATTTATTGGAATGAATAGCACAGGCACACCTGTTGCTTCAGTATCTGCTACTGGGGGAAGTGATGTTGGAAAGGGAACAGTGATATCTGGAAATGGAAGTGTGCAGGGGCTTCGAAATGAAGATTTTACTGTTGGTGGAAATACGACCGGAACTATTATACTTGCACCCAATAATAGTGTGGCTGGTGCAAAGGTACGTCCTGGTGCAGACGATACTGTAGATCTGGGTGCGTCTTCGAGTGCTCGGTTCCGTAATCTTTTCCTTGGTCCTGATTCGCTTCACCTGCAATGTCTCACAGCAGATGGCTGCGGTCAAAATCTCGATTACTCGATATCTGTTAATACAACAACAAATGCACTCTATATTTCTGCAAATGGAAGAACAGGGTCTCTTAATCAACTTTTGACCATTAACGAATCAGGAAGAATTGATGTAGCCGGGAATCTAACAGTTGCCGGAACAACTGGGCTTACATTTTCTTCGACCGGTGGAATAAATTTTGCGGGTGGTACGCTTTCTGATTCGAGTGACGGGGTAGACATTGCAGATGATCTTGATATTACCGGCAGCATATCTCTTACTGGTGGGGCAATTTCTGATGCTACAGATGGAGTTGATATTAATGATGACTTAGATGTGAGTGGCGGAATTAATGTAACAGGTACGTCTAACCTAGCATTTTCTTCATCAGGTGGAATTACCCTTACTGGTGGGACATTTTCTGATGCGACAGATGAGGTAGATATCAATGATGATTTGGCAATTTCAGGGACTGCAGGTCTTACTTTTACTGGGGCGGGTAGTGATATTACATTCACCAATCTTGAGCAATTGTCAAACGACACAAATGGAACAATAACCTTTGGAAGAAATGATGCAGGAACAGTCATTTTGAATGCCCGAGATGATGATGCAACAGCAGCGCTTACTATCAATTCAGGAGGCGCCGCAGCCCTTACTATAGATACCGGTGGTGGGGCAGCATTAAGTATTGGAAATACGAATGCAACAAGTGTTGTAATCGGAAATGAATCTGGTTCGACCTCAGTCGAGATCGATTCAGGAAGTGGGGCGATAAATATAGGTAACGGAATTGCCAAAGCAATCACAATCGGAAATTCTGCATCAACTACATCTATAACGCTGTCTAAGGGCGCTTCTGGAAATTTTGTACTACAAAGCGGAGGATCTGCTCTTGACTGTTCGGGAAATTTAAATAGTGGTGCTCTTTCAACAAATTCATCGGGTCAAATAATATGTACTGATGATGACGGAGGAGCGGGTGGTGCGACTGCCTGGAGTTCAATTGGAGACGCAAGCGGGAATGGAGCTATTGCAATGGGTGAGACCGTTCAGACCCTTGATTGGGTAGTATCTACAAATGCTGCACATGATGGTCTTACTATTACATATAACAATGGTCTTGGAACAGACAGTAATACACAACGTGCTTTTGTTATTGAAAATGCCAATGACGGCGGAGGATCAACTGGCACAACCGAAGCTTTATTGGTTTTGGATAACTTAGATGCAAATGAAGCAGTAACCGCAGGGCTAGTTATAACTTCTTCAGGTGGTGCTGCAACGTCAATTACCCGTGGTCTTGATTTTGATGACAGTGATATTGTCACCGATATCGAGTTCCAAAATAATGAGACACTTGCCAACGACACAGACGATGAAATTACATTTACAGGAGCAGGTGGGTCAAACAATGCTGGACTTATTATTGACCTTGATGGAGCAACAAATGCTGTTCCAACACTTCGGGCTGTTGCAAACGATCTGATAAATATCTTTGATGGCCTTTCTGTCGGAATAGATGGGGCAACAACAGAAAATATTTCGTTAACTGGTTTTTCTATTTCGGGTGGAAATGACTTGTATATTGAAGATCAGCTTGGTGTAAATGGAAATGCGTACTTTGATGGTACAGTTGGAGTAGTAGGACTTGTAGGTATTGGCACAACTAACAGTCTTACCACGCTTCATGTAGATGGAACAACAAGTAAGGGAAATGCTGCTTTTATTCTTGACCAAACAGCAAATTCACTGAATGATATTTTTGCTGCCTCTTCTTCTGGTATAACACGATTTAGACTTACCAACAATGGTACAGCCTCATCCTCTGCTGGATTTACCATCGACGGAACAGGCAGTATCCAATCAACCAGGGGTCAAACTCTCACCCTTGGTGGCACCACTACTGGAAACACAGTTCTCTACTCTGACTACCAAAAAGGTGTGTCTATTGGTACAGGTGTTAACTCTACACAAGCTGCTCTAAACGTTACTGGGGGTATCGGTTCTAACGCTCTTGCCATATTTAACCAAACCAAGTCAGGAGATATTCTTTCTGCGTCAGCATCTGGTACTACAGTCTTTACCGTCAAACAGGATGGAATAACTCTTGGTGCCCAGACAGATGCCACAGCACATAACTTTGCTTCTGGATGTAATTGTTCACTTAACTCTGCAGCAGGTACCTTTGGATCACAGACCACAGTTGATGCAGCCACCTCAAGTGCAGTATTCAGAGGTAAGTTGTTTGTTGCAACAAGTGAAATCAATGGAGCAGGAGTCTATAGGTATGATGGTGGAACCACATGGACTCTTGTTACTAATTCTGCAGGTAAAGCAGTCTCTGGAGACACTGCCAACATTGATGCCTATGTCATGACTGTATACAATGACACGCTCTACATTGGAAGTCAGACTGGTGCAGCCGGGAATACAGGAGCTGTGTATTCCAGTACCACAGCAGACACCACAGCCGATTCCTTTACCCTGGTCAATACAACACGTGGTACATTCACTCTTGCCAACAATGATGGTATCTCAGACCTTATTGTGTATAAAGGAGCACTCTATGTTGGAACTCAAGAACCCAACCTTGCAGAAGTTGTCAGGTATGATGGTGGTACCACATTCACCCAAGTCAGTAATACCACAGAAGGTCGTATTGGAACTGTAGCATCTACCACTGTTGATGGAGTAAAGTTCGCAGTATTTATGGGAAGACTTTTTGCTGCCAATCAAACAGGTGCAGGAGGAGCAGCAGCTAGAGTCTCTGTCTATTCAGGTGTTGGTACAGCATGGGTAGATCTTAATGCAACAGCTGGTACTTTTGGAGCAGACACAGCAATCGATGATGCAACGGGAATTGCAGTATATAACGGTGCACTTTATGTAGGAACTGGAGATCCAAACCTTGCCAATATCTACAGATGGGAACCACCAGGAACCTTCAGTGTAGATACCACTGTTACGAACTGGAAGAAGGTAAATAATGCATCTGGAAAAGTGGTATCAGGTGATACTGCCAATATCGATGCCATTATTCTTAAAACCTACAACGGCAGACTGTATGCTGGAACCCAGACCCAGGCTGATGAAGACACCGGAGCACTCTATGAATTCAGTGGTGTCCCTGGTACCTGGACTCTTGTCAACACCACTCGTGGTACTTTCGGAGCAGAAACAGGAATCCATAACGTCTCTGTCATGCAGGAATACAATGGAACACTCTATGTTGGTGGAGGAGATATTGCAGGCAATGGAAGCATCTACACGTGGAGTAAAACACTTGGAAACTCATATAACCTTAAATTTGACTCAGGCTCAACCAACTTGGGTTCAATTGCTTTTGTAGATTCTAATCAGCAATTTACCAATAACAATAACCACGGTTCCTTTGTCTTCACCCATGGCATTATGACATCTGCTGGTGCATACGACGTGGCAGAAGACTACCCAACCAGAGATGAGGATATTGAACCAGGAGAACTTGTTTCAATTGATACATATGAAAAAGGATTTGTAACCAGGACCAAGACTGCATATGACAGAAATGCCATTGGTGTATATTCAGAAAAACCAGGTCTTAGACTTTCACAGATCGACCAGGAAATCGATGGTGCCAGGGCAATTCCAATTGCCCTTATGGGAAGAGTTCCTGTAAAGGTCTCTACAGAAAATGGTGTTATCAAGCCTGGAGATCCTCTTACCTCCTCATCAATTCCTGGTGTTGCTATGAAGGCTACCAAGGCTGGACAGGTTATTGGACAGGCAATGGATAGTTATGAAGGTGAAGAAGTTGGGAAGATAACTGTGTATATAGACTCTGGTTTTGCAGGTGGAGAAGGAATCGGGAGTTTGGTTTCGGGGTTAACAGATGAAAAAGCACTTGATAAAAAACAAAAAATAGAACTCTTGCAACATTTGGTAAATATAAATTCTACGTCAGAAGAAAGCGTTGCAGTGTCTGAAATATCAACTGACAGACTTATTGCTGGGCTAGAAATTATAACTCCCGAAATCACAACACAAACTATTAATCTTGAAAAAATTGAAGCAGCACAGGGCTCTGTCGAACTTGTCTTAACAGATGATGGAAAGTTTGTAATCAATGACGAAGAAGGTGTGCCCGCTATTACCTTTGATAATAAGGGTAATGCTTTTTTTGCAGGCACAATTACAGCCGGTAAGGTGAGGGCAGACCAGATCGAGGGAATAGAGATTCTTGCAGGCAGCATTTCTTCTCTGGAAGGGAACATCACATCACTTTCTGACATGATGTCTTCTGGTGGGGCAGTTCTGGGAGCAACCACTTTGACACAAGAGACATTAGATTCACTCACTTTATCTGGGGGGCTTGTTGTCGGACAGAATGCGACGTTTAAGGGAGAAAGTGTATTTGAAAAGCTCGCATCATTTGTCGCAGAGGTTGTGTTCAAAGAGAAGGTAAAATTTGAAAAAACTCCTGAATTTAATAAAGATACAGTAGGATTTGCTGTTATTAAAAAAGGAGACAAGAGGGTTCACATAGAATTTGATAAAAGTTATTATTACACCCCTGTAATTACCGCCACAATCGCAATTAACGAGGAATTAAACCCAGATGGTACAAAAGTAGATAAAGAGGCTCAAGAACGGGCAATTTTTGAGAACAATTATCGTATTTTAATATCGAATAGATCTGCTAAAGGGTTTGACATAGTTTTGAATAAAGAAGCCATTGATGATCTTCCAATTTCATGGAATGCTTTCGCATCCTTTAATGCATCTACGTTCCAAACGCAGGGGATTGCAGGATTCTCTGCTACGCCAACTCCACCAGAAAATAGCATTATTGCACCCCAAGATTCAGGAGATAGGCCTCCTGAAAATACTCCGGATCCAGACGAAAGTCTGAGTCCTACTCCGGTTTCCTCGGAACCAACAGGGGTTCCAAATGAGGCAAATACCACTCCTGCGGAGCAGGGGGTAGAGGAAGGAGGTGACAATTTGTGAAGATCTTTCGAATTTTAAAAAGTAAATTCTTAAAAGAATTAGTAATGTTCTATAAAGCTGCTTATCTGGCATAGCTTTAGAGCATAATTGATTCATTTTTTTCTCAAGGCAGGGGAGAGAAAGATCATATATTTTCTATGGATAAAGATTCCAAAACTATTGATATTGTGTATGAGGACATACAGGTAATTGATTTTACATTTCTTGTAAAAGAAGGACTGTATGATCAATTAAAACCTGCCGTTATAGAAGAAAAATTAGTAAACTAATGCGGGTTCTAATGAGAGAATGGTGGTTATTTTTTTTGTGATTGACTGACAACATAGTCATAAATTATTTTTGATAGCGAACTCATTGTTGATTGAGCGAAACTGTTGGATCCTTTGGTCATAATACAGAGAATGTATGGTCTTTTCGGAATATATATAATTCCGCAGTCGCTAAAGGTAGAGTTGTCTACATCAATTTTTTCATACACCCCAATTTTATGGGCAATTTTTATACTTGGTGGAATTTTTGCTGGAATTTTATCTGTATAAATTGATTCTGTCATGAGATCAAGAATTTCGTTTGAATCTTGGAAAGGTAAAAAAGAAGAGAGGTATAAACTTCTTAAAATTGATGAATAATTTTTTGCTGAGATAATGGGGTAGCTATATTCCTCCCGGAATGGAATATCAAGATACTCATAAACACTATTAATTTCATCAGAAGTAAGCAGTGAAAGCAGGATGTTCTGTGCGGTATTGTCTGATTCTGTAATTGAGGCAGTGATAATGTCTGACAGCGTCACTTTTGTACCTGGTGCATTCTTCCAAAGAGAGCCAAATTCTGGGTCAATAAATTTTTCCTCAATTATTATTTCTTGGTCTTTTGAAAGTTTTCCTGCTTTAATTTTGGCATAAATAGCCATAGCTGTTGGAATTTTTGAAAGACTAGAAAGTCTTACTTCATTTTTTTCGTTGATCCCGATTGAAGTACCTGAGGGGAGATATTCAAAATATAATGATACCAAATCACCTTGTCCTGCAAGCATATTTTGCAGCGTTTTTCTTAATGGAACAAAATTAACAAGAATATCATTTGGGTTTTCGACAAAAACTCTTTTAGAAATGAGGGGATATTTTTCTTCTTGCAAACTATTATTAACGGATTGATCAACTGGTTTGTTCTCTTTTGAGAGCAGCATAAATCCCAATAGCAGATTAATAAAAAAACTCACAGCGAGTATCCATTTTTGCATGCTGATTTATATATACTATGAATTGAGACTGGAATCAATCAAAACTATAACTAGGGCATAATTTATGCATATGAGATCGAGTTGAGCTTAGTTTTGAACCCCTTGACACCTTGTTGTATACACTCTGTTGTGATACCTTAATAAATATGAGGCGGGCAGGTATTCCTATTTATTATGAAGCGTATTTCTACAACTCTCATCTTGATTCTTGTTTTATGTCTAGGTTTGACTGCGAAAGGGAATAGTGTTTTTGCAGAGGTTGATAGTTGTTCTGCAAGTTCAGATCCTCACAGTTTTAATACCAGCTCAACTGGCTCACTGTCAATTACTGTAAGTAACATTTCTACGTCAGACATCTCAAAGGTGCGAATCGGACGACCAAATGTTTTGTATCAATTATCCGCTCAATCTGCTGATGGGTGGAGTATTGAATCCAGCAGTGATGATGGTGCTACTTATTCAGGTGGTTCAATATCACCATCCGGATCTAAAACTTTTACATTTAACGTAACAACAGGCTCAGAAGGTGTAGGCTTGGAGGATTGGGGAGTAACTGTTATTGATGGTGAGAATGAGATTTCATGTGAAGGTGATGTCTCAACGCAGATTAACTCAGGGGGTGGAGGGGAAGGTGATGGAGGAGATGGTGGTGGTCCATCCATGACCATTTCCAATATATCCATATCCAATACTACCTCTTCCTCTGTGACAGTTTCATGGACGACTGATATACCTGGAAATTCACTCGTTCAATATGGTTTAACGAGTGAATTCAGTGATTCAGTAGGTGATTCGGCACAATCTACATCGCACAGTCTAACAGTTAATAACATAAGTCCCAGTACTACGTATTACTATATTGTTGCCAGCAGTAATGGGACAGTGTCTGCTACATCAGGAGAGAATACGTTTACAACTTCTGCCTCTGGGGCAGTTGCGAGTTCAACTATTTCATCAACGTCAACTTCTACATCGACTTCTTCAAAAACCACTCCAACCCCAACATTACCGCCAGACATAGATCCTCCAACTCTGTATATTGCAACAGACCTATCACGTCCAGTTGCAAAGGCGCCGTTTATTAGAGGAACTGCTACTGACGACAGAAATATTTCATTAATTGAATACTCTATTGATGGTGGAAGAAATTGGAGTTCTGCGAATTATACTAAATCGACAAGTGCTAAAAGTTTGTCATTTTCATTTACACCAGTGATAAAAGATGATGGCAATTACGATATTGTGACAAGGGCTAAAGATTCTGCAGGAAACATTGGAAATTCCAAAAAGTATGTTCTTGTATTTGATAGAATCCCCCCCAAAATTGGTGGTTCAATAATAACATCGGGCCCTCAGATACAAAGAGTCAGTAATGATGGAATAATAACATTATCCTCAAGAGTAGCGTACAAGATGTTCTTTACTAGTATAGGTGGAGCTACTGATATTACACTTCTTGCCACTCCAAGCGCGGGCGGAGATCCTATTATTATTAATTCTCAGAAAAATGATTATTCAAGTGTGTGGGGCACTGAAATGAATTTTGCTGAACCCGGGATTTATACGATATCCGCTGAGGCAATTGATGGTGCAGATAACAAAACGATTACAAATTTTCCAGATATGCAGATACTTGAGGGGGGATCAGTCCATTCGGAATCTGGAGAAGTGATATCTAAAGGAAAAGTTAGTGTGTACTACATGGATCCTCAAACAAATATGTTCCATCTCTGGGATGCTGGGTCTTATGGTCAAATAAATCCATCTGTAACAGACGAAAAAGGGAGGTACTCATTCAATCTTCCTAAGGGACAGTATTATATAGGTATTGAGTCTAATGGTTTTGTCGATTCAGTCACGGATATTTTTTCGCTTTCTGAAAGCACCCTTATAAATAGTGATTTTATTATGCGGAAGAAAAAATCCTTTTCATTTCTCTTTGTTCATCTTAATATCCCATCATTTTCCGCTGACAAAACTACATTGAATTTAAAAAATCAGAGTATTCAGTCAAAGCCAGCACAGGTTATTGGTAAGAAGTTGCCGCAAATCAATTTGATGTCTGGAGGGGAAAAAATTACTCAAGAGTTTTTCAAGAATAAAAATACTATTATTGGTTTTACGAATACTTGGCTTCCAGAAACACAAGTACTCATTGATAATTTAAATACCCAGAATGATGAACAAGCAATAATCGTGATTCCTCATGAGAGTGATTCTTACATCCAAACTTTTCAGAAGCGAGGAGATTATAAAATAAAATTTGCTTCCGATCCAGATGGGGTATTGCTGAATTATTTTGGGATATCAATGTTGCCATCGATAGTAGAAATTGACGAGAATGGTATTGTAAAGAATCTCAAAATAGGTGTATCCTCAAAAGAGGATAATTGAAGTGTATGTGGAATCAATTCTTATTAATTAATTTTCATTTTACATTGCACGTTGTTGCAGGGCTTGTGTTTTTTATGGTTTGTTGGCTGTATTTTGATGCATGGTTTGAGCATCGAGCATTAAAAAATACCTGTAAAGTTCTAGGGTTTTTATTTTTGGCAGTATCATTTTTCTTCCAGGCAATCTCAATTGATTCACCAATTCTTGTAAATCCATTTCTTTCCGTAAATATGGTGGATTCTATGACATCACT
>CAZFJW010000028.1:0-4347 GCA_964519355.1 uncultured Gammaproteobacteria bacterium | reverse complement strand
GTAATTGGTTGGGGAATAAATATTATTGCATTATCAGAGCTGTGCGGTCTTTTCTTAAGAGCCAGTGATATTCAAAATGTGTTTTATTTTAATCTGCTTCGTCCATTTGGACTTGTATGGAATTTAGAGCACATTTTACTTTTATTAGGAATACTACTTGTTGGTTCGTGGGTATTCCATTACTTATTAAAACGACTGCAATCGCAAATATTTATAATCTATTCATGCAGTATCTTTATTATCTTTGCGATTATAACGGTAACGTTTACATGGTTACTCTTAAGAAGCATTGAAACTGAGGCTCTCAAACAACTCGAAACTGATGTTAAGGTTTTAAGGTATGCAGTTGAGAGTAAAGAGTCAGAGACCATATCAGATGCATCAGCACTCGCTAAGTCGCCACAATTGGGTGCACTTCTCTCAAAAGATAACACAAAGGAAATGGAGATACTTGCTGAGGCTTATTTATTGAGCAAGAACCTCACGTCAGTTTCAATCCTTAATGAAGAAGGAGTTGTATCTGCAAAGGGCGAGGACAAGGAGCATGTTGGAGTATCGCTTTCAGGAGATGATTTAGTCAAACAGGGACTGGCTGGAAAAGAAGCAGGGTCGGTCCTTTCAAGAGGGGGTGTTCTGGCATCTGATGTAAGTATTGGTGCAGTATCTCCTATTTATTTGAAAGATAAAGTTATTGGGATTGTATTGATCGAGAGAAAATTGGACAATGCTTTTGTGGATGGTGTTAAGAGCGCAACTGGACTTGAGGTTTCTATATATGGTGGAAATAAATTGTCAGCAACCACTCTTGTTGCTCAAGATAAGATTTCCCGGGCAAATGGAATAATTGAAGAAAGTGAGATGGTTAAGAAAAAAGTTCTGGATGGTGGCGAATTTTATCAGACTACAAGTTCAATTTTGAATACTCAATATCTTGCAACATATATGCCAATTCAGAACGATAAAGATTCAGCAATCGGTATGTTCTTTGTGGGCAGGCCAGAAATTACAATTCTTGCATCAGCCGCAAGATCTATGCAGGTAACATTTATAGTTGCGAATCTGTTGCTCATTTTTTCGATTATACCTTCCTATCTTATTGCTCGGTACATATCGCGACAAATGGCATAATCTTTATGAACCTTCGACGAAAGACAATAACAATTCTTATTCTTTCGGTTAGTGTCTTTTTTGTTATCTCTTTTCTGATCTTATATTTAGTTCTTTTTAGAGCTTTTGCGGGAATTGAGCTTGAAAGACTCACAACAAATCTTACGAGGACTTATAACTCAATTGAGGAGGAGTATGCAAAAATAAGTTTAAAATTAGGAGACTGGGCAACTTGGGATGATACATATAAATATGTCCAGAAACCAAATGAAGCCTATCTGCAATCCAACTTATCTAATGATGCGTTATCAATTTTGGATATCGACTTTGTCGTGATTGCAAGTGCTGGCGCAAAAATTATTCACATGCAGTATGAAGATCCTAATACGCATGAATCTAAAACTCCTCCTCTTGATTTGCTCTCTTACTTCTCTGAAAATCCACAGATTTTGACACAAGAAGATTTAGCGGGAAGGAAAGAAGGACTGATTTCGATAGGTGGCAACTTAGTTATTATTTCAGCTAGGCCCATACTTAGGTCTTCAGGAGAAGGCCCAATAGCTGGAGTTATGATGTTCGGCACATATTTAACCGAAGAAAAGCTACTGGCATTGTCAGATCTTACACAAAACAAAATACGCATAGATCCTATTACTTCAAATTTTTCGTTTGAAAAAAGTGGTGCGGTGGGTATCAAAAATACGAATGGATTTTATAAAAAGAATATTTCAAAAAATACCCTCGAAGGTTATTCTACTTTAAAAGATATTTCAGGCAAAGATATTGCTCTTATGAGCATAACTTTTGAGAGGGATATTTATAAGCAGGCACGAAAAGTAGTTTTTACTTCACTAGGACTTATTATCTTGATGGGCTTTTTAATGGGAATAACAGGTTATTTTATGCTCGACAGATGGATAGTCAGAAAAATCCAAAAATTAAGTGCTTTTGTTGATAATATTGATTTTAAAAACATTACTGAAAAAAGAATTGCTTTTAAAGGTAAGGATGAAATTTCTGTACTTGCCAAAAATATCAGTCAGATGCTCGGGAGGCTTTATAGTTTTGAGTTAAAGGAGCTTGAGACACAGAAGGTCTTGCAGAGGCAGTTAAAAGAAATTGAAATACAGAATGATGAGCTGGTTAAAGCCAAAGAAGCAACCTTAAAGTTGCTTGACAAGCAAAAAATCATTCAGGAAGAGTTGAGGAAAGAAAAGGCTAATGTGGAGAAAAAAATAAAAGAACGTACTCATGATCTTGAAGATAAAACTCTGGCGTTAAAAAGTGCTCAAGATGAAATTAGTAATGGATGGCTACAGCTGCAAGAAGAAAAAGCAAGATTAACAGCCTCAATTAACAGTCTTCCAAAAGGATTTATTATTACTGATCTTAAGAAAGGGGTTATTACAGCAAATATTCATGTTGCCTCTATCCTTGGTCCAACAGAAGATCCATGGACAATTGAAGAAATTCAAAAAAGACTCGGAAAATCACTAAATATTGAGGCGCTACTTGAAAAAGCATACAAATCAGTTAAGCCTCAAAAAATTGAAGAATTTCAGTTGAAAGATACATTTCTTAGAATATTAATACTACCGATTATTCGATCATATACAAACAAATGCATAGGTGCAGTAATTCTTATTGAAGATATTACAGAAGAGAAGGTCCTTTCACGTTCGAAAGATGAGTTTTTCTCAATTGCTTCACATGAATTAAGGACGCCTTTAACTTCAATTAGAGGCAATACTTCACTCATTCAGCAATACTATCCTAAATTATTAAAGGACAAAAATTTAAAAGAAATGATCACTGACATTTATGATTCGAGTACGAGATTGATTCAGATTGTGAATGATTTTCTGGATGTTTCTAGAATTGAGCAGGGAAGGCTCGAATATAAAATTGAAAAAGTAAACCTTTATGACATTGTTAAAAGCGTTGTTCAAGAGCTCCAAGCGAATGCAAATGAGAAAAGTTTGGCGTTAAATTTTGAGAGCAAATCAGAAGATAAATTTGTTTTGGCAGACGAGGATAGAGTTAGGCAAATTGTGCTCAATCTCGTGGGAAATGCAATTAAATATACAGAAAAGGGGAATATACAGGTGTACATGTTAAAAAACAAAACACACCTTGTTGTTCAGGTTTCAGATTCTGGAAGGGGTATACCCATGGAGAGCAGGGCACTTCTTTTCCGAAAGTTTCAACAGGCATCAAACAATCTTTTTACTAGGGATACGACACGGGGGACGGGATTGGGGTTATATGTAGCAAGGATGCTCGCAAGGGGCATGCGGGGTGATGTTGATCTTGTAAATTCGGAAGAAGGGAAAGGCTCAACTTTTGAATTATCCCTGCCCACAACATGATCCTGAATGTTCTATTGCATACGTTTTCAAAAATGTATTATGATGAGTAAATACAACAAATAAATATGTGTAAAGTGCAAAAGATGCTATTAAACGGTTTCATTTTCGACCCCCAACCGTTTCTTCCCAACCACTAATATCATTTATGACTGCCCCAGAATTTGTACACACAACTAGTCTCAAAATGGGATCCGAGCAATCTATTGGTCTCTTAACAAAAGTTGGAGTATATGATGGGCTTGCTGGTCTTTTAGATGAGCCGGATATATACGATAGGCTGGTGGGCGCATATTGCTCTGCTTTTGGGAGGCCTCCATGGAATGAAGAGCATTCGACTGAGACAGTCGGGTCAAAATTAGTCAGACAATTAACAATCCCTGGAACCCAGCCAATTATTGTAACGATGCAGAAGGGGGAGCAATTCGGGTTTGCGTGGGGGTGTGATGGCGAGCCAGAGACTATAATTCCTGCAGCAGTTAGAAATGACTTTCCAAATTTGGCGGGTGAACAACAAGAAGAAATGATAGACGGTGTTTTGAAAGAAGTTAGGACGACAATGCCTACAGGTGAAATATTTTGGGGATGTGAATTGGGAACGGATCCTCCTGGGGGTTCATTTTTTTTGCGACTTGTTCGGGAAGAAGCACGAAGAGCAGGCTCAGATACTTTATTTGGAATGACGACTGAGGGCACTAGTTTTCTAGATTTGATGCGTGCAAGAGGGGGGTATCAGGAGATTCAAAATCCATTACTCCCTGAGGGGCATCACTATTTTCTACAGGACCTTGGAAAATTTGTCCAGAGAAAGGAATTATGATTAATTTAAAAGAATATATTAGTCCATTTGAAAGGTACTGTGATGGGTACGGCA
>CAZFJW010000027.1:0-16385 GCA_964519355.1 uncultured Gammaproteobacteria bacterium | reverse complement strand
CCATTTCTGGCACATGCACCTCAAGCATGCTTGTCTACCATTCCAACACCCGGGCTAAATTACCAACTGTTATTGTATCAAATGACTGACCAATATCAATAACAGGTGCCCGAGAGAGGATTTGAACCTCCACGCCATTGCTGACACAGCGTTCTGAACACTGCGTGTATACCGTTTCACCACTCGGGCTCTAGCGTCTCACATTGTATCATTCAGCATCTTTTCTTGACAAGGATATGTGGCGTGTGCAATTATGGAGATACCCATGAAGCACAACATCTTTATTGTGGTTTCATTTTTTGCAATCACAACGCTGTTTATATTCTCCCTATCTATCCTTTCTCTCCACTATCAATTTTCAGCTATGGGCGGCAAAATTTCTTACGCTTACGAGGTATCAAAAAATACTAATTTCAGAGCTCTACCAGATTCGAATGACAGTATCGCGGTATCAATTCCAGAGGTAGATGTAAGAATTGAAGCGATGCAGAAATTCCTAGACCGTCATAAATCCCCGCTGGCCAATCACGCAGTAAAACTTATTGAAGTTGCTGATAAGAATTCACTTGACTATAGACTTTTGCCCTCAATTGCCATGCAGGAGAGCAATCTGTGTAAAAAAACTGTTGCGGCTGCTCCATATAACTGCTGGGGATTTGGGATTTATGGGACCAAAAGAACTGGGTTTGATAGCTATGACCAGGCAATTGAACAGGTTGCAAAGACTCTTGCAGAAAAGTATATAGCATATGGATATACGACCCCAGAAGAGATTATGAAAAAATATACCCCAGGAAGCAATGGCTCTTGGGCAAAGGGTGTTTATTACTTCATGGATCAAATTGATTACTACACAAACTAGCCTATAATTTACTACTTGACAACCCTATAGTAGAGTGCTATAATGCGTTTTAGATCCAATGGTAGCCCAAAACTACTGTTGGATTTTTTTATGGCTTGAATAAAGCCATATATGAAAAAACTATTTGTGCTGACTGCCGTTCTTCTGGCTCTAGCACTTTCCCCTTCTAAAATACACGCATATACAAATACTTCATATGCATCTGCACACCTTGACACCTACACAGTCGAGCGTACAAACGTGGACTTACGAGTTCAGGCTCTAAAAAACGTATTTGCCAAACACAATTCACCGCTTGTAGACTCTGCCGAGTTCTATGTCCAAACAGCTGATAAATATGGTATTGACTGGAAACTTCTTCCTGCAATTGCAGGACTTGAATCGACATTTGGAAAAGCAATGATCGATGAAACACACAATGCCTACGGGTGGGGTGGAGGAAGAATATATTTTGACACTTGGGAAGAGGGAATTGACACAATACTTTCATCTTTGAATGAGCGGTATATTAAAAGAGGTGCAGTAACTGTTCCGCAAATTGGAGCAATTTATGCTGAATCTCCTACTTGGGCAGTTCGGGTTGAAAAATTCATGGACGAAATCGGTGACGAATATCATTCAGTACTTCTTGCCTCTCCTTTGGCTTTGGCAATCTAATCTCATCTTTTGTATAATCGAGAAAGCTGTAAATTCACACTTATTTGTATTGCCCGAGTGGTGAAATGGTATACACGCTAGTTTTAGGAACTAGTACCTGTGAAGGTGTGGAGGTTCAACTCCTCTCTCGGGCACACTTCGGCGAGCTCAGTGTAAGCTGAGATTGGTGAGGAGTGCTGACAAAGGGGTTTGAAATTTATCCTGAGTGAGGTCGAAAGAAATCCTCTCTCGGGCGCACATGAATAGCAATGCTAAGGGAAAAATCCTACGCTTCCTTAAAACCCAGCAGCTCGCTGTAATTTCAACAATTGATCCATCTCAAACAACTCCGGAATCAGCCTTAATTGCATATGCAGAAGATGAGAATCTCAATCTCTACTTCCAGACCGGCAGGCACACGAGAAAGGCTCAAAATTTAAAGAAAAATCCGAATGTTTCATTAGTAATTGGACTTGAGCTAAAAGAGCTAATAACAGTTCAATATGAAGGACAAGCTTCAAAGATTACAGAAAATGATGAAATTCAAATCTGTAAAAAAAGATTTATTGAAAAAAATTCACCAACAACAAAAGAGTACCTAGAACATCCAACATCAATTTTTTTTAAAGTGACGCCAACATGGATTGGGTGCTCAGACTACTCTCGGGAAAAACCACATGTTTTAGAATTAAAGGTTTTTAGCTAGCTTGTCATTAGAATAAAACAAGCTCCAATCTGGTTTGAAAAACTGAATTATTATATCGTGATGCCTAACGCGTGATTTTTTAGAGCAAAACGTGTATAATCTGTTATCTTATGGCAAAAAAAGACGCAACAATTGAGGAAAAAGTGACGCCCGCACCAAAGACTGCAAAAAAGCCTTTTGACATGGAGAAAAAGAAGGACGGCACAATAACACTTACCATAACTATTCCATGGAATGATGTTGAAAAAGTTCGAAATGAAATCGTTGAAGAGCTTATTCAGCACGTCGAACTTCCAGGATTTAGAAAAGGCAAAGCACCCAGAGCCGTTGCTGAGCAAAAACTCGCACCAGAACGAGTACGGGAAGAAACGTTAAAAAAGATCCTTACAGATCACTATATTCAGGCAGTTAAAAATTTCAATATTCGTCCTCTTATCAATCCGCTTATCCATGTTGAAACTTTCACAGAGGGCACCGAACTTGTCTTCCTTGCCGAAACATGCGAAGAACCTGAAATTGAATTGGGAGATTATAAGGCTGCTATTTCAAAAGTTACAGCCAAGTCAAAAATAATTGTCCCCCATTCGGCATCCTCAGGGCAAGCTGGTAAAGAAGATGAAAAACCAAGTCTGGATTCAATTCTTGATGCGGCACTTAGTGTGACAAAAATTACAATTCCAAAAGTACTAATCGATAACGAATCGCAGCGCCTTTTATCACGATTTTTAGATGAAGTAAAAACTCTTGGAATGACTCTTGAGCAATATCTTTCATCTAAAAATATAACAAGCGAACAATTAAAAGCAGAATATGAAGCACGAGCAGAGCAGGATCTAAAACTCGAATTTTTCCTTAGACGCGTCTCGGATGCTGAAAAAATTACAGTTGAGCCAAAGGATATCGAAGAAGCTCTTGGTTCTATTGAAAATCAGAAGGAAAGAGAAGAAATCGCGCAAAACCCATATCTCGTAGCCAGTATTATAAGACAACAAAAAACCCTTGACTTCCTGTCAAAAATTTGATTTTACCCCCAATTTTTGCTATAATTACCTCTTAGTATGGCAGGTTTTAAACCTTCAAATCAGATACGGCATGAGACCCCTGAGCACGGGGGAGATAGTGTCCGTGGTGAACTAAAAGATCTCGGAAAAGATACACTGAAAAGTCTTTTTGGAGATTTCTTTTCTGAAGTTGGAAAAGACGCTACACGCCAAATAGTCGGCAAAGAGGCTCCTAAAAAAACCAGTTCGAAGGGAGATCTTCAGCAAGGACAGGAAATTTCACTCAAGGAAAAAGTGGAGGAAGCAGAAGTAAAGTCCGAAAAAATTCAAAGACATATGGAAGTTATGCATGAATTCGAATCTGAATCCCGAGAAACTCAAAAAGACACGATGGAACTCCGAACAAAAATTGATGAAATTCTTTTTGAGTTGAAAGGACTTGCCAAGGCAAACGAGCAGATTGAAATTGTATTCAAGCACGTTGCCCAAGAAGAAGTTCCTGAAAAGCCCGGAAAGTATCATCTTACATTTTTTGAATGGGCACTTATTTCAATTAAAAGACTCAGAGTCCAGGCAGAATCAAGCGCTAATTTTATGCAGGTTTTTGCCAGCAAAAAACAGCAAAAAACCTACTGGAACCAGGCAAAAAAGCAAGGGACCAGCTTCACTCTTCATCACGACAGAAATGTCGCAACCCAGACTGGATAATAACTCTTGACAGAAGATATTCCTGCTTGATAGAGTATTTCCTATGATCACCCGTTTTGCTTCCAAATCGATTCAATTTGTCGTTGTAGACATTGAGTAAACTTGGGAGATGTTCGTGCGCACAGAAACCTCCCAGAAATGGGAGGTTTTTTTATAGAAAATATTTTCCCCTTGACAAATAGGGCAAGCCTGCTAGAATAAATTTTATGCAAAGAAATTCAATGTACTTCCACAGCGACTCCGTAGTCCTATTTTGGATTATGTAGTTTTTGTGGGAGGAAAGAGTTCTCGTGTCAAACCTCCCGAAAGGGGAGGTTTTTTTTTGAAAAAATATGGAAAGAAAATACTACACACCAGCACCAAACGAACAACAAGGAGAATACAGCTCTCCGCAGTCACCTGCTGCAAAAACGGTTGTTGAAGCATGCTTTAGAAAAGCATTCGTAGACCGTGACCAAAAAGTTTATGGTCCAAGGCCCCAATTTTTTACCGACGGACAACCACCATTTTTCCCTACAGGCAAAGAAAGAGAAACCTTAATGGAAGAAGCTTCATCGGTTGCGCAATTTTATATTTCAGATCTTGTGGGACCGGATGGCGCAGTTTTACCTGATAAGAATGATGAATTTAGAAACGTTTTGGAAATAGGATCAGAGTTGGTAGAAATAATGTCTGATGGAAGAAATGAGCTCTCCCTCATTCAACAATCTCAAGCGCTCAACATCTTGGGAGCATCGTTATATCTTGCAAGAAACCCAAATGCCACAACAGAAATTGCAATCGGCATTGGTGGATCAGACAGTGAATTTACTTCTGCCAGGTTCCCTGCTTATTCAATCCCTGGTGCCCGAATAACTGAGGGAATAATGCATTTTTACAAGGAACGGGAGAGGCAAAAAGTTGCAGCAGAGGTTGGCGATCGACTTACTAATGAAGAATTTGGAGATCAAACAACCCCTGATTCCAAGGCCGCAAGAAGAGCAAAAAGAAAAGAGATTGTTGAAGCTGTTCTGGACGGATATATCGATCCGATGAGAATTTTGGGGGATGAAGACATTGAGGCTATTCGAAAAAAGTACGCAATTTTGGAAAAGCCGCCTGTATTAAAAGTGTTTTTTGCACACGAGGCAGCTCGTGCAATAAATCATACAATGGACCCAGAGAAAATTCCGCAAAGAACAGCAGAAAATATGACAGCACTTCAAGATTACCTTACAAGATTTCACCCAGAAGCCGCTCGTCAACTTAATATGGCTGTGGACAAACAATGGGACACCCACACCCCATACCAAAAAGCTGTTGTAAGATATTTGGCTCATGAATTAAGAACTTCAGATGACTCGGTGGTACAAAAAACACTTGCACTTCTTCGAAAACTTGGACAAAACCATGGAGGAGATATGGGTGCAGAACTCGCAGCTGAATACGCTGCCGTTCACCCGGTCGTTTTTGGGGACAGAATGGATCTGCCTGCATCACCATTTATAGTTGGCGAAACAAGAGATCCAGATGTAAGAATTGTCATTGGAGGCAAAACTGAACGCGAATTTTGCGCTGTAAGAGAATATCTGACAAAAACTGCAAGCGCAGACAGGATGATAGATTTTATGAACTCATTAGAGGATGAGACAGACTTCGACGCAGTCAAGATCGGATCTCTTCTGAATCGATGGAAGAATATAACAAAAAGCACCAGGGGTAGATATGACTCAAATAGCGGCTCCTTCGCAAGAGCCGACCTCCCAGTGCACACTGTCCAGCTCATTACATCGGTTGCTGCGACTCCAACATACTATCCGACACAATTTGACATTCCAAGTTCTGCATCAACAGAAGAAGTTCTTGCACATGCTGATAACTTATGGGCATTAAATGGACAATTAAAGAGTGGGGATCAATCTACCGACAGGGCAGTATTAAAACATGTCGCATCAGACTATGCGATTTTGAGAGATGATATACATAGATCACAAGCCTTGAGAGAAGGACAGGAGGCACATCTTTAATGAGCAACACAGTCAAAACATATGGAGCAGAACTTGAAAAAGTAGTATCAAGTAAAACTACAAAGCAATCTCATAAAACCTCTCAAGATTTTTTCAAAATACTCAAAAAAAGGGCTGCCGAGAGAAATGCTGCCAGTCATATTCATGCAAGTGATTTAAATCCAAAGGTTGTAATTGGCGTAGTGTCAAGTGATTTGGGAGAACAGGGGATTGATAACGGATTTAATTTGCTCGAAACCGCATCGATCGTTCATAACTCACTTAAGAAATTAAAACAATCACAGCAAGAAGACCTGCGAACTACTCTTGATGCACTAAGCAATGAAGACGCTACAATTCTGAATGCATCAATCCACCCCACAGCAGATCGAGATATGAAATCTTATGAAAAATTTGTTGCTCCAAAAGGGGTCTACCCATATATTTGGTATAGAGGATGGAACCATGCTGCAGGAATAGACGCCAGAGCCCAAAATAGCCCCGCCACTGGAATCTCACCCGAAAATGCAGCAAAAGCTGTAACTGCAATCATTGGAATAGGTGCTGCGGTGATCGCATTAACTGCAAATAGCCCAATTTCAAATGGCAAAATATCAAAATATAAAGAGTCCCGGCTAAAAATCTGGGATGATATGTTCTGTAATTCAAAAGTAAGAGGCGATCTATTTTTATCTAAATTCCCAGAAAAACCTTTCAGAAATCTTGCTGAATATTTCCTCTGGATGTTCGGGAAAGAGACTGCAATTCATTTTGCAGTACAAGACTCAAATGATGGATATAAAGGGCTTGGGGAAAAAATCTTAATTCCTGAGAAATTCATTTCAGTGCTGGATTTTTTAAAGGAGAAGGATATCACAACGTACAATCTTCATAGCCTTTTTACAAAATTCCCGCCCACACCAGAAGTCATTATTCCGAATATCACCCATATGGAATCAATGCAATGGGCTCAATTTGCAGGGGCTAGAATTAGATTTAAATTAAAAAACCATGAAGCATTTCCGGTGGATACATTTGTTCGTAGTTGTCTTAATGGTTCAGATGAGGTGGAGGAAATATTTAAAAAATTTACTGAATATGCATATATCGAGGGAAGGGATCCTGGAGCAAATTATCCTGATCAAATTATTCAAAGTGCAGGAAGTAATGTCGCCGAATCAGTAATGATTGCTCCATCTGCTCTCCAAGCCGGAATTATCAATAATCTCGACAAAGTATCCTCGTACCTTGCTACATTTGAGTGGAAAGAGCTCGGACTACTGCGTGAAGAATCAATTAGAAATGGACTCCAGGGAGAGCACAACAAAATGAAAGTATACAAATTTACAGAAAAAATATTGGAATTGGCCTCAGACGGACTTGATGAAGCAGATAAAAAACATTTGGCATATTTTGAATGGGTACTAAAAACAGGCAAAAATGGAGCAGATCGGGCTATAAAAATATTCAATAAGCTTAGAGTAAATGCTGCAAATTATGATAAAATGCTTGTTGAGAATTTAGAGGTGAAAATATGAGTGAATTTGAAGGGCAAATCGGAAGAGTTGAAGCGAGCTCGAATCATAGAATTCTGGTCGTTGTAACTATGCCAAAAGAAGCATTCTTACAGCTTGGGTTACCAAGCTATGAATCTTGGTTTGCTCAGGCTATGGGCCTTCCGGACAATCGAGTAAATGTTGTAAGTGCTATCGACGAAGCACTTCCCACAACTATTCCTGAAAGTGGGATTGTTATTGGCGGATCTTCTCATTCAGTTTATGAAGATATTCCATGGATCAGAGACCTTGAGGAATTTATTCGTTCAGCCGACCGCCAAAAAAAGCCATTACTGGGTGTCTGTTTTGGGCATCAGGCAATTGCGCAAGCTCTTGGAGGAAGAGTAGAGAAGGGGGAAATGGGGCGAGAGTTTGGAACCGCCGAAATGAAGTTAACCCCAGAGGGAAGACGTGATAAATTATTTGATGGGATGCCTGAAAGCTTTACTCTTGCAACAAGCCACTCAGATGTTGTAACTCAAGCTCCAGAAGGGGCCGACACGCGGACTCTTGCAAATGGTACATTGTATCCCAATCAATCTTTTGCTGTCGGAGACCACATCAGAACAATTCAGCCTCACCCTGAAATAACGTGTGATGTCCTCAGCGCTTTGGCTCGATCACGAAAGGATATATTTACTAATGAGGGATTTGTTCAAGGTGACAAGGGATTTGAGGAACTTATGGATGCCATAAAGAAATCTGATTATGTTAATCCGGGAAGACAAATACTGCAAAACTTTGATCGGTATTTTGCTGGCCCGTATGCACAAGGCACACTATGAAAATTAAAAAAATCACACTGTACAAAGTCGAAATTCCAATGATCACATCGTTTACAACGAGTTTTGGCACAGTGACGAATAAACCAACGCTTATTTTGCGAGCCGAAACTTCTGACGGAATTGTTGGGTGGGGAGAAGGAGCAGCGCTACCTTTCCCTTTTTATAAGCCTGAAACAACTGACACAACAATTTTAGTTGCAAAGGACTATATTGCTCCTCTCGTTTTGAATAAAGAAATAAAAGACGCCGAAGAGCTTATGGAATTATTAAAACCAATAAAGGGAAATAATTTTGCCAAAACCTCAATCGAAACAGCACTTTGGATGATTGTTTCTTTGCAAAAAAATAAGTCCCTGAAAGAATTACTTGGCGGAACACAGGATAAAATTCCAGTCGGGGAGAGTATTGGCATTAAAGATTCTATCAAAGATACACTTACTGAAATACAGCTCAGATTGGACCAGGGATTTCGCAGAACAAAGATCAAAATCAAACCGAAGTGGGATATTGACCTTGTTAAAGCAATACGTAAAGAATTTGGAGATATAGATCTTATGATTGATGCCAATTCTTCATATTCACTTGATGACATCAAAACATTGCAAGAACTTGATACCTACAATCTTACAATGATGGAGCAGCCACTCGCAGATGACGATATCATAGACCACGCAGTACTTCAAAAATCCATCAAGACTCCGGTCTGTCTTGACGAGAGCATACACAGCGCAGAGGATGCCAGACGTGCACTTTCAATCAATGCATGCAAAATAATTAACATCAAACCAGGCAGGGTTGGGGGAATTCTTGAAAGTAAAAAAATTCATGATGTATGTCAAAAAAATAACATTGGAGTCTGGTGTGGAGGAATGCTTGAAACGGGAATCGGAAGAGCATTTAACATTGCAGTTGCCAGTCTTCCAAACTACATATATCCATCTGATATGTCTCCTGTGAACTTTTTTTACGAAGATGATCTCGTAGAGAACAGTTTTTCTGTAGACAAAGAAGGCTATGTTAAAGTTCCGACAACAGCAGGATTGGGATTTGATGTAAATGAAGGAAAAATTAATAAATATACAACATCGAAAATAGTCTTGGAATAATATGAATACTCAAATCATCGAACTTGCAGAAAAACTCATTTCAATTCCTTCTGAAACTCAGAATAAAAAGGAACTTGAAAAAATTATCAGGCTCTGCGAAAAGGAACTCGTAGGTTTTACAATTGAAAGATTCGAAAAGAACGGATTTCCAAGTCTCCTGATATATTCTGCGAAAAAAAGGCCGGCAAAATTTAAAATAATACTCAACGCACATCTTGATGTTGTTCCCGCACAAAAAGACCAATACAACCCCCAAATCAAAGACAACAAGATGTATGGGAGAGGAACAATTGACATGAAAGCAGCTGCTGCTGCTCAAATTTTTCTTTTTAAAAATCTTGCAAAAAAAGTGGACTATCCACTTGGACTGCAGCTGGTTACTGATGAAGAAACAGGCGGATTTAATGGCACAAAGTACCAAATCGAACAGGGAGTAAGGGCTGAATTTGTAATAGCAGGAGAACCAACAGACTTTGGAATCAACAATCAGGCAAAAGGTATTATGTGGATAAAAATTTTATTGAAGGGCACAGCAGCGCACGCTGCCTATCCTTGGAATGGGGATAATGCAATCCAGAAAATGAATGAATTCCTAACAAGCCTTTTACAGCTTTACCCAATTCCCAAAAAAGAATCATGGCAAACTACAGTTAATATCAGTAAAATCGATTCGAACAATAATGCAACGAACAAAGTTCCAGATGATTGCACAGCCACTCTTGATATACGATTTATCCCTGAGGATAAAAATAAGATCATGCATGACATCAAAAGGCTTCTTCCAAAAGATGCTGAAATAGAAATCCTAACTCAAGAGTCAGTACATGACACAAAAAGCACAAATCCTTATATTAAGATTCTGGGAAAATCGATTCAGCTAGTAACAAGCGCTCCATCTCATGTCATTCAAAAACACGGTGGATCGGACGTAAGATTTTACAATGAGGCAGGAATGGATGGCATAACCTTCGGACCCATAGGGCAGGGTCTTCATTCCGATAAGGAATGGGTGGACACCAAAAGCCTTATTCTTTTCTATAAAACACTCGAGAGTTTTTTACTTTCACTCTAAATCCTATGACGCAAGAATCACGAGCTTCGGCCGCACACCCTAATATTCAAGTTAATGCCAACATGATTATTCGTGGAGGAGAGTATTTCAATAGAAGAATCGGTTTTGGATTCTACGAGAAAGAAATAGTGGATCGTCTCGCAGGAGATGCCACAATGCCACAGGAAAACATCATCTGGCTCCCATCCGAAACAAACAGAATTTGTGACACGATTGATCAGGGACAGGGTGTTCTTATTGAAGGGGGCCTTGGATCGGGAAAAAGTGCACTTATGTATGGGATTCGAGCTGTCTACCGACAGACTGACAGACCATATACATTGATAGACGGACATTACATGAATGCACCTGTTGATAAAATTGACAGTGTTCTAAAATGGGCAGAGAAAAAAGACGCGCTGCTTCTTTGGGATAGTTTTGACTACTTACCATCAAAATCCAGAAAAATCAGAAAAGGTCCAGCAGAAGAACATTTGGCAAGAACCCGAGCAATACTTCAAAGCATTGGCAGTTTTATTGACAATGGAGGAAAATTTGTAGCAACTTCCCACACCCAGCCTTGGCTTGATAAATACGGCGATCCGATACTTTTGGAAAATGAGTGGGCAGATGTCGTGTCCAAACTTCATAAACATGCAGTTGTCGGACGATTTGAAAAAGAATGGGAAGTTACCCAATTCTACGAAGTGGCTGGATTTTCACCAGAATGGATACAATTTCTTACTGGAATTCAACCGGATGAGGTAACGCTGGCCGCAGAACAACTTATCTCATCACCAGAAGAAGCAGAAGAAATTTGCCGCTCATTTACAAGTTATAGAATTGCCAAACTGCTAGCGCTGGACCCAACAGGATCAGAACCAAGAGAAACAATTCGGCAAAACGCCCAGGTTGCTGGAAAAAGACCAGAAACGGTTCTTTCATTGGTTAAATTCATCAAATCGTCAAATGCCGAAACAAAAAAACGGATGGGTGCATTGTCGATTGACATGTAAGCGCATTGTGTTGAATACGGGTATTTGTTAAAATCACTTCGTTGGGCTCATAGCTCAGTTGGCTAGAGCGTTACATTGACATTGTAAAGGTCAGAGGTTCGAGTCCTCTTGGGCCCACAAGTAACTGGTCGGGATAAAGGTCAGAGGTTCGAGTCCTTTTGGGCATTCAAAAGTTTTAGCCTCAAATTGTAATTTTCCAGCTTAAAAAACAGCAATTTTTCAAAACACTGGTTAGAACTAGTATAATCACAATATGAATGATGTTATTGTTGGCAATGGAAAACTTGCTGGTAAAGGCATATATGCTGCGCATGATTTCGAAGAAGGAGACATAGTAATGCAATATAATCTCCAAGAATTATCCCAAGAAGAGTTTAATAACCTTCCTCAAGAGGAAAGAATGTTTACTCATTCCTTTTGGGGCAAGATTTATTTATATCCGGAACCTGCAAGATATGTAAATCATTCGCCTAAACCGAATACTCAGCAAGACCTTCTAAAAATGTGTGACTACGCTATAAGACTAATTAAGAAAGGTGAAATGATTACAACCAATGCAACTATTGAAATTCGTCGTGAGATAGAGACTTTCATAGATGTATTTGAAAATAAGAAGCCAGAAGATTTGAAATGGTTAAAACTTGGATATCGCAATGCAATATGTACATATAATGCAAATGGAAAGTCGAAACAATTAATTCTTAAAAGAGTTGATGGAAATTGGAAAATCATAAAACAGGATTAAAATTATATTTGATCAAGCCTACCTTCCATATTGCTTCTCAAGCATTTCAAAACCTGATACACTATAAAATGTATGACACGTGAAGAAGCACTCGAGACGCTGGGGCTTTATATCAAAAATCCATTCCTCATCAAGCACCACCTAGCAGCTGAGGCTGCAATGAGGGGACTGGCAGATTATTTTGCAAAGAATAAGGACAGTTCAATCGACGTTAATACCTGGGGACTTGTTGGACTTTTACATGATGCTGATTATGAACTAACCCGAGATACTCCTGAGCAGCACACAATAGTCCTGGCAGAAAAATTAGGCAATAACGTATCACTCGAAGTAATGCATGCCATTCAGTCTCACAATTATAAGAGAAATAACATCATGCCAGAATCCTTGATGGACTGGGCAATTACATGTTGTGATGAACTAACTGGACTTATAATCTCAGCTACGCTTATCCATCCTGATAAGAAAATCGCAAGTCTTGATGTCGATTTTGTACTGAAACGATTTAATGAAAAATCTTTTTCAAAAGCAGTTGAACGTGATCAGATACTCTTATGTGAAGAAAAGCTCGGACTGGCACTTCCGAATTTTATAGATATTGTATTAAAATCAATGCAGGGAATATCAGAGGATCTTGGTTTGTAACTATGAGTGCACAAAAACATTTTAATGTAGAACGGGGACTAAAAAGAATTATTATCAGTAATTTTGTAGGTGGTGTCTCGTGGGGACTTGGAGTTACAATCGGTGCATCACTTTTACTTGGAATACTTGGGTATTTTGCTTCAAATATCGGAATAATTCCAGTTGTAGGTAAATTTGTCCAAGATCTTCTTATTTTTCTAAACCAAAATTCTCCGCAAATGCGCTAAAACTTTCTACTTGGTAACTTCTTGAGGGTAGGGGGATGGATTTTTGCAGCCCTCAGCCTGATACACTGTGGATGACGGCCAATAATCAACTCTATTTGGATCCAGTTTTGGGAAGTAGTCCTTCAAAGAATACCAAGCAGGAGGAGTCGAATTCTCGATTGCAAAAATAACCTCATCTATTACTTGCTCTTCAAATGACGCTGCGCTTTCATTCAATTTTTTTGGTCTTTTTGCTGATTTTGCAAATAGTCTCATTATGCCCTCAAGATCACTTGTCCTATGAAATGTCAGCAATTCCTGGGTATCAATTCCCGCTCCACCCATAAGTCGTTCAAAATTACTTAATTCGTGAGGATCATAGGAATTTGTAATAAACCGTAGCCCATTATCCTCAGACATTCTGGCAGCAACATAGTGCGCTGTTATTTCCTCAAACCCGCCTGCACTGACATTTACTCTTTTACCATCCAACATGACTGAAAAGCCAAATCCTCCGCTTGCTTCAGGCTCACTAATCTTTTGCTGATTTCCAACATAGTGCTCTACAAATGCTTGAGATGGGGTCTTCCAAGTGGATGGATCAGCCAAATCTGCACTTAGATGAGTAAGCTCATGAAAAAATATGGAACGAAATTGCTCGACTGGTTTGCTTATTTCACAATCAAGCTCATTTTCAATTTTATCGAATGAGGGACCCTTTACCGTGGCAATTCCCGCCATATTCATAAAAAGTTTATTTTTAAATACGTATGCCAAGGGCGAACCCAAAATATTTCCGAGTGTTTGACTTGCGATTCCTCTCACCTCATCATCACTTAAAACCAAATCTGGATAAGCAAGTTGCAGTTCTCGAATAAGATTTGTCCCTCTTAGTTCATCGATTGGAGCGGTTTTAGGGTTGGATTTAAGTTCGCTTCCATCGCTTGAATACACAAAAGTATGGGATAGTAATTCGTCTGTTGAAAGACCTGAAGGAGCTGCACTGTTGAAAAATTCAGCAAGAACTGGCACATATTCCCGGGCTTCCTCAATAGACAGTCTTTTGTCTCCTTGTTCTCTTTCGAAGTCTCTCACTTTCCCAACAACAGCGCCATCTGCTATAAGACGTGCACTTTTAGGATCAACCACATCAACACCCGGCGCTTCATTTCGACCTGAACATGAAACTGCACCCAAACCAGTTGCAAACGCAATTCCAGCTCCCTTTAGAATGGATCTTCTCGGAATCATTTTTTCACTAAAATTAATAGGAGTTCGTTCGGACATGTTGAGTATTATAGGTTGTAAAAATGTGAGTGTCAAGAAGATTGACAAAAGCGTAAAAAATTGATAGCCTTAAATAGGTATGAAATTACAACTTCACGCAACAGGAACAACACCTTTCTAGGGAGGTTGTATTCTTTTGTGTTGACGACCTCCCTTATGGGAGGTTTTTTTGTGGTTTTGACCCCATGTGCAATACAAGTCCAAGCAATGGGGCCAGAAGGGAGGTGAGAAAAATGAGAAAAGAACAGTATTTTTATATAAATGAAGCAAGTTGTTTTATGAAAAACGACAAACCAAATGCTGCACCAATGCGGGATGAAAATCCCATTCCCAAACCTCCTGTTGTTCAGCAGGATTTTTACAGTGAATGGATTATCGAAAGTGCAAGTGATGCATTTGTAAATTGTCTTATGTCAAAAAAAACAATAAACTATGAAGGGACAGAGGGGAGCTCACCTCTGATTCCTTCTGTAAAGATACGCATCTTTTTGATATAGTACGACTATGAATGAAAATAATTTGGACAACTTGAGACACTCATGTGCGCACCTTTTGGCCGCCAGTGTTCTGGACCTATACCCAGGGACACTTCATACTATTGGACCTTCAATTGAGAATGGGTTTTATTTTGATTTTGAATTTAAAAATTCGATTTCAGATGAAGACCTTGAAAAAATAGAGAAAAAAATGAGAGAACTGCTTCCCAAATGGAACCAAGTTTCTGAACGAGAAGTAAGTATTGATGAGGCAAAATCAATCTACTCAAACAATCCATACAAACTTGAATTAATCGATGAGATTGCAGAAAAGGGCGAAAAAATAACGCTTGTTAAAATGGGTGATTTTGAAGAATTGTGCCGAGGAGGACATTCTCAGAACCCATCAACAGAAATTGGAGCCCTCAAGCTCATGTCGCTTGCTGGTGCATACTGGCGAGGAAGTGAAAAAAATACAATGCTAACGCGTATTTACGGAACATGCTTTCCAACACAAAAAGAATTAGACGAACATCTCTTTCTTCTTGATGAGGCTAAAAAACGTGATCATAAGAAACTCGGACGAGAACTGGATCTTTTCTTTTTCCATGAAACTTCGCCTGGAATGGCATATTGGCTTCCAAAAGGACTAATTCTCTACAACACACTGTATTCATACGCAAGAAAAATGTACAAAAAATATGGATACCAGGAAGTTGCGACTCCTATGCTTAATAAAAAGGAGCTATTTGAAACCTCAGGTCACTGGTCACATTACAAAGATGACATGTTCACATCAGACATGGGTGAGACTGAGATGTTTGGGGTAAAACCTATGAATTGTCCGAATGCAATGACAATATTTGGCTCTACAACAAGATCCTACAACGAGTTACCGCTCAGACTAGCAGATACAAGTCTTTTGCATAGATACGAGCTTTCAGGTACTTTAAACGGGCTTTTTCGCATACGTCAATTCCGCCAGGATGATGCTCACATTTTCATAACTCCTGACATGGCAGAGAGTGAGTTCCAGGGGATTATGAATATGATTGAAGAAATGTATGGAGGTTTTGGACTATCATACAGACTTAGATATGGAACAAGACCAGAAAAATTTATAGGTGAGGCAAAAGATTGGGACTTCGCAGAGAGCACATTACAAAAAGTTCTGGAAAAATCAGGAAAAGAATTTATAAAAGTTGAGGGTGAAGGAGCATTCTATGGGCCAAAAGTAGATATTCTTATGAAAGACTCACTGGGACGTGAGTGGCAGACAGGAACTGTACAGCTTGATATACAGCAGCCAAAGCGATTTGACTTGTCTTATATAGATCAGGAAGGTAAAGAAAAAATGCCATTTGTGTACCACAGAGCGATTTTTGGCTCTTTTGAAAGATTTTTGGGAATTCTTATCGAACACTATGCCGGCAAATTTCCAGTATGGCTGTCTCCCACACAAGTTGTAATAATTCCAATTTCTGAAGATCAAAATGAGATCGCACAGCGCGCCCAAGACGCACTTGACAAGAAGGGAATTAATTCCAAAGCAGATCTTCGAAATGATACGATGCAAGCCAAAATTCGCGAGGCTACTTTACAAAAAGTACCTTA
>CAZFJW010000026.1:0-17394 GCA_964519355.1 uncultured Gammaproteobacteria bacterium | reverse complement strand
ACCTCTATTTGTATTTCATCAAGCACTGCTTGCCATATATCTTCCATAAGCTTCCTAACGGAGGACAGAGGGGTTAAGTACCGTAGGTAACCAAGTATAATAATGTGGATAACTTTTTGTCAACCGATGTGATCTGTATCAATGTCTTCTGATATGCTACACTTTTATGTGTGCAAGAAAACCTTCCGGTTTTTATAAAAAGCAAAACAAACACACCACTCTCTTTTTGTCCAAAATGCGGTGGAATTTTTGGGGCGCTTGCTGGTTCCCGGGATGCGGTCTGCACAAATTGCGGCTATAAAGAACCGTGCTGCGAATAATATGAATAAAATTCACAAAGGTCCACTTCGCTCAATCGGGTTTTTTGGGAGCTCAACAAGTGTTCCCGGATCTCCTTCTTATGAGGCAGCATTCGATACCGCAAAACTAATTGCCCAGTCAGGACGGCGTGTCGTAAATGGAGGGGGTCCTGGGATTATGCTTGGTGCTACAATGGGTGCAAAAAAAGTTGGAGGAAAAATCTCTGTTGTATATTATCGTCCAGAAATGGCGACTGATTTTGAAGGAAGTGTCGGGAAAAACAAAGGTGATGAGATTTTTGAAGAGCAAAATTATATCCTCAGAACGAAAAAGCTGCTTGAACTCTCAGACGCATTTATTATATTCAAAGGCGGCACTGGGACGCTCTCTGAATTTGCTATGGCATGGGGGATCTCAAGGCTATATATTGGCCACCATAAGCCAATTGTGCTTTTTGGAGAATTCTGGAGACCAATTATGGCAGCGCTTCATGAACACTTGAAAATTCGTAAAGAAGAGTCAAGTCTATATAAAATTGTAACTACCCCAGAACAGGCAATGGAAGTAATTGGGTATTATGAAAAAATAATCGAACAAAGGAAGCATGAGCATGAGAATTGTTCAGGTACCGAGTGCAAGCTTCTTATTTAAGACTAGATATTATCTAGTTCGTGATTGGTCTTGAGTGAATTAAAGATAACAATACAAAAAGATAAGAACGGAACTGACAAAAGTGCCCCAATAACTCCAAGAAGTGTTGCCCCGATTGTAATTGAAAGAATAACCGCGAGTGGATTTAGGCCGACGGCACGGGCCATAATTCTTGGAACAAGGATATTGTTTTCAATCAATTGAATCCCAACGTATGAGCATAAAACAACAAGGGCTAGAGGAAGAGAGGCGCTAGACGCAATGATAATAGCAGGTATTGCTGCGATTGTTGGCCCAATAGATGGAACAATCTCAAGCAGAGCTGCAATAAGCGCAAGTGAAAGTGCAAAATCCACACCGAGGACCAGAAGTACTACGTA
This sequence comes from uncultured Gammaproteobacteria bacterium, assembly GCA_964519355.1. Classification (GTDB taxonomy): domain Bacteria; phylum Patescibacteriota; class Microgenomatia; order Levybacterales; family GWA1-39-11; genus CAZBEA01. The sequence goes on along the minus strand of CAZFJW010000026.1, from coordinate 16,063 downwards.
CGTTATAACCCCAATAAATATCGAAAGAATCATTTGTCCCCTCATCCAGCTTCCAAGTTTTTCGTCAATGTGATGAAGTGTCCACTTTACTTGTTTGGCTTTGTCTTCAGGAAATAGATTGACTAGGGCTTTTCGAATAGAGTCTTCATACAAAAGCAGATAAAAACCTACAACAAAAACAGTTAGAAGCGAAAATATACTTGAGAAAAATGCCCCAGTAAGAGAAAGCGCATTCTTACTGATATTTCCAAATTCAGAGGCTAGGATTCGATTGATCTGTGTTGTGTCAAGTGTAAATCCAAAAATCCCTTCATCACTTGAGAGGTAATTTGGAAGCTGGTTAATGAGAAGCGCGATTTGTTTGATAAAAAATGGGAAAAGAGGAAAAATCAGAAGGAAAAGGAATGCAAGCGTAATTATATAAGGGATTGCGACTGCTAATATTTTAGGGAATTTTTTGTTTTGCAGGTAGTCTACGTATGGATGGAGTGCTGCTTTGACAATGTATGCTGCGAAGAGAGAGATTAGGATGCTTCTGGTTTCAAAAACTGCCCAGGCTCCCAAAATTAAGATAAGCGCAAAAATAACCTGGTTTTTTAATATATATGAAAGGACAGGATGTTTCATAGTATTATTGTACGAAAGTACAGAGTAAAATTCCACAATCATGCTAGAATGAATACATGAATTTGGAGAAAGCAACGTTCGGAGGAGGATGTTTTTGGTGTACAGAGGCCATTTTCCAAAAGTTAAAAGGAGTAGAAAAAGTAACTTCTGGATATGCGGGGGGTACGGGAAGTGCTGACTACGAGTCTGTTTCTGATGGAAGAACAGGCCACGCAGAGGTTATACAAGTAGAATTTAATCCATCAATAATCTCTTATGAAACTATTCTTGAAGTATTCTTCCATCTGCACGATCCGACAACTCTCAATCGTCAAGGAGCTGACGTTGGAACTCAATACAGATCGATCATTTTTTATGAGAATGATTCGCAAAGGGAAATTGCCCAAAGTCTAAAGCAAAGACTGGAAAAGGAAAAAATATATAAAGATCCGGTTGTCACAGAAATTGTGCCATTTGAGTCATTTCAGTCTGCTGAGGGATACCATCAAAACTATTACGAGAACAATAAAGAGTCAGGGTACTGCAGGATAGTTATTGATCCCAAGATCAAAAAGCTTTATAAAGAATTCGGAACATTTGTTAAAAGTGAATAAATTTTCAATTCTTAAATACATTCCAAACCCACGGCTTGTGGGGTTTGGTCTTATATTAATACCCATAACATTCCTTCTGCTATTTACTATTGGTGAAGTTATTAGCGGAGAGCTGAGTGGTTATTCACATCTTGTACAGATAGTGCCTCTTGTAATTTTAGCAATACTGGCAAGGAAAAAGCTGAAAATTGCAGGTCTTCTCCTCATGATTACCTCAATTCTATTGGGAATATTTTATGCAATTGTGATGGGAAATTCTCCTCTGAGTTTGAAGCTGATGGTTGAGCTTGTGTTGTTCCTTCCTCCGTTTCTTGCCGGTCTGCTTTTCTTCCTTGCATAGTTATATGATCAAACCAGAAGAAAATATAATTGTGGTTTATAAACCCATGGGTATCACCCCATTGCAAGCGATTGAAGAGCTCAAAAACTTAAGATCAAAATATCGTGAACAAAAAATCTCATACGCAGGTAGACTGGATCCAATGGCAGAAGGAGTGCTGATCCTTCTTATTGGTGATGAGAATAAAAAAAGAAAAGAATATGAAGGTCTGAAAAAAGTGTACGAGGCAGAAATAGTTATTGGCATTTCAACTGATACGTTTGATGCTCTGGGAATGATCCAGAGAGTTAATCTGGAACGTTCGCATCATGATGTAAAAACAGTTCTTAATGAAATGATTGGAGAACAGGATCAGTTTTATCCTCCATTTTCATCAAAGACGGTTAATGCTCGCCCTCTCTATTGGTGGGCAAGGGAAAATCGCCTTTCCGAGATAGACCTCCCTTCAAAAAAAATTGTTATTGATGAAATAAAAATTATTAAAGAGGAAAATATTATCATAAAAGATTTAGTACGAAAGATTCTCGAAAAAATTTCAAAAGTTCAAGGGGATTTTAGACAGGAGGAAATTAAAAAAGCATGGCTTGATTTTGAACAAAAACATCCAGATGATCAAACCAAAATGGTAGGTGTCAGGATCAGTTGTTCCAGCGGGACGTATGTTCGCGGAATTGCAAGTGTTCTTGGGGAGACACTTGGGGTGGGTGCATTCGCATACTCGATAAAAAGGATACAAGTTGGGGAATATACGATGAAAGATTGTGTCGAAATTACATCTAAAAGTTCTCTGATATAATCCTATTAATGAAAGATTTTTTTGAAGAAATTATTGAGGAAATTGAAGATTTTTTTGAAGATTATAAGGAGCATTTATTAAAAAGAGAGTCAAAAAAGACCCCACCTACCCGTAAAATCATTCGAAATGGCGTGTTGGTTTCAGTGCGCCCTGCATATCTTTTCGCCGAAAGAATTGATAATGTATTAAAAATCATTTTTGCAGTATCCATCTGCGTGTCAGCGCTTACAGCAACATTTTTGGGATTTGTTAAATTATCTGACCTGCTCGAGGTGTTAATAAATACTCTGCTTGGAAGAGCATTAATGTTTTTTATAGGAGCATGTTATTTTGTGACTGCATTCTGGAGGTTATTACACTTGGGGGATAAAAAATGAGCCTGGGACCATTAATCGTTATATCGCTTAGACTTCTTTTGCCTCTTCTTATTTTCAGATTCAGAATCACAGGCGCGCTGATTGCTATGGCAGCAGATGCATTGGATGTTATCACGATTACATTTTTAAATAAGGGAGAATTCTCTTCGTATCACACAACAGATAAATATCTAGACATGTATTATCTTTCGATAGAAGGCTATGTGTCTTTGGCATGGAAAAACACACTTGCCAGAAGAACGAGCATAATATTATTTATATGGCGCGTAATAGGATTTGTATTGTTTGAGTTCCTTCATATCCGTGCCCTGCTCTTTTTCTTCCCGAACCTTTTTGAAAACTTTTTCCTCTTTTATATCTTTAATAAAAAATTTGCAAAAAAAGATTTGGTTTCTTCAAAAAAAAGTCTCTTTGTTATTCTTGTTATTTTGCTTATTCCCAAGCTTGCTCAGGAGTATTTTCTTCATGTTTATGAGGCGCAGCCTTGGAAGTGGTTCAGGTTCCACATATTGGGGATGAATAGATAAATTGTTAGCTTGTCTTTGACCCCACAGCCTCTGAGATATTTTGAATTCCCTCATTCCCCAGTATTTTGCTCAGTCTCAACGTTCAATTTTTGAAACGTTCTGGAGACTTTCACGCCCCGTAGTCGAACTTTTGTAAGCAGTATATTTATCACTATTGTTATAGCTCTCCATTTCTTCTACGATAAAGAATATGGCAAAACACAAAAAGCAAAACAAACGGCGATATATTCTGTTGTCTGTTCTTCCAATACTTATACTTGGAATCTATCTGTATAGAAATGTACTTCCTTATAAATTCCCTGCGCAATGGCAGCCAACCCCAGAGACACTGAATACGACTGGCCAATATGATTACTCTGATGAAGAAGGGGTATTTTTAGGTAAAAAGGTACGCTCAAGTGTCATTCCTGAAAAAGAAACACCGCCTGTTGCTGTTTTAGGTGAAAATAACGCTGAGAAAAGAATTGAAGTAGATCTTACAAATCAGCGAACATACGCATATGAAGGTGAAACAAAGGTGATGGAATTTGTCGTATCTACTGGCAAATGGGGAAGGACGCCAACGGGAGAGTTCGAAATCGCATACAAAAATTATGTTCAGAAAATGGAAGGTGGTAAGAAAGAGTTGGGAACGTATTATTATCTACCCAACGTTCATTATGTTCAATTTTTCGGAAATGATAAAATTCCATGGTCGAGAGGATTTTCTTTCCATGAAGCGTATTGGCACAACAATTTCGGAGTGCCCATGAGTCATGGGTGTGTAAATATGAAGCGAGAAGACGCTGAGGCGCTCTACAATTGGACAACACCTGTAATGGGTGAGAAGCGCTGGATGAAGACAACTGCGGAAAATCCAGGGACACGGGTTGTAATTTATGGAGAGACTCCGGGTGTCTAAATTTTAAGCTGCGAGGGTTTGAATTGCTTGTCCTACATTTTTTCGCGCACTTTCTTCATATCGGTCTTTGAAAAATTTCGTGTGATAAATTGATGGACGATTTATGAAATTGGCAAGCACGCGCCCTCTTCCAGTTCTGAAGGCATCAATTGGCACCCAGCCATACTCTTTTCTTACCCGTTCTTCATAAATTTTGTACAAACGCTCTGATCTGCCGAATATTGCAAGGTCTATGTCTGCAGTATATTTTTCGTCCTCTCCGTCAGGCGTTCCCTTATGTTTGGTTGCAAGAATTCTTGATGAGACTCTGTCTGCAAAATCCTGAGGAAGCATAAGACGTTTGGTGATATAAAATTCTGAAAGCTCAGCACTCTCTGCTTCATCGTCTCCATGAAGAGACTGGTCCTGCCTGTGTTCATTATGGATTGCATCATGCATAACAAGTGCCAGTTCTGTTACATCAGGGTCTTCGAGTCTGTCTCGTACCAATTCAAATTCATGTAGACACATTTTTAGATGTGAAACATTATGATATGCGCGGTCTGACTCTGTCCATCGTGTAAAAATTTCCTCAAAAACTTCGCGCGGGTTACCCTGAGCCCCAGTTCTTTCACAAAGAGCCATAAAACGTTTTTCTAGATAGTCCTTATCTCGGGCTAATTGAAGCACTTCAAGCCGCTCCATAACTCCTGGCGGTACGAGTTTTGAGACCTCCTGTTCCCAGCCCTCAAGTCCTAAAAATCCCATGACCATGCTTGAGCTAACTTGGAGGAGGTCTTTGGGAGGAATAATAGCAACAGTTTCAAGTGCGGGATTAAGTGTTGCATTGATGTGTCTGTTGTCACTTTCATATGCAAAATCAGCTCCGTTTCGAACTCCCCGAACAACGTACTGGGCGCCGAGCATTTGCGCGTAGTCTGCCTGAAAAAGACCGGCAAAAGATGAGACTGAAATATTTGGAAAGGCTTGGGCTAATTCTCTGAGCATTTCTTCTCTTTCGGGAACCTGAAATCTTCCTGGTTTTTCAGGATTTATTCCAATTGCAACATGCCCTTGATCGAATTGATCAGAAACCCGCTCAATCACCCATCTATGTCCGTTGGTTGGCGGATCAAAGGATCCTGGATATAATGCTGATCTTTCTGTCTCTCTCATACAAGAATAGTACGTCAGAAGAGTCTCTAGTTCAGTAGCATAAAATGCCAAAATTTAGTAACGAAGAATACGAAAAATTACGGAATATAGGTGAGAAGCACGTTGCCATTTCCAAAAGTTCTTGTGTTTATTAACTTTAGATCTAATTTGTGTACGTTTTTGAACAGCGGTTTTCCTTCACCAAGAATGACAGGATTTACCAAAAGCCGATACTCATCGATAAGTCCAAGATTGGCTAACTGCTGGACGATTGTTCCGCTTCCAAAAATCGCCATATCTTGTCCTTCACTCTCTTTCCAGTGTTTAATTTCTTCAGGGTCAACGTCGTGTAAAAGTTTGGTATTTTTCCAAGATACATCCTGAATGCTTTTAGAAAATACAATTTTTTCAATGTCTTCGATTGTTTGGGCAATTTGTCTGTCGTCTGAAGATGTCGCAGGGTCAGCGAGTGCCGCCGGCCAGTAGTCTTCAAAGAGTTTGTAAGTAGTTTTGCCGAATAGGATTGTTCCAAAAGTCTTGGTTTGTTCAACTGCAAATGTATTAAATTCGTCATCAACATTGTGCCAGTCGATGTCGCCATCACTTCCTGCAAAAAACCCATCAATTGAAATTAGATTAAATACGATTATTTTTCTCATATTTCTATATTACTTTTCCTGATAATAAAATGAAAGCTCTTTATAATATTTGGAGCCAAACGATACTAGTGTCATTATCAGTCCGACAACGCCAGTAAGTGTAAATACTAACGCGATTCCTCGGTCGGGCCCTGTCCCAAACCACCCTCCAATAAGACTGGTGCCTGACCCGGTTGTCATAAAAGGAATAAAGATAAATTGAGTTAGTGGGCCAATAAGAAATGCTGTCAATGGAGAAGCTGCTTGCTCGACGCTTTGAGAAAATCCAAAAACTCTGCCCTGTCTATGAGCAGGAACAACCTTCTGGATAATAGTCTGCTCAGAAGCTTCTATATATGGAACAACACAAATGTAGATGAACATTCCGATTACTAAAAGAATGATTGATGAATGCAGGGTAAAAACACATGAGATTGACCAGATAATTATGTTCGCAAGAAACAATGATTTTAGCGGGTTTTTCCCGAGTCCCCATCTTGCAATAATTAGCCCTCCAAAGATAAATCCCGTACTTAAAACTCCCCATAGAAGCCCCCATGTTTGCACAGGCACTAGGGATAGTCCATACGCATCCATCAGAGACATAAATACTCCCCCAATAAGATTATTAAAAGTTGCAAAAAAGATAAGGGCCATGAGGCCGGGAATTGAAAGTATTACTTTTATAGTTCCTTTTAGATCAATTTTTTTATGTTTTTCTTCTGAATCCACAAGACCTTTTTCAGGAATTGTAATAAAAAACAAATGTATAATCGTTAGAATAGTTACAAGGATTGAAAGCATAAGGACTAAATACATGCCCGAACTGCCCACTAAAAAGCCGCTGATTACTGAAGTTATAAGAAAAGAAATTCCTCCTGCAGTTCCCGCAAGTCCGTTTGCTTTGTCTCGCACCTTTTCATCAATCAAGAGTGTGACCAGAGTTGGTTGTACAATTGTCCGCAGATTGCCTGCGATTATTCCTGTCATAAGAACAGGTACAAAAATCCACAAAATCGGGCTGTCGATTTTGGTAAATGCGTCAGGTGAAGCGGTAATGTAAATCCCAAATCCCACGATGTATGAGGCAAGAGAAATGAAACTCGATACGAACATAATGCTTTTCTTTTTATGATGATCGACAAGACTTCCAAACCAGATTCCGGACAGTGCTGTTGCGGTAAGGTAAATACCTGAAATAATAGCTGTAGCAAAAACAGAACGCGTCTGAAGATATACGTAAAAAGTTATAGCAAACCACACAGTAAAATTAACTACTGTCGCAATGGTTATATTAACCAGGAGTTGGTAATAGATTTTCACTATTTGTCTTTTTCTTCTGACGTAAGTATGAGTTTTCCTTGTGGCCCCCCAAAATTAGTGTAACGCCACCATGAGGGAGCAAAGGTAAATGCTACAAATTTGGGATCTTTTGATTTATCTTTTTTTTCGTTAAATTTCCCAAGATATATTGATCTGAATTCTTCCATGCCCTCAGGTTTTACCAATTGGACTGCTCCATCTGTCTGGAATGTTTTCATTATTCCCTCATCAGTTCCAATTACAAATGATGCACGGGACAGATCTTTTCTAAAAAGTGCCTCAGATTTTCTATAGTCTTTATTTGTTTCAAAGTAAAAAATAAGAGGATCATCTGTGTGCGCAAAATGAACAGTTGCCGCGTGAGGCGAACCATCAGGCATTTCAATTGCCAATACTCCTACTCTTTGGCTTGTAATAAAATCTAAAATTTCTTGTTGTATTCTCATCTTCTATTTTTATTTTCGTTTTCTTTTATTCTATAGTCAACTATTTTTAAAACTAAATCCCATGGTATGGGCTGGTTAAATTGGAACTGCATCGTGCCTTTCCCGGTTCTGTAAGGTTTTGTTTCATCTGCTAATGCATCAATTCCAGAAGGTGCTGGGAAAAATCCTATGTGATTTTTGAAGGCTGCGAAATGAACCAGATTGTGTCCGTATAACTTGAATGTCGGCATGCCATAGCTCATGGATTCGGTTGCTTCTGGCGCTCTCTTTTGAATATTTTCCCTAAACTTTTTAAGAATATCCTGGGTATTCCCGTCAAAGGAGGCAATATATTCGTCAATTGTTTCAAATTTTTCCATTTTCATATTAAGTTTTAAATTTCAACCCCTTTTCCCCAAGTGCATCTCTCAGTTTTGGCATTGAAGCAGGACCCATTCCATGAAGTGCAAGAATTTCTTTTTCAGAAAACGTTGCCAATTTTTGCAAAGTGGTAATTTTGGCATTCAAGAGCGCTCTGAGAGCAGGTGCAGAAAGATCTATCGGAAATTCTCCTGCCATTGCATCCTTGTAATACCCGGACCAACAAATTGGACACACCGGGCAATCCGATGATTTTGTAAATGTATGTCCTCGCGAGCAGGTTTTAGTTTTTGAAGTCATCCTTCATGTCCTCCCAAGGAGTAACTAGCTGAAAAAGGTTGCCATCAGGATCTGCGAGAGTGGCAATCCAATACTTATTGTCCTCTCCCATGCTGTAAGGTTCTTTTACAATCTTTATACCTTCAATTTTAGATACCCTTTCAAACTCGCCTTTGACATCTTCGGTTTCAAAGTTGAAAAGAACTCTATCTGGGTCTTTGCTTTCTCCTTGTATTTTGTCATGATACCCAAGACTAAAAAAAGCAGCTCCTACCAGGAATCCAGAGTAGCCCTCGTCATTCATATCTGGTTCTTTGTCAAAAACTTGAGCATAAAATTTAGATAATTTGTCTAAATTTTGGGTATTTACCATTATTGAATTAAAATTAAGCATATTCCATACCTCCTTTCTTCTATTTTATTGCATCTGCAAGCTTGTTAAGAGAGCTTTGCCATCCCTCTTTCATGCCGCTTTTGAGTATTGCTTGATACTCTTCTTCAGATTCTGGACGTGGATAGTGAATTGAGAGCTTTGTTTTGCTCGTGCTGAGCCCATCGGCAAAAGCGCCACTCTCCACCTCTTCAAATAGAACAGTCACTGTCATAATTTTTGGAAAATTTGAGTCCTGGCCTTCTTTGTCAGGCGCGATCATATTGCCCTCAGAGTCTGAGAAATAATCCGTTACGACTAATTTCCCTTGTCCTGAGCCTTTCGAAGGGGGAATAATTTCTTTATACTCTCCTGCTGAGTACATGACCCTATCCCACTCAGAATCTTTGGGTCCCTGCATTGCAAAAATATATTTGCCTCCAATTCGAAGATCTATTTTTATAGATGGAGCAGTAAAACTTTCTGGTCCCCACCACTTTTTGGCCACCTCTTCATCGGTCCAAGCCTTCCACACAAGTTCTGGTGGTGCATCAAAAACCCTTTCAATTATTATGTCTTCTTTGTTTTCCATACTAGTGTGACTCAGTATATTTTTTAAAGTTATCAAGTATCGCCTGCCATCCGGAACGCTGTAATTCTAGTGTATTCTCATTCTCAGGATCAAACGTTTCTACAACCTGTACGCCATCTGGTGTTTCTGTAAATGTTATTTTGACATGACGGGCCTTTTCATCACCAGGGCCTTTTTCCATATCATACTCAATAACCTTATGGTCTACAACATTGGTATATACCCCGTTGAAATCAAATCCATCGCCTGCTCCTTTTGCCTGCATCCGGGTCATAAAAGTGCCGCCGGTTCGTAAATCATTTTCGGCAAATGGTGCCTCCCAGTCGTCTGATGCAAAAGCCCATCTTGTTATGTGTTGTGGATTGCTCCAGCAGTCCCAAACTTTTTCTATGGGTGCCTGAACTGTGGCCTGTACGGTAACTGTATTATTTTCCATTTTTCATATCCTCCAAGACTTTATCAAGTCTATCAAATTTTTCGTTCCACATTTTATTGATTTTACCAATCCACCGCTCAATTTCTTGCAAGGAAGATGTATTAATCGTGTAAATTCTCATTTGGTGGCGCCTTTCAACATCTACTAATTTTGTCTCATGCAATACTTTTAAGTGCTGGGAAATTGCTGGAGCTGAGATATTAAACTGGTCAGATATATCAGTGGCAGAAAGGCTGCCCTTTTGGGCAAGGAGTTCAATTATTTGTCTTCGTCTTGGTTCTGCGAGCGCGGAAAATGTGTCCATGCATTTACATTAAACCCTTCACTTAATTAAGTCAAGAGTTAAATAAAATTATTTGTTCAGCCCTTTAGTAATAATTGCTTCTATGGTTGATATGAAAATTCTTAGAATGTTCGGAGGGCGATGACTGCTGCCACAAAAACACCTACCATAAAGGTCATGGTGATCAGAGATACAACTAACCAAAATAATATTTTTTCGTCTGTCATTAAAACAAAAAATCCGCCTTTGCGGTACTTCCTGCGACTCACATGATTATTGTGAATGATAGAGAGATGCTTAGTTATAGAATTTTCCAGGCACCCTTATCTCTATTTCTGGCACGAATCGTCAGATGAATATATTATACAAATTAATTCGAAAATTGAAATATCTATTTGGTTCCAAATCTTTTTTGGTTTTTTTCGCGAGTGCGGGCAAGTTCCTGGTCTCTATCTTTATGTGGAGCGGAAGTTTCAAGTGAATTCATAAGATCTCGTGTTGCACTTGAGATTTTTAGAATTGCATCGTTGAATGCTCTTTCATTCACTTGGGAGGGCTTGTTAAATCCTGATAATTTTCGTACATATTGGAGCGCGGCATTTTTTATCTCCTCGTCAGTTGCTGGAGGATCGAAATTAAAAAGAGGTTTTATATTACGGCACATAATTAGTTAAATTTCTTCCACCCTCCTTCTGTTATTATCTCAACGTTTCCATCCACCACTTGCACTGCAGAATTATCATCTAGAGCATAAAAATGGTACGTCATTTGTTCTGCCATTTTAGAGAGATACTCATCATTCACTTTTGGGAAGTAGTCGGATTTATAATGCGGGCGAATTTCAAATGGAACAAGTCCTAGACCGCGTCTTTCTGAGATGCCTTTATATTCCTCATAATACAAAAGGCCAGCGCCTGTCATGGCTATTTGTTCGGCACAGACGATGCTTCCTGCGCTAATGCCGACATACACACGGGACTTAAGAAGGCGAGGTAATTCTTTTGTAAATCCCGACTTTTCCATGCAGTCAAAGAGAAATTCCGTGTGTCCTCCACCGACCATGATAACATCTGCTGTATTTACTTGCGGAAGCCATACTTCACGCGGCGCGATTGCAAGATCTGTTATGTAGAAGTTTTTAAATCCCAATTCTTTTGCATTGTGCAGGTCTTTTACGAGCCACGATTTGTCATCTTTTTCAAGACTTGCTGCTGTCGGGATGAATACGATATTAAGATCTTTAAATGGCCTTCCAACGAGTCCGGCAAGCGCGTTGGCAATCGATTTATTCGAAATTCCGGATGATGTGAGAAGCAGTTTCATTGAGGCAATTATAGCAAAGGCTTGTTTACAACATACGCAAGGATGTCAAAATCGGGATCAAAAAACTCGATCATCTCGTAATCTACCCTTTCAATTAGTCTGAGTTTATTTGTGGTGCTTTTTAAGTAATTTGATTTGAACTCGTCATAGTCTGGAATGTTAAAATCACAACAGCCAACTTGCATGCGATAAGGATCGGGTTTTCTAACTCGCACAAATTTCAGAGCACCACCCCTTAAAACTAAGGGGTTTACTAATCTGACATACGGACCATTATTTTCAGCTTGTTGTTCGCCCATTTTAAAAAGGATTTCTTTCAACTGTTCAAACTCATCAGGATAGTGAGAAAAGATAGTAAGGGAACTGAGGGGATATTCTTTTTTGATTATTTTATTAGAAAGCTCTCTCGCTTGGGAATCTATATATCGAATTGATTCTATGAGTTGCTCTTCTGTTCTGATAGGGCTAAACCTATACAATTTGTTCATCAGGCAATTATAACAAAGTTATTAGTAGAGCTTTTTCCCTCGCTCAAGCATTCCGACAAATTTTTCAATTCGTCTTGTTCTGGTCTCCTCCCTCTTGGCATTATTTATTTGCCAGATCATAGCAAGTTTGTTGGTTTTGTTGAGCACTTCCCAGAATTCTTTGGCCTTTGTATTTTTCGAAATGGCTTTTACAAAATCATCAGGGGCGGCCGTATTTGTCGGTGAGGCATATGCTTCATCCCATCTCCCATCTTCTTTGGCGCGGTCGATTTCCGCCTGACCACTCGGCTGCATCTTGCCAAGCCTTATAAGGCGCGCAGTGTGGCCTTTATTTATTTGTGACCAAGTGGATCTTTTTCTTTTTGGCGTGAACTTTTGAAGATAAGAATTGTCATCGTATTTATTTACAAGACCATCTATCCACCCAAAACATAAGGCTTCATCAAGCGCTTCTTGGTAATTGACCTTTCTAATTCCTGAGGCTTTTTTGTAAAACCTGAGCCATACACCAGAGGCTGCTGAGTAATTCTTTGAGAGCCATTTCCTCCACTCTTCCTGTGTATCAAAAGAAAATACTGGTAGGTCTTTATATATCATGAAGACTTTTCCCTCAAAAGCAAAATCGTGAAAATAAGGATGAGAATCCCTGTTGCAAAATAGAGAATCTGAAGAAATGAGGCGTGGCGAACCATGTATATTTGAGTAAAGATCCAGATTTGAATTCCAAATCCCGCAATTGCTGATGCTTCAAGGCCGTATTTATGATGGCGAATAAGAAGAAGTATGGCCAAAAGACTCGTTCCGCCGATAATAAGAGACAAGACTAGTCCGGGGATAAGAAAAGAAGAAAATGGCGTTGTTGAGAGCCATTCTTGGGGCATGCCCATGCCATTGGTTCGAATTAATTCAATGCCGCCAATAACTGCTGTTATTCCCAGAAAAAAAAGTACCAGAATTAATAATTTCCTCACATGAATATTGTATCAAAGGCATAAAAAGCCAAGTGGTATTATCTGGTGGACTGAAGCATGCTTGCGCGGTTGCCTTCTGTATCGTGGATTGCTACGTATTTTCCAACTCCAGGGATGTCTACCGGAAAACCCAATACTTCTCCGCCGGAATTTCTTACAGCCTCAATTGCCTCATTAATATCTTCTACTTGAATTGTGACGAGGGGGTATTTATTATTTTCATCAGATGAGGGGAAAAATCCCCCGTTAATTTCGCCTGGTTTGGTCGACTGCATATTCTCGGTTTCTGTGGTTCCTGCCAAAATATAGTTATTCATAATAGCTCCCAAATTATTCATATTCCACCCGAACACTTTCGAATAAAAATCAGAAACCCTTTGGGCATCTTTATAAGGCATTTCAAAATGGATTACAGGTGATTGTTTCATGGTTTGACTCGTTTTTACTTGTTCATCACAAGTATTACTCTTGCTCCTCCTTTGTGATATTTACTGTCCAATGTACGCCGAATTTGTCAGTGAGCTGTCCATAGGTATCTCCCCAGAATTGTTTGGCCAGAGCCATATCCACTGTTCCGCCTTCTGCAAGACCATTAAAATAGTTGGTTAATTGTTCTTCGTTGCTTCCGACAAGACTGAGATGAATGTTGTCTCCCATATTAACTTGGTGTTCGTCATTTCCATCGCTTGCCATGATATTAATACCTTCTTCTGTCATGAGGTTGGCATGAATAACAAGATCGTCATCTTTTGGGTCATGCGGAAATCCTGCGTCTTTATATGTTTGAATCGTGAGGTCTCCGCCGAGGACTGAGTGGTAGAATTCCATAGCCTCTTTGGACTGCCCCATGAAATTAAGATATGGATTAAGTGTTGTCTTCACAAGATTAGTATACCAAGAAAGTCAGAGAAAACAATTCATGTTCTTAATTCTCCTGCAGTCAATTTCTGATCAGTAGTCTGCTCATAATAAGAAATGATAGACTACGTATATGAAATATGCAGCACTTCTTCGGGGAATAAATGTAGGTGGAAATTCGATGGTAAAAATGGCAGATTTGAAGGAGTGTTTTGAGGAGAATAGGTTCGAAAATGTTTCAACATACATCAACAGCGGAAATGTTATCTTTGATTCTGGAAAATCAGATCATGAAAGTCTTGCAAAAGAAATCGAGGAAATGCTGTCAAAAAGATTTGGATTTGATCTTAGAATCGTACTTCGAAACCACGTTCAGATGAAAAAAGTGGTTGAAGGCGTACCGCATGATTGGAATACCAGAACAGATTTACGGTATTACATTGCTTTTATAAAGGAGCCTGTTGCCGTGGAAGAGGCATTTGCAGAAGTTGAGCCGAGAAAAGACGTGGACTTTATTGAAAAGGGACCAGGTGTTCTCTATATGGCAACTTTGTGGACGGATGCTGCAAAAAGCGGAATAACCAAGCTTATTGGCAAAAAGATATATAAGGAAATGACGATGAGAAATTATAATACGACAAAGAAGATCCTCTTTTTGATGGAGTAATTTATTTGGAAGTATTCTGCTGAATTGCAGAATGGATAAGATCTTTTAAGTCTGGTATGGATATTTCATCATTTTCAAAAAAGTCTATTCCTCGTGTTCCTTTGGCCTCAAGCCCCGCATTGAAAAGACTTTTTGGGTCTTTAAGGCTTGCTCCCTTGAAAAAATGAATTTTTACATGATCGCTAAACGATCCAAGTGAACATACGAGTCCGTTATATGTAAAAACAGGACTTCCCCACTTCTAGTCCTCTTTTATTTCTAAATTTACTTCATGAATAATTTTTCGCAACCTGGAAATGAGTTCGCCGCGCCAATCACTCAATTCAACAATTCTTTGATCGATTAATTCAGAAGGATTCATGATGGCTATTATATCAAAGGAATTTTTTAAGAGCAGTTAATCTAAGGAACGCCCCGTACTCGTCAACTGCTTTTTGGACTGAATTCATCTCCGGCTCAGTAAGCTCTCTAAAAAGATTTAGTTCTACTAGTACAGAGCTAGTCTTAAGAGTGCGCTTCCAGCTTCCAACAACCTTCCCATCAATAACTATTACTGAAAGAAGAGCATTGCCCATGGAAATCATCTGCTCGATGTACCCCTCTTCGCTCACGTCTTCTCGGTCTTTATACGAAATAATATATTCATCAAAAATTGAGAGGAGAAATGTTTTTGGAGAAGTTATTTTTAAGGATTTAATATCAGGAGAAAACCAATAGGTTTTTCCGTCTACGATTTTTGATATTAATTTTGACCTCGCAAAGTCCAGCCCCTGTTCTGCGTCTTTTATCAAAAGTCCAGACCACCAGGAAAAGTCTTTTAATTGTGCAGGGCCATGACTCTGAAAATATCTAAGAGCAAGCTCTGCAAGGCCCTGCTCTCTACCCAAGATTTTTGAGTTCTTCACGCGTTTTGAAAAGAGTGAATAGGTGAATTGTTTGCCAATTCTAGGACCGCTAGTAATAAGACAGTCTAATTCTGCCCACATAAGAATATGTGCAAGCCGCTGGACATCGGTTTGAATTCCAGATTCTGAAAGTTTGATTTTCAGCTCTTGCCTGGTTAGATAATTGCTCTTGAGTTCATTAGCTATAATTTTGTTCGCCTTCCTAAAAACTTCATCAGTTAATTCGAGTTTTTTGTTGTAATGACCCATAAGTTTTTTTACTTGAGAAGATGTTAATTGTTGGATCCACGTAATATCTTCTGGCAATACAAAATGCCACGTTGGACGCATGATGTGAGTGCGGAGAATAAAGCCATCGTTAAAGGTTTGATTGATCGAATTTTCAGTCGCGCTCTGAATTCTCTGACCTAGCGACCAGGAGGCTGCGAAATAGTCTTGGGCTTGCACTGCTGTTAAATGGTCTACTGCATCTATCGGGGTTTGAAATTTGTTACCTACTAAATGATGGTTATGAAGTCTGGCATCTGTAATTTTCATTGAGGGTTATTAATTTTTGCCTGGATTTTTGGAGGAATTGGACGGCAATTGCAATGTTTAGAGTGTGCCTTGTGCCATTCTATACGTTCTTTTTCTGTTGCATTTTTGGGCATGAGATTCTTCAGATGCCACTCTTTATTAATGCTCATAGTGCGATCAGTATACCAAATGAACAAAGTGCTTTTTAAGAATACAAATATTGTGATGCTATAATTACGCAGATCATGTTTTTAATACCAGATGACTATTGGGAAGTTAAAAAAACAAAAGAAAAAGGACGCGGAGTTTTTGC